>JAKLEQ010000069.1 GCA_022711635.1 Methanoregula sp. | reverse complement strand
TTTCTTGGTGTTCTCGTAACTCGTCTCGATCTCCCGGGAGATAGCCCGGGCGTCGCGGGGCTTTCTCTCCAGGAAGCGGAGAATTTTTAACCGTGCACTGCTGGAGAGCACATCGAGATACTCGGAGAGTTCATCGAGGGAATCGCCGTGTTCGTCCACGATGAGCGTCGGGGATCGGTCTTCCGGATTCATTGGGCTTCACTATACATTCTTTCCCAGCCCTTTTTAACCCTCTGCCCAGCTAACCTGACGCCGTATTCCCCGATACTGCCGGTTCATTCATTGAACCCCGGGGTTATCCCCTTCAACCCGGTATATGAACGGAATTTATCTTCCGCTGGGCAGATGAGATGGTAAGGTGATACACCAGCTCGGCGTGTCACCGGTCAGACCAAACGCGCACAACAACCGCACCACAAGAAGGAGATACCGATGAAATCTGGCAGGATGGTATTTGGAACGGTCATGTCTCCGGACCCTGTTTTTCCGGTCATCGCACGACAGGGTTCTTCCCGCGGGATTGCACACCCCGCGGGATTGCAGGCAAAACGGTGTCCGGCAACGCGGATTTCCGGCAGGGAATGGTTCTCTCACGGTCCGGAAGGACGGTCGTTCCATCCATGCGCATCTGCCTGTTGTCATCAGGGATCTCCCCGTTCCTGGAAGAGTATGCCTTTGGGGGGTCATCCATGGTAGGAGAATTCCAGACTGCCAACATCTGCCTGTATGCGACCTATCTCCAGCCACGAACGATCAACCCGTCGATCCGGAAAAGCAACGCCGCCCCCATGGACACGCGTCCGGATCAGGAGGTACCTTCAACCTTTGCCCTTGATGTCTTTGATAAGACCGTCAGGAGAACGGAATGCCTCCTTGCCTACCTCCAGGGGAACGGCTATGACATTACCAATGTCGCTGACAACCTCCGTCAGCTCAAGGCTCTCAGGGGAGATCTCACCCGGGCATTTGCGACACCATCAGGATATGACCTGCGGCGGCACCTCCAGAACGTCTTCGAGGTCCGTGTCGTGGAACTCTGTTCCGCCATACGGTCGTTAAAAGACAGCGAACATACAGGGCCCCGCGGACAGTGCCCCGGGTATTTCACCGGAAAGGACACGGCCTTTCCGTTATGGGCCGGAGACTTCCTCCCCGGCAAATGCGACGGTGCATGAGACCATGCACTCCACGCCTCCAGTACTTCATACATCGCAAACATACTCCTAATCTCTTTTTCTCTCTTTTTCCCGGGAGCGAATGCCCAGGAAGCCCCCCGGGAAAATCCGGGAAATCCCTTTGAAAAGCCGCTGGCGTGCGGTTCCTGACGATGCCGCCGGTTGTCTTGCCTCCCATGCAACGAAACGGTCCTTCCTCCCGCAGGTTTTCTGAAGGTATACCCATCGGGGAACCGTGGAAATTCCAGGCGTTTTCGGCCGGGTCTGCCATCAAAAAGGATGGCAGAACGGGAGAAGGTATCCCTGCCATCATCTTCAGCTGCATTGTCCTCTTTCTGTGGTTGAACGAGGTGAGCGGGGGATCTTCCGGATGATCCTTTTCCATTGCGCGAAAAAACCCTTCAGCATCTTCCCGCGTCCCCCACCCATCCCGCCCCCGGGGCGAACCCTCCCGCGATTTGAAGGGGAAGTCGTTTCCGGCCGAATGAACGCCGCTTCCCGAAGCTACGGTTTCTCGTTTTTCGGCCGAACCGGTCATGCCTCATGGACCGGGTACTAGGGGTGCGGGATGGCCGCGATCACGCTCCATCGTCCTCATGGGGGGGAGCGATCTGCGGGAACCGTGTCCTGTTCCGGACAAAAAGAACGTTGTCGGATCGACCGGCATCCGGCAACGGGCGTTACCCGTCAATCCTTACCGAACGGATGATGTCGGCGACCTCCTGCGAGTACGGGGACGGGTTCCGGAATGCAAAGATATAGACCTTCCCGTCGACATTCGTGAAGATGTAGGATCCCCGGACACCCGTCCCGTCGAAGTTCAGCTGGTACGACGGGTAGCCGGAGAAGTCATCCGTGACCGACATCTGGAGCTGGTAGTTGTGCTTCGTTATCTTGTATTTCCGGTACTTGCTGTCGAGGGCGAGCGAGGCATTGTGGAAATACCCTTCGAAGTTCGTGATGAGCTCGGGTTCGATATCGATGGAGAGGTGTGTATTCCTTGAATCATCCGGGTTCGGCTCGGCGGACCGGGCCCGGTCCGGGGTGATATCCGTTGAATAGAGGTCTGCGACGGTCCGCGTCGTCCTCCCGTAATCCTTGAGCGTTAACGACGAGACCTTCTCGATCTCCCAGTCTGCAGGGTAGGTTATGGTAATCCCCTCCGGAAGATCTGCGAAGGTAAGGTATGTTCCGGGGACTGCAGTGAGGGTCGCTGCCGGGGTCTGCGCGGGAGCGGGTGGAACGGTTGTCATCATCGGAACGCCGCTCGTCGTACGGGATGTCGTGCATCCGGCACAACAGAGCATGGCTGCAAGGATCGCAACGGTCACGATGGGAAAAAAATGCTTAAGTGTTTTCATGATGTTCACGGTATCCGGTATGAATGGATTCTGGATTTTGGAGTAATTGCCTTCTGGGATACCGGAGGAGAAAAATCAATTGAACCAGCCATTTATCTCAATCAACCGCGCTGTTCTGCTCTCATACCTGGCCGGGAGGGTATCCGGCCTTAGTCTTGTCCTCTCAAAGCCAGTTCCTCCGCAACCGTCCTGATATGCCGGAGATCCTCAAGATCCCGGAGCCACCTGCCGGGAATCGCATCGGCTCCCCAGCACGCCCCCGCAAGAGCCCCGGTGCACGCCCCGATCGTGTCCGCATCGCCGCCGAGATTTACCGCCGTCACCAGGGCCTCCTCGAACGATCCCGCGTGCATGAAACAGTGCAGGGCGGCATGGGCGCACAGTACTGCGTCGAGAGACGGCTCCGGGGGATGTTCTTTATAGCTTCCCAGCATACGCATAACCTCGCCGTCCCGGCACGCGGCAACCGCAGCCCGGAATGCCGAATCACGGGATTCGCCCCGGCACATGCGGCTCACCATCAGGTTGAGGAACGCGGAGGCATGAGCGGCGACAGGATCGTGATGGGTCAGCCGCGAACAGGCGATGCTGACGTCATACACGGAATCAGGGGCGTACCAGGCACCGAGGGGGAATCCCCGCATCACGCTCCCGTTGCTCCGGCTGCCGCCGGCCTGTTCATGGGCCAGCCGTGCAGCATCGCACAGGGGAGTGCCGCCGATGAAGAGGTCGAAGACCTTCGTGGATGTCGGGCCGAACCACTGTGGGTTCCCGCGGTAAACCGCAACGAACCGGGTCATCAGGTCACCGGGATCGAAGCCCCGGCAGGCGAGGAGCGACTCCGCGACCGCAAGCGCCTGCAGGGTATCGTCGGTGATCTCGCCTTTCCGGCGGGGAAATCTCCCGCCCGGGAGCATTTGTATGATCGGCTCATACGGCGGAGGCAGGCCTTCCAGCGGCGCGCCAAAAGCGTCCCCGATTGCAAGCCCGATTAGCGTTCCGGACACCCGCACGTGATCGGATATAAAGATCACCAAAAAGGTATATCATGCGTCCCGGAAATGTAATTTTTTGTGGTAGGTGATAGTGTGCAGAAAGAAGAGTTACTCCACTTGCATATGCTGATGATTCACATCAAAAAGTACTATGAAGGCGTCACCAGTGAAGAAATTCCCACCAACCGTTATAACTCCCTGACCATCTCTCCTGTTCACATTCACAAAGATAAAAAAGCCCACAAGGAAGCCCTCCTTGTGCTGGGCGACGAGATTGTCACCCACCTCCACGGGCACAAACCGCCGGTGGTATCCTATTCTACCGATGCTGCAACCCAGAGCGTGGCAGCCGAACACTAACTTCTTTTATGGACGAGGACCGTGCGTTACGGGAGATCATCTCCCGCATCATTGACTTACCGCCGGGAGATCCCCGGATCATCGCCGAGAAGATCGCGGTCTGCCGGAAGTACAGCCTCCCCGTCGTCCCGAAAAATTCCGCCCTGCTCGCGGCAGCCCTCCCACAGGAGCACGAGAACCTTCGCCGGCTTCTCCTGGTCAAACCCTCGCGGACGCTCTCGGGGGTTGCGCCCATCGCCGTCATGACATCACCGGCGCCCTGCCCCCACGGGAAGTGCCTCCCCTGTCCGGGCGGTCCCGACCACCCCTTCAAATCCCCCCAGAGTTATACCGGGGAGGAGCCGGCAGCGCTCCGGGCACGCGAGCATGGGTACGACCCGTACGAACAGGTCCGGGTCAGGCTTGCCCAGTTCGAGCTGCTCGGGCACCGTGTCGATAAGGCGGAACTGATCGTGATGGGCGGGACAATGACAGCGCGGACACCGGAGTACCAGCAGGAGTTTGTATCCCGCTGCATCCAGTCGATGAATGACTATGGGACGACCAAAGGACCGTCCCCGGAGGCACAAAATTTCGGGGAGATCTGCACAACCAACGAGACCGCCGCGGTCCGCTGCGTCGCGATAACCTTCGAGACCCGGCCGGACTGGTGCCGGCGCGAACACATCGAACGGATGCTCTCCCTCGGTGTGACCAAGGTCGAACTGGGTGTCCAGCATACCGAAGACCGTATCCTCGCCATCAACCGCCGGGGGTGCACGGTGGCGGATACTGTCGGGGCGAACCGGCTCCTGCGGGACGCAGGGCTCAAGGTCGGCTTCCACATGATGCCAAACATGCCCGGTTCGGATACCGATGCGGACCGCAGGATGTTTGAAACGATATTCGCCGATTCCCGGTTTCGGCCGGACTTCCTCAAGATCTACCCGACGCTGGTCACGCCCGGGTCCGAGATCGAGGCGCTGTACCGGAACGGGGAGTACTCGCCGTACAGCGAGGAAGAGATGGTCGGCCTCGTCGCGTATGCAAAATCGCAGATCCCCGAGTATACAAGGCTCCAGCGGATCCAGCGCGATATCCCGGCGAAGCTGATCGTCGCGGGTTCCCGGCACTCGAACTTCCGGCAGCTCGCCGCGGGCCGGCTGAAGGATCAGGGCGGGCGCTGCAGGTGCATCCGGTGCCGGGAGATCGGGAGGGCGCCATCGGACTGCGAACCGGTGGTCCAGACGATCACCTATGACTGCTGCGGGGGGACGGAACATTTCATCTCCGCTGTTGCCGGCGACTCCCTGATCGGGTTCTCCCGGCTCCGGTTCCCGGCAGAACCGTTCTTCCCGTACCTCGACGGTGCTGCCCTGATGCGGGAACTCCACGTGTACGGCAGCATCGTCCCGGTCGGGAAAAAAGCAGAGGACGAGGAGTACCAGCACCGGAAGTTCGGGATGGAGCTCCTGGCAAGGGCAGAGGAGATCGCCCGTGATGCCGGGTTCTCCCGTCTCGCCATCATGAGCGGGATCGGTGTGCGTCCCTACTACCGCAGGCAGGGATATGAACGGGAAGGCCCATACATGGCAAAGGATCTGGGATGCTGAGATGAAACCCGCAACCCTCGCCTTTGTCCGGCAGCGTTTCGCCGAATACTACGGGAACGCTGCGCTGATCGCCCCCCCCGCCATCGAGCAGCGGGAATGGGGGTACGTGCTCTTCTCGCCAGGCTACCCGGAGATCCACATGCGCCGGCACATCGGGTTTGCGGGGAAAGACGATGCCCTCGCTTACATCCGGAACCTCGTCCCCGCCCATGTCTATTACTCGAGCGCGTACTACGAGCGGCCGGATGCCGGGAACATGAAGGACAAGGGATGGTGCGGGGCAGACCTCATCTTCGACCTCGATGCCGATCACATCATGAGGGGACCGTTCGATGCGATGCTTGCCCGTGTCAAGGTCGAAACGGAGAAGCTCCTTGCCATGCTGACGGATGAGCTCGGCATCGACCGGAAAGCTATCGAGGTCGTCTTCTCGGGCGGGCGCGGCTACCACATCCATATCCGGGACATCGCGTTCCGGAACTGGGGGAGCGCCGAGCGCAGGGAGATGATCGACTATGTCTGCGGAATCGGGATCGACCCGGCCGCGATGCTGGGCGGCAGGGATCGCCCCGCCTCCGGCTGGCAGGCCCGGTACCGGGCAACACTCTCCGAGTACCTGACCTGGCTCGGAACGCTGCCGGACGAGGAAGCAACAGCCCATCTTTCGGCAGTTCCGGGGATCGGCAAGACGAATGCCGGGCGGATCCTTAAGCACCGCGAGGAGATCATCAGGGACGTCACCGGTGCCCCAAATCCCCGGTTGTTCAAAAAGTACCCGGGGCTCTCCGAACTCGTTGCTGCCGAGGAGGGCGAGTTCCGGCGCCGGCTCCGGGAACGGGCGGCACTTGCCGACGAACCGGTCACGACCGATACCAAGCGGCTCATCCGGATGCCAACCTCCCTGCACGGGGGGAGCGGGATGCGGGTGCAGCCGATCGAAGCGAGGGATTTCGCAGCGTTCGATCCCCTCGTTGATGCGGTTGTTTTCGGGACGCGCAACGTCCGCATCGATGTGACCCTCCCCCGCCCGACCCCGATGCTCGGAAGCACTTATCAGCTTACAAAAGGGATCACTACTGTACCCGAGGCGGTTGCAGTCTTTTTATGCTGCCGGGGCATGGCAGAGATCGCGTGAGGTTCAAGGGGCTGGCGGATGGCGGGGCTCGAGGATTTGCGGAAGGTTGTTCTCTCGGAACGGGAGACCGGAAGGCTCACCCAGATCCCGCCAGACCTCTATGACCGCGCCCATGCAGCGATCGCCTCGCTGATGGAACGGGTGTACGCAATTGAGGACCCCCTCTCTGACGAGGCACGCACGCTGATCGAAGAGACCGTCAGTATCCGGGAGACGGTTGCCGACCTCTTTGCCATCCGGGCCAGAAAGAGTCTTACGCTTGCCGAGAACCATGCGCAGGGTCACTATATCGACCGGGAGGAACTGAAAAAACTGATCCCGCGGGAACGGGAGATGTTCGACCGGATCGTTGCCGCCATCGGGACATGCCAGGACGCACTGGTCCAGAATTCCCCGCAGGCGCGGCTGACGGACCAGGTGAGTACGGCACCCTCTCCTGCCGTACACCCTCTGCCGGAGGTGCCCGGAACAGAAGCAGCGGCAGTGCAGGCTCCCCCCGTGGCTCCCCCGGTATCGGAAACACTCCCTGCCGGGTGTCCGCCGGATGAGATGCCGGCAACCGGAGAACCTGCACGGAAACACCCGGCACAGGTAAAGCCCCCGTACACCCTTATCCGGGTACTCGCGGACATGGACACGTTTATGGGGGTGGACGGCAGGACCTATGACCTCTCCCGGGGAGATATCCTGATGATGCCCGAGCGCAACGCCGAAGTCCTCATCGGGCGCAACCGGGCCGTATCCCTCAAACAATAGTCCCCGTTCTTTTACGGTGGCGTAGCCCGGCTACTGTTGTCGGACAGGAGCCGGGGTATCATGCCGCCGAACGGCATTCCCGTTAACGGGAGTCGTGTGAGCCTTTTCTCCCCGCACACCGGCCGGCACCCCTGGGCCGGCCACGTTTTGCACGAATACTTATTTCATATCGCAGCACCCAGACTGATCACTCTTCGCCACGAGTATCATCCGGGCCGGGGTGACAAGCCCCACAGCCTTAAATACGAATGTCTGCAAATAGTAATGGTATTCGCCATAAAGAAACGGGGTAATTTTCATGAAGATGCCAGCGAAATTCAAGACCTACTGCCCCTTCTGCAGGAACCACCAGCTGCACGAGGTAGAGAAAGTCAAGAAAGGAAAGACGACCGGCCTCCACTGGATCGACCGGCAGAAGGCACGCAGGGGAACCATCGGGAACATGGGCAAGTTCTCAAAGGTCCCTGGTGGCGACAAGCCGACGAAGAAGATCAATGTCCGGTACCGGTGCACGACCTGCGGGAAGGCCCACCTGCGCAAGGGATACCGCGTCGCTAAGTTCGAACTGACGGAGTGAGAAGGTATGGTTAAGGAGAACCGACAGAACAGGAGCAAATTCTTAAAAGTAAAATGCCCGGACTGCGAGAACGAGCAGACGGTCTTTGACAAGGCAAGCACGGTTGTCACCTGCGTCGTCTGCGGCAAGGAGCTCGCTACGCCGACCGGTGGCAAAGCGAGCCTGAAAGCAGAAGTTATCGCCGAACTCCAGTAATTTTTTTTATCATGCAGGACCAGAACTGGCCGGAAGAAGG
>JAKLEQ010000068.1 GCA_022711635.1 Methanoregula sp. | reverse complement strand
AATCCCAACACGCTCGTGGACATGGCGTTCGCCTTTTATTCCCAGATGGGGTGGTTCAGGCTGATAAAAACCGAGTGGGAGGAGGCGACAAAAACAAAAACGATCACGCTTGAGCATACCGTCGAATCCGAGGCATTCGGAACGACCGGTAAAAATGTCTGTTTCTGTACCACAGGCCTTCTTACCGGGATTGTCGAGGGGGCGTTTGGCATCAAGGTCCAGGGAAAAGAGATCAAGTGCCGGTCCAGGGGCGATGAGCACTGCGTATTTACCATCACCAACAAACCCTCGTAACCGTTTGTTCCTCCCACAAACCTTTTTTATATATAATAATGCTAGTAATCACTGGATACCACACGTAACCTATGACCGCTGCCCGTCAGATCTTGGTTGTTGAAGACGACGAGATCATCGCCAACCTGATCACCCTGATTCTGGAAAAAAAAGGATATCACGTCTCCGGAAAAGTCTCGTCAGGGGAAGATGCGGTGATCAGGGCAGCAGATCTCCATCCCGATCTTGTCCTTATGGATATCAACCTCAGCGGCCTGATGGACGGGATCACCGCCGCACGATTCATCTACTCTCTGTTTCACTTCCCGGTGATCTTTCTCACGGGGTATTGTGACGAACACCTGCTGGAGAGAGCAAAGGCTGCGCAACCCTACGGGTACCTCATCAAACCATTCACGGAAAACGAACTTATCTCAAACATTGCGCTTGCACTCCATAACCATGAGATCCGGTCACAGTATCTTGACAGGTTTGTTATCGGGGATACCAAGAAGATTCTCACCGCACTGGAGGCGGTGATCGTCACCGATCTCAAGGGACGGATCGTATTCATCAATCCGTATACCACGCGGCTCCTTGAACTGATGGAGAAGGACCTGATGATGAAATCTTCAAAAACGATGATAACCCTCATCAACACCCAGACAAAGGACCCCGTTATCGATCCTGTACCGGAAGTTGTCCAGCAGATGATCGTTGTCACCCACGAGACCAACACGGCTCTGGTAACGCATAACGGCAAGCAGAAACCGGTTTCTGTCACGGTCCGGCCATTGAAGGATGATCAGAACGAGCTGTTCGGGGTCATCGTGATCTTACGGGAAAAGACATTATCCCAGATCCGTATGGCACAACGATAGAACAGTGATATTTGATCGGGAAAAAACGAACGACTTCAGAGTAACAATCGCAGGAAAAGGGGTTATTTTCTCTTAAAGAGTGCCTTGCTGAACCGGTCGATAAATCCTTCTTTCTGCTGTGAGGTTTTATCCTCTTTGTATGCGACGCCGACAAGGTCTGCGGCAATTCGTTTGAAAGCAACGGTCGCAGGAGACGCCGGGTATTTTACGACGATCGGGGTTTTGGCTGCCGCCGATCTCCTGACATTGGGATCTTCCGGGATGAGGCCGATAACCTTGACGCCGAGCACTTTTTCCATCTTCTTCGTTATCACATCAACCTTTTCCTGGTCAACACGGTTGATGATCGATCCGAGAACCTGTCCTCCAACAACCTCGGTGAGGATCTTCGTTTTGAGTGCATCGACAATCGATGAAAGCTCGGGGTTAACGACAAGAATAACCTCATCGGCAACGGCGAGCGGGACGACCCCGTCCTTGCTGATACCTGCAGGAGCGTCGATCAGGAGATAATCGCAGCGTTTTATGATCTCGCCCATCACATCGCGGATTCGTTCCGGATCCGCCTGCTGAAATCCCTGGAGCGAAAGCCCGCTCGGTATGACTTTCAATCCCGCGGGACCTTCGTACAGGGCTTCGTCGAGCGTGCCTTTCCCCGCAAGAATTTCATGGAGGGTGACGGGTGCGTCCTGGAGGCCAAGAAGAAGTCCAACGTTTGCCATCCCGATATCAGCATCCATGATAAAGGTCTCTTTCCCGAGTTGTGAAAGCGTAGTCCCGAGGTTGACTGATACCGTTGTTTTCCCGGTCCCTCCCTTGCCGGAAGCGATTGTGTATACTTTTACCATTGGGCACCTGTTCTTCCTGGTATTTTGACCAAATTTATATTGGACAAATCAATGAATTCGTATAATTCAGTTATAACCACCACTGTAAAATAACTTTTGTATCATCCCTGATCTCCTCTCTCATGATGGGATTGATGTGACGATCCGACCGAATAATTCCGATCAGATGGGATCCTTTATGGCGGATCTGGAAGAGGCTGACATCGGGTTCGGATGGGGTAGCCATGAGCTGGACCACCTGGCTGTAGTGGACAGCATCAAACTCGACATCCCTGTCGGCAGACGTGGCAACAATGAGACCATCATCGGTCGCAAGCGTGAGCTCGGCAAGGCCGTACTTCCTGCACAGTTCGCGGAGACTCGAAAAAATGTCCGGATGGTATTCGATTCCGTCAATGATTCCCTTCCTGCGTTTCGCGATACCGGTATCATCGGATACCTCTGCCAAACCATCCATCAGATTACCGTCCTCATGCGAGGTCATCGAAACGGCACGATTATCCTGCGGAAGATATTCCGGTGCCTTCGTATCCGTTTCACTCCGAAAACGAGCTTTCCCCCCATCCGGGGTCAGGTCCGGGGATTTCGGCGGGACTGCAACCGGGGAATCCTGAGGCCTAGTTCTCCATCGCTTGTAGAATGAATGCAGGATATCGAACTTCATAGAAATGAGGGGGCTATTTTTCCGTGAGGTGGTCCAGTTGCAACTGCTTCAGGATAATTTTACAGTCCTTCCGGATCTTCAGTGCCACATCGTCAAGGTCCATGGAATCGAACATATCCAGATCGCTTTCCTCCAGAGATCCCGGGGTTTTATCCGGTTTTCTTGGCAGGTCCTCCGGAACAGCTTCTTTGCTCCCTTCCGCCCGCTGTCCTTCTTCCTGCCTGGCGGGTTCAGGGGCTGGCTCAGGGGCGGTCTCCGGAACTTCCTCGCGGACGTCCTTTGGAGTTGGAGAGAGTATCCCCGCAGTACCTGCGGTTTCCCGGGCAGAAGAGACGACAGGAGATTCTCTCTTCTTCTGCTCCCGTCGTATTGGGGAGGGTGCTCTGACGGGTTCACGGGATATACTCTTACCGGATTGCACCGGATGATCGGTTTTTGCAAAGACCGGTGCCATCGGCATCGTGACACGTGCCTTTTTGTTGAAATCGAGAGCGAGCTGGATCTGGGCGGTATTGAAATCGGAAAGGGCAAGGTCAGTGACAAGATCAGGGACTGCCATGACCTCCTCCCAACCTCTGTCGCCATACTGGTCCTGAACCTTGGCAAGGACACAGGTTCCGCTCCGGAACACAAGGGTACCATTCAGGATGACCGAAGAGATGGTGCAGGTACCCGTAAACCGCGAGGAGACCATTTCTGCGAGAAACTCTCGGAAATTCACCCCTTTCTGGATGGAGCGGAACGTTCCCCTCGGCAATTGCATACTATCTCATTGTTCATGTTTTATAAGGGAAAATCTTATGGGTTCCCGACAGGGATCGCAGCAGCCGGGCGTTCGGGCAAGCCCGGCTTTCTCCGGAAATCAGGGAAAACCGAAAGGATTTTGCGCTTTCCGGGTTCTGGAAGGAGATATTTACGAAATCGGCCTAAAGTTTTTAATAGAATAAGACGTGAACAATACATTTATCACGTGTGGTGGCACGATGTTAAAGCCTTTACTCGAGGAATTTTTAAAAGTTGAAGGTGTATCTGCAGCAGTTGTCGTGGGAAGAGATGGATTCGTGATCGAGAGTGCCGTTTCCGGGAAGGTCGATATCGAAGCTCTTGGTGCGATGGCTTCAACCGGCCTTGGAACATCGGAGGCAATGGGAAGTACTCTCGGAAAGGGTGATCTCCACCAGATGCTGGTCGAACTCGAAAAAGGCCCTATCATCCTCTCACCGCTCTCTCCCGATGAACTCATCGCAATTGTTGCCGACAGCTCATCGAATATCGGAAGGATCCGGTACGAACTCAAAAAGAACAAGGAACGGATCATCGCTGCGCTGTAAAAACTTACCATGAAACTTCCTGAAGGCACTGACAGCGGGATCATTACCAACCCGCAGGAAGACCGGGCCGTCCAGCGGCTCGTCTCATTTCAGGGAACGATCGATATCGAGACCGCACAGGGATTTGGTTTTATTCTTGCGCAGGGTGGAACGCTTGTTGCCGCGTACTACCGGGACGATCGGGGTTCTTACCAGGGAAACGATGCCCTGGACAGGATAGGCTCTGCCGATACCGACAACGTCGGGCATTACCTCCAGGCTTTTTCCTCCGATGCGTTTCCTTACGGATCCGGGGAGAGAGATTTTCAGCCGAGATTCTCCCTCCGTTCGTATTCCGACGAGGAATTCCGGGAGGCTGTCGACATCTGCCGTAGCGAGGGACTGACCCTTACAGCACAAGGGAAAAATCCCCCGCCCAAACGGCCGGTCCCTCTGGATGAAAACCGTCTCAAAAAGATGCTCTCGTTATACGGCATCGTGGCGATCTCGACTTTTTACGAAGGGTTTGCAGTACAGTCCCTCGGGGATGCCGATTTTGAGCATGTTGCGGCTCTGGCAGAAGACCTCCTGCGCGCCGGCATCAAAATTATCCGCGAGATGAAGATCGGCACGCTCAGCCAGCTGATCCTTGAGACAGGGACGAATAAGATCATCATTGCTCCCTGTGGCGATCTCTATCTCTGTGTCTTTGCGAGAAAGGATGCACAACTCGGCATGTTACGCGTGGCGATTAAAAACCTTCAATTGGAACTTTCAGAAAATAGTGAATAGGTGACATATTGGGATAATGGAAGGATGATATGACGTTTTCACATCATAAAAAGCACGATTGTCCGGAGAATAGATATACTCCCGCGGAGATGTATCTTTTAGATAACTATTCAAATACAAGTATGATGAAAAAGTCGGGGGAGACGTTTTCGTGACAGACAACAACGACGACAACGGGCCGGATGAGACTTCTCTCATGAAGATACTCGGGGCCCTGAAAAAGCCAAAAGAACAGGGACCAGTCCGGGAATTTCCTGAAAAGCCACAGAAACAGGAGGACGGGACGGCGTCAGGGGCGGCAAAAACCGAACCAGCTCCTGCCGCAGGAAAGGATATCCCGGCAAAGGGGCCGGTTGCAGAAGCAAGAATGCCCCCGGCCCGCCCCGAATCACCCGCGGTAAAACCTGTTGCCCCGCCAAAGCCGGCCTCCTTCGAAAAGATTCCGGCTGAATCCGCTCCCAGGAAGCCGACGATGGCAAGCCCGGCCCCGGCAACCCGGAAGAAAGAGACGCCGGTTGAAGTTCCCGTGGAAGAAGCGCCGGAAACTCCCGAATTGAATGAATGGGACGAGAAGATAATATCCGTCGATCAGATCAAGGATTTTTCCGGCCTGATCCTCCCGAAAAGTGCAAATTTCAAGATTGAGGAGATCAAGCTCCATGGCCGGGTGAATATTTTCGAGGGGAAGGGAACCGGGACCCTCCCCCCGGAGATCAATGAGATCTGGCAGCGGGAATTCTCCAGTGCCGGATTCAAGGATCTCGATCTTGAAACGGATCTCATCAAGGAGAAATCGGCAACCCCGGCGCCCGCAAAAAAATTCGGCCTCGCAGGCCTGTTCAAGGTAATCCGTCCCGAGCTGGAGGATTACAACCCCAAGATTCACGGACCGCTTGTCGACCTCACCTTCCAGGAAAAGCCCGGGCTGGAAGAGATCGAAGTCTACCCGGTGAACGAACCGTACGCCTACGTAAGGATTGTTTATGATCATGCGACGCACGAATATACGTACCAGGTCATCGAACCAATCCTGACCGAACCGGAAAAAGACCTGTTAAAAGAGCTGAAGGAACGGCTCTTCGAAACCCTCGATATCAATACAAAGGATATCAGCAAGGAGGAAGCGCGCCACAAGCTCCGCGCTGCGGCGGATGATATCATGCAGGATTACGGGATCCGCCTCGCACCTGCAGCCCGCGAGAAGATCCTGTACAATATGCACAAGGATTTCCTCGGCGACGGGTTAGTCGATGCGGTTATGCATGATAAGTATATTGAGGATATCTCCTGCGATGGTGTCAACAGCCTGCTCTTCGTGTACCACTCGAGTTATGAGTCCATGAAGACCTCGCTCGCATACCATAATGCCGAGGAACTCGATTCGTTTGTCACGAAACTGGCGCAGAGAGCCGGAAAGTACATCTCCATCGCCGAACCGATGCTCGACGCAACGATGCAGGATGGTTCCCGTATCCAGATGACACTCGGGCAGGAAGTAACCGCACACGGGTCGACATTCACGATCCGTAAATTCAAGGACGAACCCATCACGCCGACGGACCTGATCGAATGGCATACCTTTGCACCGCTCTCGATCGCCTATATCTGGCTCTGTGTTGAGAACGGAAAATCCGCGATCTTCGCAGGAGGGACAGCTTCCGGGAAGACGACCTCGCTCAACGCCATCGCCCTGTTCATCCCTCCCATGGCAAAGATCGTCTCGCTCGAAGATACCCGTGAGATCAAGCTTCCCCACCCCAACTGGATTCCCAGCATCACGAGAGATTCTTTCGGCGCGGAAGGGCGGGGGGAGATCGACATGTACGAACTCCTCCGTGCTGCGATGCGGCAGCGCCCGGAATACATCATTGTCGGTGAAGTCCGTGGCAAAGAATGCCAGACCCTTTTCCAGGCGATGAGCACCGGCCACACAACCTATTCGACGACACACGCCGACTCGGTCGCAAGCGTCGTTCACCGTATCGAGAACCCGCCGATGGACACCCCCCGGAACATGCTTTCTGCTCTCGACTTTATCTGTGTCCAGGTCCAGGCGAGAGTCGGAGGCAAAAGGATCCGGCGGAACAAACAGATCATCGAGATTCTCGATCTCGATCCGAGGACCAACGAACTGATCACGAATGAAGTGTTCCGGTGGAAATCTGCGACGGACGAGATTGTCTATTCCGGGAAATCCTACCTTCTCGAGGAGATCATGGAAGCAAAGGGCTGGAGCGAGAACCGGATGCGCGAAGAGCTCAAACGGCGGCAGGAGGTCCTTGAATGGATGCGCATCAAAAAGATACGGCATTATAAGGATGTGTCCAAGATCCTCATCTCGTACCACCGTGACCCGGAGGCTGTTATCGAGAACGTAAGGAAGGACATCTATGAATAGTTACCAGCGGTTCTGCTTCAATCTCCTCGGGAAAAGGATGAAGGCGAGGCGGGAACAGTACGCGACACTCCGGAATGATCTCATCTCTTCCCGCTCGAAAATCCCGTTCGAGGTTTATACGTCGACCGCCGTCATCAGCTCGGTGCTTGTCGGGCTCGGCATGGCGGTGGTTATCGGGATCGTCACGTATCTCCTGAACCTCCCGAGTCTTATCAAATACAAAGGTGCAGTCCCTGAAGTCCTTGTCGGCCTCAACCAGTACAGCCTCATTATCGGTACCGTTGTCGCAACGATACTCTCCCTGCTCATCTTCGGCGGCCTGACCTATGTCGCGTTTCTCCTGTACCCGAATATCGAGGCGGGAAACCGCCGGAGGAACATCGATGCGACGCTCCCCTATGCCATCAATTATATCACATCCATGTCAACGGCAGGCATCACACCAGCCGAGGTTTTCCGGCTCCTGGGAGACAGTCCGATCTACGGGGAGAGTTCCGTTGAAGCACGGTATATCGCACGGGAGATCGACATTTTCGGGCGGGATCTTATCGATGCTCTCAGGCTTGTCTCTGCTACCACGCCGAGTGCGAGGATGAAGGAGTTCCTCCAGGGCGCGATGGCGAGTATCTCATCCGGAGGCAATCTCACCGAATATTTCAGGACCAAGGCGAAACAGTATGCTCTCGAAAACCGGCAGACCCAGAAACTTTTCCTCGATACGCTTGGGCTTATTGCGGAATCGTATGTTACCGCAATGGTCGCAGGGATGCTCTTTTTGATCATCCTCCAGTCGATCATGTCCACCCTGTCCGGAGAAAAAATGCCGATCTTCCTCTATATAATCACCTACATGATGATCCCCTTCGGGAGTATTATGTTCGTGATCATGATCAGTTCGATGACACCGGAGAGCTAGCATGGGAATGAAAGACACGTTTGACAATCTGATGAACCGCGGGCCGTTCCAGCAGAAGAACGTCCCTGCCGCAGATCTTCCCCAAATCGAGGACGAGGTTCACGGGATCACGACAAAACTGGAGATCGAGCGAAAGAGCCGCGAAGGGATCGGTAGGCTCCTGAAGCACCCGGTCCAGGTCCTGACAGAAAAGCCGATCAACATCCTC
>JAKLEQ010000067.1 GCA_022711635.1 Methanoregula sp. | reverse complement strand
CGACGTATTTCCCGAGGCCTCCCGGGGGGGCGTGACGGTCGCCGTCGATGTTATCGGACTGGAAATTTATGCAGATCCCCTTTTCCCGAAGGTGATCTACAACCTGCTCGACAATGCCATCCGGCATGGAGGGGATGCGGTATCGTCGTTCCGGTTTACTGCCCGGGAGACTGATACCGGCCTCGTCCTCATCGCAGAGGACAACGGGACCGGGATCCCGGCAGAAGAGAAAGAGAAGATCTTCAAACGGGGATTCGGTAAGAACACCGGCCTCGGCCTCTTCCTCTCCCGGGAGATCCTCGGGATTACCGGATCGACCATCACGGAGACCGGGGAGCCGGGCAGGGGGGCCCGGTTCGAGATCGCCGTACCGAAAGGGATGTACCGGTATTCCCTGCAGGAGGAGAAATCCCCGTCGGGAGGGAATACAGCGTCCTAACACTGCCCCCCGGTCGGCAAGAGCAAATGCCGTACTTCTAATACTTTCGTTTTGAAAGATCCACAGGCGAATGGGTATGTCCATACGGAGGTTGCGGTGAAACCTGCGGAGATCCTCGTGGTAGAGGATGAAGGGCTCATTGCGCTCCATATCGAGGAGATCCTGGGGAGGGCGGGGTACCATGTACAGGCACTCATTCCGTCCGGGGAGCTTGCCCTGCAGTATCTCGATACATCCACGCTGCCGGACCTGATCCTGATGGATATCGGGCTCGGGGGAAAGATTGATGGTATCGAGACGGCGCGGCAGATCCGGAAGCGGCACGCCATCCCGATCGTTTTCATCTCCGCATATTCCAGCCAGAACAGGATCGACGAAGCTCTCGCGGTCTCGCCCGGGGCGTATCTCCTCAAGCCGTTCGAGGAGAAAGACCTCATTGCAGCCGTCCGGCGGGGGATTGCCTTCAGGCAAGGGTGACCTTGCTGTACCCAATGTTTTCGGTTTTATTGGATTCCGTATCTCCGCCAGCGAATCACCGGCATCGTGTGTTCCTGAACTGAACCAGCGCATCGCAGAACTCGCCGAGATACTCGTCCATCGAGAGGCTCCCTTCCTGGAACCGGCACTCCTCCTCGGCGATGACCCGATCGATCCGGTCCCGGCTCGGCAGGAGGAGGTCGATTTTTACCCCCGCCATCTCCGAACCGCGGATGAGCGCCTCCCGGAAGAGCCCGATACAGTACCCGATCCGGTACTCGTACGTGTCTTTCGTCTTCTCAAGGTAGCCCGCGATCCTCTCTGTCTCGATCCGGAGGAAGTCAGCTTTTACGTTCTCGTCGGTGCACTTCCCGAGCATATACTTGTAGTGGGCGTAGGGGTACATCTCTTCCAGCTCGGCAGGGACGATCCCGCAGGTGCCGAAGATGACGATGTGATACTCCGTCGGCTCAAAGACCTGCCCGATGATCATCCGTATGAGCTGGTGGCTCGGGCTCGTGCTGTAGGGTTTGCGCAGGGCACAGGGCATGAATATGGCGATCTTCCGCGGTTCAACCTCATATTCGTCGATGATGTACCGGTACGATGCCTCGAACTCGGGGAGGTAGAACGGCGGCCCGGTCAGGAGAGGTGTGCCGTCTCCCGCAGCGTGCTCAAAAGGACGTTTTGGGTTCATCTCCGGGTCGGCTCCCTTCATTTTTCGCTGCATGGTGTCCCCTGCATCCTGCCGTACCGGGCACCGCTGTCGCCTGCGCCTGCGACTGGCGCCGTTGACCGGCATCATCTCTTACGTACTCTATCGTCCCTTTCCATAAGAAGGATGACGATCGCGGCGACGCCGGGACAACGGCGGCCGTTTATGCCCCCGCCCGGGGACGGCACCGCGTTTGCTCAAATCCCGGGGCGGGAGGCGCCCGAAAGCCCGGTCGCCCGCCGCTCTTCCCGCACGAGGCCCCAGAGCACCGGCACGGCGGCAGCCTGCATCAGGATCATGAATGCAGCAGCGTACATTGTCCCGAGCGTGTAGAGCGCCCCGAGCACGACGCTTCCGGCAAACCATGCTGCCCCGTAGGCGGTATTGAAGATCCCGTAGGCAAACCCGCGGCGGGGGGCCGGGGTGAAGTCGGCTACTGCAGCCCGGAGCACGGTCTCCTGCAGGCCCATGGATGCCCCCCAGAGCACCGCTCCCAGGAGTGCCGGGATAAATGAGGCGGAGAAGGCGAAAAGGGGGATTGCGATGCCGATGGCGGGGACGGCAAGGAGCACCGTAAGCCCGTGGCGGTCATACGCCTTTCCCGCGGCAAGGGCGACGACCGCGTCGACCGCCATCGCGATGGCGTAGAAGGCCGGGATCTCCGCGTCGGGGATGACCGAGAGCGCCTTGTAGTGGTACGCGAGCAGCGGGAAGACGATGAACCCGGCCATCGTAAGCATGGTGAAGACGGCATACAGGACGAGCATCCGCCGGCGGCCGGGGTCGTCGGCAGCAGGTGCGGTATCCGGTCCTGCGGAGCGCTCGTATGCCAGCGGGTCCGGCATGCTCCTCCACGCAAAGATGAGGGCCGCGAGCAGGAGCACGAACGGGACCGCGAGCAGGGCAAATCCCCCGCGGTATGTCCCGCCGGCAGCGAGCGCCGCAACGAAGAGGAGCGGGCCGGCGACCGCCCCGATCTGGTCGAGCGCCTCGTGGATGCCGAAGCCCCATCCCCGCCCGATCCCCGCGGAGGCGTGGGAGAGGATCGCGTCCTTTGCCGGGGACCGGACGGCTTTTCCGATCCGTTCAGCGATCAACAGGAATGCCGCAACCTCCCAGCTCCCGGCAAGGACGAGGAGGGGAATCGCGGCGATCATCCCGTACCCCGCGATCACGAATACCCAGTACTGCTTCGACCGGTCGGCGAGATAACCGCTGGCGATCCGGATTGCATACCCTGCGAACTCCCCGAATCCCGCTACGAATGCGACCACGAATGCGGATGCGCCCAACGTCAGCAGGAACGGGCCGGCAACGCTGCGGGCACCTTCATACACGACGTCGCCGAGCATTGCGACGATACCGAAGAGGAGGATCAGCCGGTAGGCGATCCTTCTTTGCCCGTCATCATCGCTGCCAGCCATGGTCCCCCGGTGCGGTCTC
Source organism: Methanoregula sp. (assembly GCA_022711635.1). Lineage (GTDB taxonomy): Archaea > Halobacteriota > Methanomicrobia > Methanomicrobiales > Methanospirillaceae > MVRE01. The sequence goes on along the minus strand of JAKLEQ010000067.1, from coordinate 5,332 downwards.
TCCCGCGGGGATTGGGGGTTCACCGCTGATAAAGGTATGGTGGATACCAGTCGACCGTCCCCCGGCAGGGCCGCCTTCAGGGGGGATACCGGCCCGGCACATTCTTATCGGATAACCGGGGAATATTGAGTGTTGCATGCGCCCTGCTGTCCTTGCGCTGGGAATGGCCCTGTTCCTCTTCCTCCTCGTCCAGGGCATCCGGCCGCCCGTCCTGTATATCGTTCTCCTCGTCCCTGTCGCGATTTTTGGCTACGGGCTGGTCGCCAAAGATCTTCCCGTAGAAAAATACGAGGATGATACGGATGGGGAAGAAGAACGGGTGCAGGATTCGGACGGCCGGTAACCCGGAATCCGAAGTCCGGCGGTAAAAGGGGAGATCGGACCTTTTCAGCCTTCCTTCCGGTACCGTCTCTGCAACAGCCCCATAAAGAGGCATTCTGCAGCATCGATCGACTCAACACCGACAGCATCGTCCGATATGGGAAGACTAAGCCCCCGGACGATTGCGGCAGGGACGCCCTCGTCTGCCTCCCCCATCACGATCTCGGCGGCGGACGCGATATTGTCCGCGATAGCCCGCTTCGTCACCTCGAGGGTGTTGCCGAACAGGTCGCTCCTGCCCCGGTCATCGATGACCGATACGATCCCGGAACAGCCGATAGCGACCCCGGAGCACCCGGCCCGCATGGCGTGGGTCCGGCTGTCGGCGACGATCACCGCAACCTTCTTTCCGGTCCGCGCCTGCAGTTCCTCCCGCATCCTGACGGCACTGGCATCGGGGTCTGCCGGGAGGGGGACGAGGCAGCCGACAGGTGCGTTCGAGGCGTCAACACCCGCGTTGGGGAGGAGCGTCCCGCCTTTCATCGACAGGAGAAAGTGTGGGATGCCGCCGACGATCTCGTCGCTCTCCCGGATCACGACCTCGGCGACGCGGGGATCCATGGAATACCGGCCGGCATACTCCCGTGCCTCCTTTGAGGGCGTGACCGATGCGAGGGTGACAACCCGCCCTTCCGCCGTCGCAACCATGGACTCGGCGAGGACAATGATGTCGCCTTCGGAGATCCCCCCGCAGGTCCTCTCAGCGGCGGCGATGATCCGGCCGGGGAGGTCGTCGCCGTCCCGGATCAGTCCTGTCGCGAGGCCGAAGACGGAGAAGGAAGTATTCACGGCTTTTTCACCAGCCGCTCGTACACCCTGAGTACGTCCGAGGTCGCCGCGACATCGTGGGTGCGGACGAGCGATGCCCCCTTCTGCAGGAGCCAGAAGGTTGCGGCAAGGGACCCGGAGAGCCGGTCTTCAGGCGGGCGGTCGAGGAGCATCCCGATGAACGTCTTGCGGGAGATGGCAGCGAGGAGGGGGCGGTCGAAGGAGAGGAATGCATCGTAGTGCTGCAGGAGGTCCCAGTCATCTTCAACAGACCGTATCGGCGTCCACATGCCGACGCCCGGGTCGAGGATGTAGTTATCGATCTTGTGCTTCTCGCACCGTGTGACAACCTCTGCGAGCGCCTTTGCCGTCGCGGCATGTCCGACTGCGTCCCCCGGCCGGGAGAATGCCGCCATGGCGATGACAGGGAGATGCGATTCGGCGGCAGTCTTCGCGTATGCTTCGCTCGCGAGCCCGCCGATATCGTTGATCATGTGGACATCGTGCTGCAGGCAGATAGAGAGGACGCCGGGATGCATCGTGTCGACAGAGACGGGGATCCCGCTCCCGTCGAGTTCTTTGAGCGCAGCATCGATCCGTTCCACCTCCGTCTTCCCGCTGATCTGCTGGACATTGGGTGCGGTGCTCCGTGCGCCGATGTCGATGACCGACGCCCCCTGCTCGATCATCAGGGTCGCCATCGTGTGGACGGACGGGACCGGAACGAAGGAATCGGAGTAGAAGGACTCGTGGCTGACATTGATGACGCCCATGATCCGGACCGGGGCATCGCCGCCGATCGGGATCCCTTTTACGGTGCACGGTCGCATGAGCGCTCCTGTGCCGCTTTGAAGGTGTTCTCCATCAGGGTTGCGATCGTCATCGGGCCGACGCCGCCCGGGACCGGGGTGATCGCGGAGGCTATCCCGCTGACTGCTGCAAAGTCAACGTCGCCGACGAGTTTCCCGTCAAGGTCGTTGATCCCGACATCAATGACAACGGCGCCCGGCTTCACCATGTCTGCGGTCACGAACATCGCCTTCCCGACCGAGGAGACGAGGATATCCGCCTGCCGGGCGATGCCGGCAAGACCGGGGGTCCGGGAGTGGCAGATGGTGACGGTCGCGTCCGCGGAGAGAAGGAGGGCTGCCATCGGCCTCCCCACATCAATGCTGCGCCCGAGCACCACCGCGTGCTTCCCGGCAACCGGAATCCGGTTTGCCCCGAGGAGGGTCATGACCCCGAGCGGCGTACAGGGGGCGAACCGGGGGGTGCCGGCAAAGAGGAGCCCGAGGTTGCAGGGGTGGAAACCATCGACATCCTTGTCGGGGCTGACGGCGGCAATCACCTTTTTTGCGTCAACCTGCGGCGGCAGGGGGAGCTGGACGAGGATCCCGTCCACCGTAGGATCTTCGTTCAGCCTGCGGACAGCGGCGACCACGTCCCCGGTCGTTGCGTTTCCGGGAAGGTCGATCCCGATGGATCCGATGCCGACCCGCTCGCATGCCCGGTGCTTCATCCGGACATACATCTTCGAAGCAGGATCATCGCCGACAATCACGGTCGCGAGCTGGGGCCGGAATCCGGATTCCGTAATAACGTCCCGCAGGATCTTCAGCCGCTGTTCCGAACAGGTTTTTCCATCGAGGATCATGAGAGCCGGAAAGATGGGAAGAACCGGCCCCTCACTCGGGATAGAGCGGGAACCGGGAAGCAAGTGCTTCGACTTTTCCGCGCACGTCGCGGATCGTTGTCTCGTTACGGATATCCTTGATCACCGTTGCGATATAGTTGCCGATCTCCCGCATCTCGGCATCCTTCATGCCCCGCGAGGTGACCGCCGGGGTGCCGATCCGGAGACCGCTGGTGACGAACGGGCTCTTGGTCTCGTTGGGGATAGTATTCTTGTTGACCGTGATGCCCGCCTTCCCGAGGGCGGTCTCCGCCTCGAGGCCGGTGATGCCCTGCGAGGTCAAGTCAAGGAGCATCAGGTGGTTGTCGGTGCCGCCGGAGACAAGCCGGAGGCCACTGTCCATGAGGGTCTGTGCGAGCACCTTTGCGTTCTTCACGATCTGCCGGTTGTATTCCTTAAACGAGGGGCGCAGCGCCTCATGGAAGCAGACGGCTTTCGCTGCAATCGTGTGCATCAGGGGACCGCCCTGCATGCCGGGGAAGACCGCCTTATCGATCGCCTGGGCGTACTCGGCATTGCACATGATGGCGCCGCCCCGGGGCCCCCGGAGCGTCTTGTGGGTGGTGGTGGTGGTGAAGTTGACAACGCCGACCGAGGTCGGGTGGATGCCGGTTGCGACGAGGCCGGCGATATGGGCGATGTCGGCCATGCAATACGCACCCACGTCATCGGCGATCTCCTGGAACGCCTTGAAATCGATCGTGCGGGGGTAGGCGGAGGCGCCGCAGACGATGATCTGCGGTTTTTCCTTTCTTGCCATCTCGTGAACCACACCGTAATCAAGCACTTCCGTCTTCTCGTCAACGCCATACTGGGCAACCTGGTAGAACTTCCCGGTGAAGCTCACCGGGGAACCGTGCGAGAGGTGGCCGCCCTGGTTCAGTTTCATGGAGAGGATCTTCTCACCCAGTTTCATGTACGCAAAATAGACTGCCATGTTTGCCTGGGTCCCCGAGTGGGGCTGGACGTTTGCGTGCTCTGCCCCGAAGAGCTCCTTCAACCGGTCGCGGGCAAGGTTCTCAGCCATATCGTGAAACTCGCAGCCGCCATAGTACCGCTTGCCGGGGTAGCCTTCCGCGTACTTATTGGTCATGATCGAGCCCATCGCCTCGAGCACGGCGCGGGAGACGAGGTTCTCGGAGGCGATCAGCTCGAGGCCGTTGAGCTGCCGGAGCCGTTCCTTCTCGATGATATCTGCTATCTGAGGATCTGTTGCAGCCAGATACGACATATGGAAAAAGGTGTGTTATAATCAGGTAATACATTTGTGTTGACCGGTGGTGGAAGCGGCATAGGTCCGCCCCGCCCGGGACGCGTCACGGGCGGGGAGCGCGTCTTTGAACGGGAATTAGGGGGGAATTGCCAAAAAAACCGAGGAGGAGAGCACAAACCTTTTTTCCTCATCAGGCGATCACTAGTACTAGTATACGTACATGGTTTTTACCGGGGAGACCGATCGGGAAAGACCTGGGCAAGACCAGAAGGGACGGAAAAGGCCGTTCAGGAGACTGAGATGACACCCATAACAGCTGCAGGGGCTGCAGGCGACGACCGCATTGCAGCGCTGGAACGCAAGATCAGGGAACAGGAAGCGCTCGTCAAGGGGATCACCGAGGAACTCCTTGATCTCAAGTCCATCGTCATGAAACTGTCCAAGGCGAGCGAGGAACGCAGCCGGCAGGAGCTGAAGCGGGTCCAGGCCGTCGGCGTCGTCCCGCCCGTTGCAGCAGCAGCGCCGGGGGTACAGGCACCCGCACCGGCAGCCGGCAGCACGGTCGTGATGCGACCCAAGTCAGCCCGGGTCGAAACGGCAAAAGCAGACGAGCCCGCGATGGACATGATCATGCAGCCGGACGGGACCATGAAGCTCGAACCCCGGCGCGGGGACAAGAACTACATCGTCGCCTCCGCGGGCTATGGCCGGAAGAAAGGGGCGGGGGGGTCCAAGAAACAGAGCGACCTCATCTACGCAGTCGACGATGAGAAATCTGCAAAGAAGTAAGGTGCAGTTCTTTGCATATCACAGAGCTGGAGATCGATAACTTCAAGTCTTTTTCCAAGAAGACCAAAATCCCTTTTCTCCCCGGTTTTACGGTCATCTCCGGCCCGAACGGCTCCGGCAAGAGCAACATCATCGACTCCATCCTCTTCGTCCTCGCGTTATCCTCCGCCCGGAACCTGCGGGCGGAGAAACTGACCGACCTCATCAACCTCAACTCCGGCAGGAACACTGCTGAGGTTGCCATCGAGTTCTCGGACGGGACGAAGATCCGCCGCAGGATCAAGCGGACCGGCAACGGTTACTACAGCTACAACTACCTCAACGACCGGGTCTGCAAGCAGGCGGATATCGTCGAGTATCTGGCAAAGCACGGGATCAAGCCGCACGGCTACAACGTCGTGATGCAGGGCGACGTGACCCGGATCATGGAGATGAGCGACAACGAGCGCCGGAAGATCATCGACGAGATTGCCGGCGTTGCCGAGTTC
>JAKLEQ010000066.1 GCA_022711635.1 Methanoregula sp. | reverse complement strand
ATCTACCGCGTCCGCGGCGATGGGCTGTACATCCTTGACATCCGCGAGACCGACGGAAGGATCAAGACCGCAGCGAAGTTTTTGAACCAGTATGAGCCCCCGAATATCCTCGTCGTCACCTCCCGGCAGTACGGGCAGTACCCGGCAAAGAAGTTCGCGGATACGATCGGCGCGATGGCCGCGACCGGCCGGTTCATCCCGGGACTTCTCACCAACCCGGCGCTCGACGGCTACATCGAACCCGAGGTCGTCGTCGTCACCGATCCCATCGGCGACTCCCAGGTCATCCACGAGGCGGTCCAGTGCGGGATTCCGGTCGTCGCGCTCTGCGATACCAACAATATGACGAAGTTTGTGGACCTCGTCATCCCGACCAACAACAAAGGCCGGAAAGCCCTCTCGATGATCTATTTCCTCTTAACCCGCGAGATGCTCCGGCTCCGCGGCATCTCGACGGCGCTCACCGCTGAGGACTTCGAGACCGATATCTGAGGGGACGGTTTTTCAGGTGGCAGAATGCCACCCCCCCAACCGATATCTGGATATAGCAGAGTAACAAGAGGGTAATCCGATGAAACTGCGTACATGCGCCGTTGCGGGCATGTTCTATCCGCGGGACCCGAACCACCTCGAGCAGCTGCTCACCCGGTTCTTCGCGGGGGCGCCGGCTGCGGGGGGAGCCGGTGCGAAGGGGATCGTCGCCCCCCACGCCGGATACGTCTATTCGGGTGCGGTCGCGGCGCAGGCGTATGCAGCCATCCCCGCCACGTTCTCCGGGACGTTTGTCGTGATCGGTCCGTCCCACCGTGGGTTCCTGACGTCGGGATCAGCGATCCCCTGGGAGACCCCGCTCGGGGTCGTCGATACGGACGCAGAATTCGTCGCGGCGCTGGGTGTTGCCGTCGACGAATCTTCCCATGCTGCCGAGCACTCGCTTGAAGTCCAGATGCCGTTCATCAAGTTCCGGTTCCCCCGTGCACGGATCGCGCCCGTGATGATGGGGGACCAGGACCATGCGGTTGCGGCCCGGCTCGGGCAGGCGATTGCCGACGCGGCAGAAGCAGAACGCCGGGATATCAGGATCATCGCATCGAGCGACTTCTCCCACTATATCCCGGAAGCCATTGCAAGGGACCAGGACCTCTATACCATCGAAGCACTCCGGACCCTGGATACCGCGGAGTTTTATCGCAGGATCGTATCCCGGAAGGTCTCGGCGTGCGGGTACGGCCCGATCACTGCGATGGCGGAGGCGTGCCGGGCGATGGGCGCACAGGAAGGGCGGTTGCTCACGTATGCCACCAGCGGGGATGTCACCGGTGACCGGAACGAGGTCGTGGGGTACGCAGCCGTTGCGGTGATCTAGGTTGGCAACGTGGAGTGCCCCGGGCAAGGTCTTCCTCTTCGGCGAACACGCCGTCGTTTACGGGAAACCGGGGATCGCGATGGCGATCCGGCCCCGGGTGTATGTTACGGTTCGGCATTCGAAACGCCCGCTCTCGGTAAGTTCGCCGTACATCCAGAGCTGTTTCACCGAGATGGGCGTGACCGGAAGCGTGTACATCAACTCCCAGATCCCCAGTTCCTCGGGGCTGGGCTCGTCTGCGGCAGTGACGGTTGCCACGCTCTGCGCGATCAACGACGAGTTCCAGCTGGAGAAGACCCGCGAGGAGATCGCCGACATGGCTTTTGCGATCGAGAAGAAGGTGCAGAAAGGGCGGGCGAGCCCGACGGATACGACCGTATCATCCTATGGCGGGATCGTTCTCATCACCGGAACCTCGCGGCGGCGCCTTCCCCCGGTGAACCTGCATCTCGTCATCGGGGACACGCTCGTCTCCCACAGCACCTCGCAGATGGTTGAGCAGGTTGCCGAGATGAAGAAGCAGCACCCGGAGATCATCAATCCCGTCATCGATGCAATCGAGGGCGTCACCATGAGTGCCATCCATCACCTGAACAACCAGAAGGAGCTGGGGCGGTACATGGATATGAACCACGGTCTTCTGGATGCCCTCGGCGTCGGGCACCCGGCCCTCTCCCGGCTCGTCCTGACGGCCCGGATGGCCGGGGCGTTTGGGGCCAAGCTGACGGGAGCCGGCGGGGGCGGGTGCATGATCGCCATCTGCCCCAAGGCGCTCAAGCACCGTGTCGCCAAGGCAATCGAGGGCCACAACGCCCGGGCGCTCGTCACCGGCATCGACACCGAGGGTGCCCGGAAGGAGAAGAATGTCTGACCGCATCATGCTCAAGCTCGGGGGGAGCGTGATTACCGACAAGAGCGGCGACTGCGCGATCGACCGTGACCGTCTCTCCGGTATCGCGCGGGATATTGCACGGGCACGAAAGGACGGGATCCTCATCGTCCATGGGGCCGGCTCCTGCGGTCATCCCGAGGCAAAACGCTACCACCTCGACACGGGTGCCGCCCCCGGGCAGGCCGGGGGGATCGCGGTAACCCACCATGCGGTATCCGCGCTCAATGCCGGGGTCGTCGCCGCACTCCGTCAGGAGGGCATCGAGGCGGTCGGCATCCACCCCCTCCATGCCGGGTACGCGGACGGCGGGAGGCTTGTCGCGTTCGAGTGCCGGCATCTGGATCAGATGCTTGCCCTCGGGATTGTCCCGGTGATCCACGGCGACGTGGTGATGGACAGGTCCCGGGGTGCATGCATCGTTTCCGGGGACCAGCTGATCCGCTTCCTTGCGGGCAGGCTTTCCCTGCAGCGCGTAGGACTCGCCACCGATGTACCGGGAGTGCTGGATAGAGGGATGGTTGTGCCGGTGATCACGCCGGCAACGATCCAGACCCTCCAGATCGGCAGCTCGACCCATACCGATGTCACCGGTGGAATGAGAGGAAAGATCGCCGAACTCCTCGAGCTCGCAGAGGCGGGTATCGGGTCGGAGATCTTCCACGTCTCCCGGATCCCTGACTTCCTCGCGGGAAGGGATTGCAACGGGACGCGGATTATTACTTGATGAAGGTAAGATCGTAAGAAGGAGCAGTACGGAAATGGCACGGGACAAGACGCAGTACACTTCGTCGCGGAAGCTCGACCACCTGCGCATCTGCGCAGAGTCTGATGTCGGGCGCGGCGATGCCGGTTTTTCAGACGTACGGTTGGTGCATAACGCGCTGCCGGAGTGTGATATGGCGGCGATTGACCGGCGCACGCGCTTTTTGTCCCATGCATTCTCCTCGCCCCTCTTCATTTCGGCAATGACCGGGGGTCACCCGGAGACCGGCATCGTGAATGCCCGGCTCGCCCGGGCGGCGGAACGCTACGGCATCGGGATGGGCGTGGGCTCCCAGCGGGCTGCCCTCGAAGATCCCTCGCTTGCCGACACCTTTGCGGTCGCCCGCGACGAGGCGCCCAACGCATTCCTCGTCGCAAACATTGGTGCGGTCCAGCTCCGCGACCATGGCGTCGCGTGGGCAGAACAGGCGATTGAGATGATCGACGCGGATGCGATCGCGGTTCACCTGAATTTCCTCCAGGAGGCCATCCAGCCCGAAGGAGATCACGATGCGACGGGGTGCCTCGAGGCGATCCGCGAGCTCTGTGCCGGGATAAAGACGCCGGTCATCGTAAAAGAGACCGGCTCCGGCATCGCTACGCAGACCGCAAAGGCCTGCGCAGGAGCCGGCGCCGCGGCGATCGATGTCGCGGGAGCCGGGGGGACCTCATGGGCGGCTGTCGAGAGCCTGCGGGCAGGCCGGAACCGTTCCGCCCGGGCACAGCAGATGCGGACGCTCGGCGAGGACTTTGCCGATTGGGGGATCCCGACGGTTGTCAGCCTGTGCGAGGTCGCAGCGACCGGAAGTCCCGTGATCGCATCCGGGGGGATCCGGAGCGGCATTGATATGGCAAAAGCCCTCGCTCTCGGCGCGGGCCTCTGCGGCATGGCGCTCCCCCTCCTTGCCCCGGCGCTCGAGAGCGACGAGGCGGTGGGACGGGCAATCGATACCTTTCACCGGCAACTGGATGCCGCCATGTTTCTTACGGGCTCAGCGCGGGTTGCCGATCTGCGAAAGGCGCGACTGTTCATCACCGGCAGGACCCGGCAGATGATCGGGAAGGAACACCCGGTACGGATCCGGACATAACGATGCGATACATCTAAAAAACCAGAGTGTTGCGAATCTGAACCATTTTACAACCGACACAACGAACAACAGCGAACACACCAGCAGAAAGGAGACAGTACAATGGATATAGAAATCATAGCAGTGGGCGGATACGACGAGGTCGGGCGGAATATGACCGCTGTCCGCTGCGGAAAGGAGATCGTCATCTTTGATATGGGCCTGCGCCTTGACCAGGTGATGATCCACGAGGACGCGGAGATCGAGAACATGCATTCCCTCGATCTCATCAAGATCAAGGCGATCCCCGACGACACGATGATGAACTCGATTGAGGGGACCGTTAAAGCGATCGTCTGTACGCACGGGCACCTTGACCACATCGGGGCCATCCCGAAACTGGCGCACCGGTACAATGCACCGATCATCTCGACGCCATACACGACCGAGCTCATCCGGCAGCAGATCTCGGGAGAGCAGAAGTTTGGCGTGAACAACAAGCTCTTCCCGTTAAAAGCCGGCCAGCGGTACACCATCTCGCAGACACTTACCCTTGAGTTCGTGCGCATGCAACACTCCATCATCGATACGGTCATGGCGGTGCTTCACACCCCCAACGGGGCCGTTGTCTATGCACTGGATTTCAAACTCGACCGGACCCCCGTAATCGGCGATCCCCCGGACTTTGCGCGGCTCCGCCAGATCGGGAAAGAAGGTGTGCTGGCACTTATTGTGGAGGCCACCAACATCGACCGGCCGGGGAGATGCCCGAGCGAACGGATCGCCCGCAACCTTGTCCGGGACGCGATCACGAGTTACGAGGACGACAAGAATGCTATCGTTGTCTCGACGTTTTCATCCCACATCTCGCGCGTAAAGACCATCGCCGAATGCGCCCACGAGATCGGGAGAAAACCAGTGCTTCTCGGGCGGTCCATGGAACGGTACGCGGTCACTGCCGAACAGATGAAGATGGTCTCGTTCCCGTCAACGACGAGTGTTTTCGGAAACCGGCGGACGGTTGACCGGATGCTCCGGCGCCTGATGAAGGAGGGCAAGGAGAAGTTCATGCCGATCGTCACCGGGCACCAGGGAGAGCCCGGCTCGATCCTGACCCGGGTTGCGACTGGCGATACGCCATTCCTGATGAGCAAGGGCGACAAAGTGATGTTTTCCGCGAACGTGATCCCCAATCCCATGAACTACGGGCAGCGGTATCTTGTCGAAGCCCGCCTGCGGCTTGCGGGAGTGCGGATTTTTGAGGACCTGCACGTGAGCGGTCACGCCTACAAGGAAGACCACTACGAGCTGATTCACCTCCTGAACCCGCAGCACGTCGTCCCGGCACACGGGAACATCAAGATGACCGGCAGCTATGCCGACTTTGCATCCGAGATGGGATATACCCTCCAGTCCGACCTGCACGTCGTCAAGAACGGCCAGCGGATCCTGATGAAGTGACGACCATGACAGAACTGTCCGCCTACCTGGAAACCGCTGCACGGTCAATCGACGTGATGATCGACCGGTACTTCGTGGACACGACCGGCGAGCTGAACAAGGCGAGCGCCCACCTGCTTGCCGCAGGAGGAAAGCGCCTGCGGCCGGCGGTCGTCATGCTTGCTGCTGACGCGGTGAAGCCGAACAGCTCTTCAGAGATCCTGCCGGCAGCCCTTGCGCTGGAACTGACCCACACGTTCACGCTGATCCACGACGACATCATGGACGGCGACATCCTCCGGCGCGGGGTCCCGACGGTCCACTCGAAATGGGACATGCCGACCGGAATCCTCGCCGGGGACGTCCTGTACGCACGGGCATTCGAGTTCCTGATGCGGGCGAACGCAACCGATGAGGCGCGGGGGCGGGCGGTTACCATGCTCGCATCGGCGTGCGCAGAGCTCTGCCAGGGGCAGCACATGGACATGGCCTTTGAGAAGCGCGACGATGTCGACGAGGGCGAGTATCTCGAGATGGTGCGGAAGAAGACCGGGGTCCTCTACGCTGCAGCTGCCGGCATCGGGGCTGTCCTTGCCGGCGGAAACTCCCGGCAGGTCAAGGCCCTCTACAACTTCGGGCTCAACACGGGCATGGCGTTCCAGATCCAGGACGACGTCATCGACCTCCTCTCCCCTCCGGAGAAGAGCGGAAAGGACCAGGCTTCCGACCTGCGCGAGGGCAAGCAGACCCTGATCTGGATCAGGGCGCGGGAGAAGGGGCTCGACCTCTCCCACTACAAGCGGAGCCTGACGGACACCGAGATCAACGCGGCGATCGAGGAACTGGAGGACGCAGGCGTGATTGCGGAGGTAAAGGCGACCGCAAACGAACTCGTCTCTACGAGCGCAAAACATCTCGCCCTCCTCCCCCCCTCGAAAGAGCGGGAACTTTTAAAAGAGATCGGAGAATTTTTCGTCACCCGGAGCTTCTGAAATGGCCGGCGCCGACCCGCGTGACCTGCTGCTCAGGTGTGCCCTCTCCAACGCGGTGAAGCACGGTGGGGTCCCGCAGGCAGGAGCGGTCATCGGGATGGTGATGGGTGCAAACCCGGAGCTTAGGTCGCGGGCAAAGGAGGTCTCAGCCCTTGCGAAGGACGTGATCTCAGAAGTCGCTGCGCTCAGCCCGGAGGACCGGAGAAGGAAACTTTCAGAGATCGCCCCGGAGATGCTCGCGGCCCTTTCCGAGAAGCACGAGCACAAAAAGGTGCTGCCCGAGCTGGAGGATGCCGGAAAGGGCGTGGTGATGCGGTTCGCCCCGAACCCCTCCGGGCCGCTCCATATCGGGCACGCACGGGCGGCTGCCCTCAACGATGCCTACGTGAAGATGTATGGCGGCCGGTATATCCTCCGGATCGAGGACACCGATCCGAAGAGGGTGGACCCGGAGGCGTACGACACGGTTGCCGGGGACATCCGCTGGCTGGGGCTCGGGATCACCGAGACCGTGTACCAGAGCGACCGGCTTACCCTGTACTACGACCTCTGCCGCCAGCTCATCGAAAAGGGAGGGGCGTACGTCTGCACCTGCGACAACGAGCGGTTCAAAGAGCTCAAGATGGCAAGGCAGGCATGCCCCTGCCGGGACCAGCCGGTCGAACAGAACCTCGCCCTCTGGGAGAAGATGCTTGCCCACGGGTTCCGCGAGGGAGAGGTCACGGTGCGGATCAAGACCGACCTCCTCCACCCCGACCCCGCGATGCGGGACTTTCCCGCGTTCCGGGTGCTCGATTCTCCGCCCCATCCCCGAAAACCCGGCGCCTTCGTCTACCCGCTGATGAACTTCTCGGTGGTTGCTGACGACCACCTGCTCGGGGTCACCCACGTGATCCGGGGCAAGGACCATATCGCCAACACCCGCCGGCAGCGGTACATCTACGACCACTTCGGCTGGAAGGTGCCCGTATACCGGCACTACGGCAGGATGGGGATCGAGGGGGTCGTCCTCTCGACCTCGCAGATGCGGCTCGGGATCAAAGAGGGCACGTACTCCGGCTGGGACGACATCCGGCTCGGGACCCTGCGGGCACTTGCCCGCCGGGGCATCCTCCCCGAAGCGGTGAAGAACGCGATGCTTGCCATCGGGATCGGCGAGACCGACATCTCGTTCTCATGGGATAACCTCTATGCCGAGAACAAGAAGATCGTCGATCCGGTCGCGAACCGGTACTTCTTCGTCCCGGATCCCATGACCGCCACGATCCACGGCGCACACCCGGTGGTGAGCAGGCTGCTTCTCCACCCTGCCGACGAGAAACGGGGAGTACGTACCCTCGCCTTCTCCGGAAACGTGCTCCTCCCCGCTGCCGAACTCGCGGACAGGACCCGGACCCTGATACGGCTCAAGGATCTCTTCAATGTCGCGATAGAGCACGACCATGGTCGTCCGCACATCGCCTTTGCCGGAGACTCCCTTGCCGATGCCCGGGCGGCAAAAGCCCCGATCATCCAGTGGCTGCCCGCGGGAGCAGAGGTTCCCTGTACCCTCAGGACCCCGGAAGGGGATCTCGCCGGGGTCTGCGAAGCCGGGGTACAGCAGGAACTTTCAAAGGTCGTCCAGTTCGAGCGGGTCGGGTTTGCGAAGATCGACGCCGTAACGGACGATGGTATCATCGCGTATTTCACGCATAAATAATCCCCCGCCCGTCATTTTTTTAAGAGTGAGGAGGAAACGTTCTTTATTGAACGACAAAACTCCTTCCCGTCCCCCCGTCTGTGCACACTCTGTTATCCGCTCGCGGCGCAGGACACTTGCCCTCGAAATTACCGGTGACGGGGACATCGTCGTCCGGGCGCCGCACCGCACCCCGGATTCCGTCATCGAGGGGATGATCCGAAAGAAGGAAGACTGGATTGCACGGAAGGTCGCGGAGATCCGTGCACGCCC
>JAKLEQ010000065.1 GCA_022711635.1 Methanoregula sp. | reverse complement strand
CGATGCCGTCCATCCCCGGCATCTGGTAGTCCGAGACGATGGCGTCGTAGGACCGCGTCCCGATCAGGCCGAGGGCATGTTCGGCCGAGGGATCGGTGTCGACGGAAAACTCCTTGTCCTGCTCGAGAAAGATCTTCGCGATCTCCAGAAGCCCGGGCTCATCGTCGACATACAGGATGGAGTACATGGGGGGTCGTATTACTCTACCCGGAATCTATCCGCCGATATAAAAAGAGTGACGGTAGAATCCTTTATCTGCTTGGCATACTGCACCACGCCCTGGCACTATGCCTCCGGGTCCGTTCCGGCCACGAGCCCTTTCGGTCGGAATTTTCACCGCAAACCGTATCCCTTCCCGGTTCCTCTATCTCTCTTTGGAGAATTGTCGTGATCCGGAAGTATTGCGGGGTAATTCTCATCCTCGGTATCCTGTACAGTATCCCTGCCGTTGCTGCAGGCGTTGGTTCGCCTGATCAGCTTATGGCGATCACGGGAGCATCCGGCAACGAAAGCCTCCTTGCAAATGCTTCCGTTGCAGGGGTGAATGTCGTGTACAAGGAACCCGAACCGCTCATAACACTTTTGAGAATCGAGTCCAACGAGACATCCTTCCCCGGCCCCCGTTCGATGGCGTTTGGCCCGCGCTGGATCGGGTTCTCGGCAGGCACGCGGACGCTCCTCGTCGTTGCGACCGTTCTCTGCATCGCTGTGCTGGCGTTCATCCTGTTCCGGTGGAAGATTCGCGACAAGAGAAAGGACGAACTCTGAAAAATTTTCTTTGTTAAGGAAAAGGGGCTCGCCGCCCCCGGTGGTTCAGCACCGGTCGCAGGTGTAGGTTATGTCGAGCTGCGGCTTCCTCATATCGCCGGCAACCTGTTTCTTCCCGCCATTAATGAACCACCGGCCGCAGGCCGAGCACTTCTTGGGCCGGAACCGGTCGGACCGCCGCATCGGGATCTCCAGCGAGAAGGAGGTCTTCGTCCATTCCTCTGCCGGCTTGTCGGCGTTCTCGCCGTACGCGGTGATGAAGTCCATGATCTGCTGGGGTGCGACGCCGAGGTCCACGAACTGCTTGAAGACGAAGTAGTTGAAGATGAGCCACGAGAGATCGGAGCGCTCGATGACCCCCTCGAAGTCACCGAGCGACTCCTCGAACTCCTCCAGCGAGCAGCCGCACAACGGGCATTTGCCCCCCACCAGCTCGTCGAGGAAGACCTCTTCGTGGCAGCCGGGGCAGGTGGTGTGCGGTGCGTGCATGCGTGATGTCATGGATACTCCGTGCGTGAATTGAAAGGTAGGGAAAATACCGTTTGTCCTTCCTGCATAAAAAGTGCAGGACGTTATCAGCAGACCTGTCCCCTTAGTTTGGCCGGGGGGCTCTTATACATTTCATTTCCGGGAGGGCCGGATCACGACGGTATGCGGGGATCTCATTCCGGGAGGTTCTCCGGCTCCATCACGAGCGTCCCGTAAATAACCTTCTCGAGGACTTGCGCGACGTACTTGATATGGGTTGCCTGTTCGAGGTCTTCGTTCCGGTGGATATCGGCGTAGATCTGGAGGCGCATGAGCGCGAACCGGAACCGGTCCAGCGAATCGTCATCGAGCGTCATCGCCTCGCGGTAGATCGGTTCGAGGAGATCGGGAAAGACCTGCGGGGTCTCGAGGCACGCGATCACGCCCTTGTAGATTGCAAGGGGCTTCTCCCTCCCGGTAAGAACCCGCTCAAAGTCCATCGTCCTACTTCCCGACTTCCGCAACAAGGGCTTCCATGACGGCATCAACGCTCTTCCAGGTGGGGCTGTCGGCCCGTCGTACGATGAACGGCCTCCCCTCGTCCCCCGCCTTGCGGACCTCGATGTCCAGCGGGATCGAACCGAGGAACGGGACGTTTAATTCCTCCGCCATCTTCTTCCCGCCGCCCTTGCCGAAGAGGTCGATCTCCTCGTTGCAGTGGGGGCAGATCATCCCGCTCATGTTCTCGACAATCCCGAGGACGGGAAGCCCCAGTTTCTCGATGAATTTCACCGATTTCCTGGCATCGAGCGTTGCAACATCCTGCGGGGTCGTGACGATGACGGCGCCCCGGACGTTCGGGGCCAGCTGGGCGATGGTGAGGGCTTCGTCCCCGGTCCCCGGCGGGAGATCCACGACGAGATAATCGAGGGACCCCCAGTTCACGTCAGAGAGGAACTGCTGGATGGCAGCCATCTTCATGGGGCCGCGCCAGATGAGGGGGGTGCTCGTGTCGGGAAGGACGAACGCGATCGAGACCACCGAGAGCTTGCCGGTGACGCGGACCGGTTCGATCTGCTCCCCGTTCACCGCGAACTTCGCGGTCTCGATCCCGAGCATCTTGGGGATGTTGGGGCCGTGCATGTCGAGGTCGAGGAGCCCGACCCGGAACCCGTGGTTGGAAAGGGCGTAGGCAAGGTTGACCGAGACGGTCGACTTCCCCACGCCGCCTTTGCCGGACAGGACAAGGATGACATGCCTGACGTCCATCTCGACCTTCGGGGGAAGACCGGTTGCTTTCTTCGCGTCACCGCAGTTGGCCGCACTCGGGCAACCGTTGCATTCGTGGGCGCACTCTTCCTTGGTCGGCGCCTTTGCTGTCTCTTTTTTGCTCATGGTGTGCCTCAAAAAAATTCTATAAAATGCTCTCAGGATCTCTTTTCAGGAAACCATAAAGATGTCTGGATTGCTACAAGGAACCCGGGCGTGATTTTTTGCATGAGACCTCTTATCGTAACGCTGGACTTCCTTGAATTCCCCCCAGAATACACCCGGGATGGCGGGAACCGGTCCCCGCGGATCCAGCTCCGGGGGCTTGACGCTGCATCTGTTGCCGTAATGGCGTTCAACCCTTTCATAAAGGCCTGCTGCTCGTTCACGCCGTGGATCATCTGGAACCTGCCCGCGGAGCCGGTGGTCCCGCCCGGGATCCCGAACGGGGGAAGAACGACCCTGCCGGTCCCCTCCGTGCAGGGCAGAAACGATTACGGGATCACCGGCTACACGGGCCCCAACCCCCCCGACGGCGAGACGCACCGCTACCAGTTCAAAGTCTATGGCCTCGACGCGATCCTTGACCTTCCCCCCGGTTCGGACAAGCACGCGCTCATCGAGGCGATGCGGGGGCATGTCCTCCAGTTTGGCGAGACGGTGGCCATCTGCACGCGGTGAGGAATAGCAAAAAGACCGGGGGGGTGTGGAATTCGATGAGGAACGGTTTACTTTTGAAGGGTTGCTGTACCGGAGAATCGTACATTTTCCGGAATAGGAAAAAGGACAGACGGATCTGACGGATCCTGCGGGAGAATAGAGAAGGCAGGAGCAGGATGGTCAGGACAAGAGGCGATACTGTCCCGACGCATATCGTGAGCCGTGTCAGTCTCTCCAGAGATGATCCTGCCGCTTTGTTCTGTACCCCTCATCAGCCGGACCGGTGGAGAAATCCGGTCCTACCAGGCTTCAGGGAAGGCCATGTTGGTGTAGATATCCTCGAGCCGGGCCTTGTGGGTTCTCTCCATGTCGGCAAGGCCGTTAAACAGCATCTGCTGCTGCGAATCCGTACTTGCCGCCGCAAGCCGGGTATACATCTGCATTGCCTCGAGTTCTTTCTTGATCGCAAGGACCAGTCCCTCGAGCGGTTTCAGGTCAGGAGTAATTGCTGGTGAGGGCAGGGAGTCGCCGACCTTGTAGTCAACCCTGGCATCGAAGTGCATGGTCTTTGAACCCTTTGCAAGGAAGTCCTGCAGGAATTCCCGGTGGTTCTTCTCTTCCCCCGCAAGCTCGGAGAAGATCTTTTTCAGGGCTGCATCCTTTGCCTTGTCCGCAACGCTCCGGTAGAACGTGTAGGCTTCTACCTCGCGCTCGATGGCAAGAGAAATGATTTTCGTGTACTCGTCCGGTTTCATCGTTTCACAATCTCCTTTCTGGTTGTTCGTTCAGTTTTGGATCATCCCTCCGGTGAGAACCGAGGAGGGAGGTTTTTTGTTTTGTCCGTTCAATAAAAATTTTTAGTTGGTGTACGGGGCTTTCCCGAGCTTCGGCTCGAACGCGGCATCGCCTTCACTGCGGATGGCGTGCGAGAAGAGCGCGAGCGGAATATCCATCGCGCAGAGCTCTTCGCACTGGCCGCAGTTGATGCACGAGTCCGAGATATGGGCGAAACGCCGCAGGTGGAACATCGGGTTGGGGGGGACTTCACCGGGTTTCACCATCAGGGATCCTTTCTTCAGGTCAGCAGCCGCGGTGAAACAGACCGGGCAGTTCTCGATACAGGAATAGCACCGGATGCACCGCGATGTCTCCCTGTTGATCGTCTCCCACAGACTGCCGGCGAGAGCGCCGAAGTCCTTCCTGCGCCACTTGTCGCCGAGCTTGAACATTGCGTTCTCGACCTTTGCGCGGATCTCAATCCCCTTGGGATTGGCCGCTTCCGTTGTGAGGATGCCGGATTTGACCGCGCCGTCAAGGAGCTTCGCGCCCTTCTCGGAGCATACTTCAATGAAGGTTGCCTTGCCTGCCTTGTCGCCGATAACCCCCCAGTTCCCGCAGGCAAGGTCTGCCTGCCGGGGGACCTTGTACTTGCACCGGCGGCAGTTGCTGCGCCTGCCGTAACCCGCATCCTCGAGTTCGTCGATGGAGATGCCCTTGTGGCCCCCCTCGTACTCGATGATGAACTGGCCCTTGTCGATCTCTTCCTTGTGGACCTTGTCCGGGTCGACGCCGAACTTGTCGGCGATCATCTTCCGGGCGAGGACCGGGCTGACCGACCCCCCGCAGTTGACCCCGATTAAGATGACGTTGTCGAGGTTGATCTGACGGCGCTTCGCGAGCTCGATAAATGCCATGGTATCGCAGCCCTTGACGGTCACACCGATCTTTTTGTGTGCTGCGCCGTCAAGGAACTTCTTGACATATTTCGGCAGCAGAAGGGTGCCGCAGTGGAGGGACCCGGCCGTCCTGGCAAGATCGGCCGGATTGTTGATGAGCACGGGTTTTGCATCGTAGAGATCGGTACCTTTGGTGATGGCAAGTACGGCATCGACTGCTTTTGATTCGAGCGCGTGCTTCCAGAGTGCCGTTACTGCACCGCCGAGTTCCGCCTTCTTCTTGATCTCCGCGTCGTTCGTCCACGCGTAGAGCATGTCGCCTTTCTTCGCCATCTTACTTCGCCTCCGGTATCTTCTCGATCCTTACCGCACAGGCCTTGAACTCGGGAATGGCAGCAACGGGATCGAGCGCGTTGTTGGTAAGAATATTCGCAGCACATTCCACATAGTGGAACGGCATGAAGACGACACCCTTCTTGATGTCCTTCGTCACGCGGGCCCCGATCGTGATCTGGCCGCGGCGGGTTGTGGCTTTCACCATCTCCTTATCCTTGACTCCGAGAACCTTCGCGTCCTCCGGGTTGAGCTCGACCCAGCCGGTCGGCTCCTCGCTCTCCAGGCTCTTTGACCTGCGGGTCATGGTACCGGTATGCCACTGCCAGATGCAGCGTCCGGTGGTCAGGATGAGCGGGTAGTCCTTGTCCGGAACTTCCGCCGGCGGCTTGTACTCAATGGGCGTGAAGATGCCAAGGCCATCCGGGTGGGTGAACTTCTCCTTGTGAAGGATCGGGGTCCCCGGGTGGTCGGCAGTCGGGCAGGGCCAGTGGAGCGCCTCGGGCTTCTCGAGCCGTGCGTAGCTCATGCCGCCGTAGGAGGGGGTGACCTTCGCGATCTCGTTAAAGACATCCTCAGCGCTCTTGTACGGGAACTGCTTCTCGTATCCCATGTATTTTGCGAGCTCGCAGAAGATCTGCCAGTCTGCTTTTGCCTCGCCGGGCGGGTCCTGGGCCTTGCGCCACTTCTGGACGCGGCGCTCGGTCGAGGTCTGGGTGCCGTCCTTCTCGGCGTAACAGGCTGCCGGGAGCACGACGTCTGCCAACTCGGCGGTCTCGGTCATGAAGATGTCCTGCACGACCATGAATTCGACGTTTTTGAGCCCTTTCTCGACATGGTGGAGGTCCGGATCGGAGAGCATCGGGTTCTCACCCATGATGTAGACGCACTTGACAGCCCCGGGCTCGTCGGCGAGCTTGTTGATCAGCTTCGTGACCGTGAGGCCGACCTTTCCTTCGGCGATGTCGCAGCCCCATGCGGTCTCCATCTTCTTCTTCATGTCGGGGACGATGACGGACTGGTAGCCGGAGTATACATTAGCAAGGGCTCCCATGTCGCAGGCGCCCTGCACGTTGTTCTGGCCACGCAGTGCGCAGATACCGGTTCCCGGCCTGCCGAGGTTGCCGGTCATCATCTGGATGTTTGCGGTTGACTTGACGTTGTCGACACCCGTCGTGTGCTGGGTGATACCCATCGAGTAGAGAATCGCGGACTGGCCGGACTTCCCGAACCACTCTGCCGCCGTGATGATGTCCTTTGCCGGGACGCCGGTGATTTTCGAAACATTCTCCGGCGAGTACGTGTCCTTCATCACGATCTCTTTGACTTTCTCGAAGTCCTTTGTCCTCTTCGCGATGAACTCCTTGTTCTCCCAGCCGTTTTTGAGGATCAGCTGCATGAAGCAGTTGAAGAGGGCGACATCGGTACCGGAATAAAACTGCAGGTGCAGGTCGGCGATCTTCCCTGTCGGCGTGAGGCGCGGGTCGGCGTAGATGACCTTTGCCCCCCTTGCCTTCGCCTGCATGATCCGGCGCCCTATCAGCGGGTGCTGCTCGAACGTGTTGGTCCCGATGACAAGAAGGCACTTCGATTCGGCGATATCTGCTATCGACTGGGTCATCGCGCCTGAACCGAACGCCCCGGCGAGACCGACGACCGTCGATGCATGGCAGAGACGGGCACAGTGGTCGATATTGGGGGTTTTCAGGACAGCGCGGGCGAACTTCTGCATCAGGTAGTTCTCCTCATTGGAGACACGGGCCGATGCGAGGCAGGCGCTCTGTTCGCCCTGGTATTTCTTGAACTTCTCGGCGATCAGCTTGTAGGCCTCGTCCCAGCTTGCCTCGACGAACTTGCCGTCCTTCTTGATGAGCGGTTTCGTCAGCCGGTCGGGCGCGTTAACGAACTCGTGCGCATAGTTCCCCTTGGGGCAGAGCTTGCCCTCGTTGACGGGGTTACGGTGCCACGGAGAAACGCCGACAACCTTCTTGTCCCTGACAACAAGGTTGAAGCCGCAGCCGGTACCGCAGTATGGGCACGTTGTTGGTACGTACTTCATTTCCATGTTCTAACCTCGAACAATTGGAGGTCTCTGCCAAGGGCTTATAAATGTGCTGTTTTTACGCCAAAAATTGATGAATAACGGTGGATTTAATACGGGGCACTATAAACAGTTTTTTTGTACCCCATGAAGAAATCAATGACTTACTGCATAACCATGAATACAAAGCGCACGGGGAGCATGTTTTTTTGAGGCGACCATGAGACCGCCCCGCCTCCCCCCCTTGCTCCGGGAGATCGTCCAGACCGGCATCCTTGCAGCGGACGGGATCACCTTTACGGACCGTACTGCATGCCCTGCGTGTGGCGGGAGTCTCGCTCCCCATGATGTAAAGGAGAGAAAGTTCGCGGTTCTGGCAACGGGTGACGGGGAGCGGACGGTATCGGTCCACGTGAAACGCTTTTACTGCCGCTCCTGCCATACGCTCTCGTATGCCGAGGCACCGTTTTACCCGGAGACCCGGATCGGTTCCCCGGTCGTCGACCTCTGCCTCGGCCTCTCCATGACCATGCCGGTGAACCGGGTCGCCGCGTACCTCGAAGAACTGGGAGTTTCCGCAGACCGAACCACCTGCCGGCTTTACGTCAGGAGCGGCCAGGATGCGGTCGCGACCAACGCATCCTGCCTCGCGACGAACGTCCTGTTCGGCATCCACCTGCCGGTCTCCGTCATCTCGCTCTCGGATCTTGTCTCCCGTTCCACACCGGGAAAAACCATCTCCGGCAATGATATCCTCACTGCATGTGGGTTTCCTTCCCGCCATGAGATCCCCCGGAACCTGCCGTGCCCCGGGAAGAACGGGGGAGCGTGGAGGGGTATCGACCGGAGGGGACCGGGTGCACGCGTCTGAAGGTTTTTAAGAGTCGTTCCGTCCCCCATCAGATCAATAGATCTATTATTGTGTACCTGCGTCCGGGACGGGCCCAGGAATCCTGTATCAGGAGAGATCCTTTTACCGGCAGCCTTCCCCTATCTCCGCCGCATTGCCGTTCCCGCGCCGGAGCGAGCCCTTCTTCCATGCCAGCCAGAGCCAGGCGACGGCAAGCCCCGCGAGAAACGCCACGGTTAAGGAGAAAACGAGGGCGAGGATCCCGATCAGGACGGTGACCGGGAGGGAGTCGGTCCGGAGACTGTGCTTCCCCATCTCGATCCCGACAAAGACGAGCAGCGCACCGAGTGCCCCGACCGCGACGATGGAGAGGACCTCCGGCGAGGAGAAGAAGAGGGCAAGGAGGAGGAAGATTGCCCCGGCAAAGATGTTTGCCCCGCCGGTCCTCGCGCCGTACCGGTACTGGCCGGCGAGCCCCCCGGCGCCGTGGCACATCGGGAACCCGCCGAAGGGAACCGAGGTGAGGTTCATCAGGCCGATGGTCATGGAGAACCGTTTTGGCGGGATTTCCTTTTTAAAGAGGTCCTTTGTCAGGAGGGAGGTCGCAAGGACCGCGTTTGCGATGGTGAGGACGGACTGGGGCAGAACGAGGGCGGAAAAACCGTTGACAACATCGGGAAGGGTCGGGACGACGAGATGCGGGGCCGGAATGAAGCTGATCGGCGGGACGCCGAAGAGAACCAGCCCGCCCGCGACGCCAACCCCGATGACAACCAGCGCCGAGAGGTCGGGGACGGAACGGT
>JAKLEQ010000064.1 GCA_022711635.1 Methanoregula sp. | reverse complement strand
TTTTCCCGGTACTGCCTTTGCAAAGTATGTGCACAAGTCTTTGAGCATCCCGGCCATGATGTCGTTTTTGCCGGATGCTTCCTGCCGGTTCCGGCATTTTTCCCGGACAAAGAATTTTTATATGCTCCCATCCCTTCCTTATATACTATATAAATCGAAGCCTGAACATGAGAACCATCTTTGGGACTTCAACAATCTCTTGAGATCAGTGCAAAATACGGGTGATACCAGACATGAAGGTCAGGCCGGAAGATTCCCTCAGGATCGAGAATATCGTCGCGTCGGCGAAAGTGACAGACTATCTTGACCTGCCTGCGCTTGCGTCGCAGATCAAGGATGCTGAGTACAACAAGAAGCGGTTCCCGGGGGTTGTCCTGCGGATGCAGAACCCCAAGATTGCGGCACTCGTCTTCGGGTCCGGAAAGGTCGTCCTTACCGGGGCAAAGAGCATCGACAATGTGGGCAAGGGCCTCGAGATCCTGGGCAAACAGCTCCGGGACCTGAAGATCGACATCCCGAAAAAACTCACGTTCAAGATCCAGAACATCGTCACGTCCGCCGATCTCGCAACCGCGATCAACCTCAACAAGATCGCCGTCGGTTTCAACCTCGACCGGATCGAATACGAACCTGAGCAGTTCCCCGGGCTCGTTTACCGGCTGGAGAACCCGAAGGTCGTCGTGCTGCTCTTCGGGTCCGGCAAACTGATTATTACGGGAGGGAAGGAACCGGAGGATGCAAAGAAAGCGGTCGTCAAGATCCTCGCCGACCTGCGCAGTCTCGGGTTGATGTAATTCCTTTTGTGGAATTTTATCTTTTTTTATAATGCCGTGCAAATACTTAAATATAGTTAATAATAACACTCTCTTGAATTTCACTAATAGTATTTAAATTAATCTTCCATTGCACAACAATTCAAGAGGTGTATATATCATCATTTAGATATTTATTGACAGCTACTATCATTCGGGGTGTGACATGAGACAGGAAAACGTGATGTATTTCACCGAGAAGGAAGAGGAGTTCGCAAATCTCCTCATCGAGATTGGTACAAAGCGGAATGTAGCAAAAGTCCTCGTGTTTCTTGCAAATACCCCGGAGGCGACGTCCCGTGCGATTGAACGCGGGACCGACCTCCGGCAACCCGAGGTCTCCATCGCGATGCGCTACCTGATGGAACAGGGCTGGATCCGGAGCCGGGAGAGCAAGGCGGAGAGCAAGGGACGGCCGGTCAAGATCTACGAGCTGGCAAAGCCGATTACCGAGATCATGGACTCGATCGAGAAAGAGAAGAAGAAAGAGGCCAACCACCAGCTCCAGCTCATCCAGAAGTTACGGAACTATATCCGGTGACGGAAGGATCCGGCATCCGTCCTTTCCACCGATAATAACAATCGTCTTTTTTGTATAGTGGGCAAAGATCCCGCTCTCGACAACACCGGGTATCCCGGTCAGCTGGATCTCGAGTTTTTCCGGATTGCTGATCTTTTTAAACCGGCAGTCGATAACAAAGTTACCGTTGTCGGTGATCACCGGCCCATCCTTCTGGACGCCCTGCCGGACCTCCGGGAGGCCCCCCATCCCGCGCAACCGGTTCAGCACCGGGGTTACGGCATACGGGATCACCTCGATCGGGACCGGGGCGGAGAGCGACTCCGTCATCTTCGACTCGTCCACGATGACGATGAAGGACTTTGCGGCCTCCGCCACAATCTTCTCCCGGGTCTGGGCTGCACCGCGCCCCTTGATGAGCCGGAGACGGGGGTCGACCTGGTCGGCGCCGTCGATGGCGACATCGAGGTCAGGGTACTCGTCAAGGGTTGTTAACGGGATGCCGTACTCCCGTGCACGAAGCGCCGTCTGGAACGATGTCGGCACACCCTCGCAGGCAAGACCTTGCGCGAGCCGCTCCCGGAGGCGCTCCATGGCATAGTAGACCGTTGACCCGGTCCCGAGGCCGACGATCATCCCCGGTCGTACCATGTCGGCAGCCCGGTATCCGGCCGCCTTCTTCGCGAGAGCCTGTGCGTTGTTCTCCATGCGAAAGCATAGCATCGCCGGCTTTATGAGGCTGGCGATTTCTCAGGGCATATCTGCCTTTCTGCCATGGGAAAATGAGGGAAAATGCCAACCGGCGCGGAGTTGCCGGGAATTACCGGAACGCCGATTTCCCGTCGAAGATTTCCCGGATCTCCGCATCGGCGGCAACGGCTGTGCAGTCGAGGGTGATCGGGGTTATCGAGACGTTGCCTTTCCTGACGGCATGGACATCGGTCCCGTCCTCGGCATCCTCGATCAGCGGGCCGTTGATCCAGTAGTACGGGCGCCCCCGGGGGTCGAGGCGCTGCTCGACCCCGGTCGCGAAGAGCTTGCGGGCGAGCCGCGTCACCTCGTAGCCTCCGGCGATTTTTGAGGGGATGTTGACGTTGATAACGTCTGCGTGCGCGGGAAAGCCGTGCCGGAGCACGCGTTCGGTTACGTCCCGGACGACCTTCTGTGCCCCGCTAAAGCTCTGATTGTGGGTGCGGGGGTCGTCGAACTTGTCGCCCTGGTCCTCGACCTGCAGGGAGAAGGCGATCCCCTTGGTCTTCTGGTTCGAGGCCTCGAGCGCAGCCCCTACCGTGCCGGAGGTCATGATGGATTCAAACGAGAGGTTCTCGCCGATATTGATGCCGGAGACAACGCAGGCGGGTTCCAGGTTTAAAGCGTAGAGGGCAATGATGACCGCATCGGTGGGCTTGCCGGCAACGGCATACGCGGGGACGCCGTTGATGACGACCCTGCTGACCCGCAGCGGCTCGAAGATGGAGATCGACCTGCCGACCGCGCTCTGCTGGGTCGCCGGGGCAACGACCGTGACATCCGCTATCGGGGAGAGCGCCTCGTACGCCGCCCAGATCCCGGCGGAGCTGACGCCGTCGTCATTGGTGAGCAGGATCGATGGTCTCATGTTCATTGGTGTTGCCCTTTTCATAACAAATAGACACCGATCGGGAAGCTAATAGATACGAAACGACAATGGATTTTGTAATGAACGTCTTCCTTGCCGAGTATGCCACCGCAAACGATCCTGCTCTTGCCCCCGAAGGCGCCGCGATGCTCGCTGTCCTGCGTGCAAGTTTCGAGCGGTGCGGGCACCGCGTTATCCTCCCGGGTCCGGGCGATTTCGCCGCCCAGATCGCGTGGAATGCCTCGGGCGCTGATGCCGGGCTCATCATTGCCCCGGACAGCCTTCTTTCCCGGTACACCCGGGTCCTCGAACAGTACACGGATAACCTCGGGTGCGGCAGCACGACTGCGGCGGTCTGCGCGAATAAGGTGATGACATCCCGGATCCTCGAACGCCACGGCGTCCCTGTCCCGGGCGAAGCCCCGTCCGGCCTGCGGGTCGTCAAACCGGTTGCCGGCTGCGGGGCGATCGGGGTCCGGCTCACGGAAGAACCGGCCCGGGAAGGGGAGTGTGCCGAACGCTATATCGAGGGCGAACACCTCTCCGTCTCCCTAGTCTGCAACCGGCTCGTCGGGGAGGCCTGCGAGAAGTATAGCGGAAGACCCCCGGTCGTGCTGGCGATCAACCGCCAGTCGATCACCCGGGACGCGGACGGAACGTTCCACTACCACGGGGGAGAGACCCCGGTCGACCACCCGCGCAGCGCCGAGATCCGGAAGTCAGCCGTCGATGCGGTCACCGTGCTCGGCTGCCAGGGATACTGCGGCGTGGATGTCGTTGTGGCGGACAAGGTCTACGTTGTCGATGTCAACCCGCGGATTACGACAAGTATTGTCGGGATTACGGCATGCATGCAGGAAGAGATTGCCGACATTCTCATCTCCGCGGCCCATGGCAATGCCCCGGATCCCGTCCACCTCACCGGCCGCGTGCGGTTTTCTGCTGACGGGAAGGTCACGCCGGCATGATCGGGATCGACGTCGGCGGGGCGAACCTGAAAGTCGCTGACGGGCGGGGGATTGCCAGTTACTACTGCCCGCTGTACGCAGGCGCTCCCCTAACCCGGTTGCTGGAGCAGCACCGGGCCAGAAAAACCGATCCTGCTGCTGTCGTGATGAGCGGGGAACTCGCTGATTGTTTCTCGGAAAAGGCGGAGGGGATACGTTTCATCTTCGAAGCGGTCCGGAGCGTCTTTCCCCGTGCGGTCTTCTATGGCACCGATGCAGCCTTCCATAACGGCCCTGTCCCGCAGCTCGCCGCGGCGAACTGGCTTGCCGCCGCCGACTTCCTGAAGGACCGGTACCCGGATGCCGTCCTCGTCGACTGGGGGAGCACCACGACCGACATCATCCCGCTGAACCGGTTTTCCGACCTCTCCGGCATGACAGACCTGTCGCGCCTGAAGAAGGGATACCTGCTCTACACCGGGCTTTTGCGCACGACGCTTCCTGCGGTCCTGCGGTCGGTGACCATTGACGGTGAGAATGTCCCGGTCAGCGCAGAGTATTTCGCGATTGCCGCTGACGCCCATCTCGTGCTGGGACACATCGGGGCTGATGCCTACACCTGCGATACCCCGGATAAGAAAGGAACGAGCCGCGAGGCGTGCCTGCGCAGGCTCTCCCGGGTCGTTTGTTCGGACCTCGCCGAGGTCGGGGAAGAGAACGCCTGCGGGATCGCCGCCCAGTTCTGGGAAACCCAGCGGGCGCTCATCCGTGCCTCTGTTGCCCGGGCCGTGGAATCTTCAAAAGCGTCCTCGATCATTACCGCCGGGATCGGCTCGGCGCTTCTCGCGAAGGAACTGGGCGGGACAGACCTGTCCCGCGAGCTTGGCCCGGCAGCCGCAGCGCTCCCCGCGTTCGCTGTGCGGGAGATCGCGCTCCGGAAGAACGGCCCGCGCAGATCGTCCCGCGGCGGGCGGGATGGCGTATGAGACGCCCAGTGCTAATCGCTCTCGCCCTCCTTGCCGGATCCCTCCTGCTTTCCGCCGTCTTCTGGCTTGCTGGGATCCCGTTCTTCGTATCGCTCCTCGTTATCCCCTTCATCTCGTTCCTCTCCCGCGGGCGGCCGGTGAAGCGCTGCCCGGCCTGCGGATGGGAAACCGCAGGCAGCGAGCGCTTCTGCCCCTTCGATGCGACTCCCCTCCCTGAGAGTGGCAGTGAGGAGTGAGAGCGAGAGGACCGATTGCGGCAGGGGGTGCCCGTACATCTGCAGGATCCGGAACGGCCGCACCGGCAGCATCGCGTAGTGCCGGCACTTCATCCGGTCCAGGGCAATCCCCATCGTGCTGAGACGCCGTGCAGCCCGGCCGTACCCGAACTGGTGCGAGAACGCGATGCAGAGATCGATCACCGGTGCGCCGGTCTTTGTGCCCGGGTAAAACGGCTCGTCAGCGTTCACCATCTTCCCGCAGGAAACGCACCGGAACCGTTTTACTACAACCCGGATTGTCCGTTCCCCTTTCTCATCGACAATCCGGGCGAACTGCCGTTCCCGTGTATCGTAGCCGGTGACCTTCCCTCCGCAGTCCGGGCAGGTGCCGATGCAGGTGTCAAAGACAGCGCCATCAAGTACAGTGAAGGCTTCCTGCACCAGTGACACGAGCATCGGGGGGATGATGGTGAACCTCATGGCATGGGGCCCGTATCCTGCATCCGTGCTCTTCTCCCGTCACGGGGATTATGGTGAAGATGCTCCTTCCCGATCAGCATGGCTTTCGCTCTCCCGCGGGGCGCTTTTTCAGCCGTGCAGGCTCCCTTTTCATCGGCTGGACATTTGCCCCCTGCAGTTCCCCGTGCGCAAACGCGTACCGTTCCCGGATCTTCGGCGGAAGATCGAACTCGGTAATCGGGACGAAGCCGTACTTCCGGTACCAGCCGACAAGTTCCAGCACCGCGTACATGAAGAGCGTATCATGCTGGCAGGCCTCGACAAGCGCGTCCATCACCTGCCCCGCGTACCCGTGCCCCCGTCGCTCCTCGGGCGTGAAGACGCCGTCCACCTCGTACCCGTCCGGGTGGTGGCGGCACCGCGCAAGGCTGACGATCTCATCGCCTGCAACAACGGCGAAGATCCGGTCGGTGGCAGGGTCGCCGGTCATCCCGTGGTATGCGGTCCAGACGGCGTCAGCACGTAAGAATTCATCGCGCCGGAGCTCCCGGGCCGCTGCATCTGCGTTCATCGGATCCGGTACCTCCCCCGCGGGACGTGCAGGACGAACCGCGCCCCGCTGCCGTACTCCCCGGTCTCGGAAAGAGAAATCCCCGTGACGCCAAGGATTTGGCAGTCGACGAAGAGACCGAACCCGCTGTGTTTCATGGAGTCATACTCAAAGATCGATTCCTTCACCTCCGGCATCACCCCGCACCCGTCGTCCTCGACAATAATCTCGAGTCCGTCAGGGAGGACGTGGTAGGTCACGACGACCTCGGAAATATCCTTGCCGTACCGGACCGCGTTGTCGATCAGGTTCGAGAAGACCTCGGGCAGGTGCCCGTCCGCATAGATCTCCAGCCGTTCCGTCCATGCCCGGACGGCGACCGGCCCTTTGGCGTGGCGTGCGATTGCAGCATCCAGGATCGCCTGGACCGGCTGCCATGACGGGGGACGGGTTCCGAGGTCCTGCAGGGATGCCGCAAGCTCGAGCCGGCGCCGGATCGATGCGAACATGGCTTCGAGCAGGGTGACGAGGGGTGCGGCATGGGGGCTGACGTTCTTCTGCTGCACTTTTCCAAGGATGCTGATTGCCGCATCGATCCGGCCCATGAGGTCATCCCGGGTGAGCCGGGAGAGGACGTTGAGCTCCTTATTCGCGTTTTTCAGCGCCGTTTCCGCGTTCTTCTTCTCGGAGATATCGATAACCGTAATGACGGATACCGATGCCGAGATCCTGCCGGCAGAGACCAGCACGTCCACGGGCGCCCCGTCCGTCCTCTTCCACCTCGCCTCATGGGAGTAGCCTGCCCCGTCCGTCAGTACCCGGGAAGCAAAGGCGTTCCGCCCCGCTGCATCGTCCCAGAAGAGAGAGAGCCGTTGTCCTTCCAGCCCACCCCCTGCCGCTTTCAGGGTCTGTTCGAGCCGGTAGTTGGCCTCCTCGATGATGAAATCGCTGCCATCCACGGTCACGACCGCAGCCCCTGCCTCGGCATTGTCGAAGAGCCCGCGGTACCGCTCCTTCTGCTCCGTGAGGCTGACCGAGAGTTTTGCTATGATCCCTCCGATAATGGTGAGGACGGTCGCACGCACGCCCCCGGACAGCAGGACGAGGGCATCGCCATCAGCAAAGAAGAGAAGCACGAGGAAGTACGCACTGCCGATACCTGCGGCGAAGAGGAGCCCGTACCGCGGGAACCGGTACGCCGCGAGGATGACGGGGATATAGAAAAGGTGGGGAAGGACGGTGCTGATGTCGAGGAAGAGCCCGAAAATGTTGGCAAGAAGGGCAAACGTGCCGGTGCCGGCAATGAGGAGGATCCACCCGGTATCCTTCCGGAGGATCGCCCCGAGCCGTGCTGCTGCCATCAGGATTCATTCTCCCTGAAGGTAAAAAAGACCCGTGATCCGTTCGGGGACAGCTCCTGCGGTCTCCTATTTCCACTTGAACATCGGGATCATCGGCTTGAGCGGATCGTACGGCGGGGCAAGCGCGTTGAGCGAGAATTCCCGCTCGAATTTTCCGCCGTTTTCGTTCTCGAAGGTAATTACGAGCTTTGCGTGGTCGATCATGGAGGGGAGCAGGTACTCGCTGGTCTTCTCCGCGTCAAGGGAGGGAAGGTCGAACTCGATGTTGAGCGGCACAAGCGCCGCGTGGATCTTTGATGCCGTGGCGTTCCCGGAATTTCTCAGCACCACTGCCTTTGCATCGGGACGGAGTTCCGCCTCGATATCGGGAAGGAAGGCTGAGTCCTGCATGATGAAGAGGGACATGACAAGGACGACAACGATGATGATGGCGATGCCGGCAAGATAGATATTATACAGGGCGAGTGCAAGGGTAATCAGCAGCCCGACGGCCGCGATCATCGTAACCTTCCGGTCCATACACTCCTGTTCGTCTCCTGCCCTTTTTTGCTTAACGGTTTGCACCGGTATTTTTCCGCCTGCGCCTGGCAGGAGACGATCCGCTGGAGCGTGAGACCATCAGAAAAAAACCAGGGTGGTAGGACGAGATCTCTCCGGTGCAGCTCCCTGCAGGATACCTGCGCTAGGTCTGGTGGTCCGTAGATTGCGCAGGGTCTGCCGCAAGCCGGTGCAGCTGCCGGATCCGGCGGACCAGGTGACGGACCGGTGGTGCGGGAGAAGATACCGCCATCTCCGGCACGTGACCCGCGAGTGCCGCGAAGATGTTTTGGATCGCCGCGGGGTGCGACGGGCCGTATCCCCCCTCAAGGACGAGCGCAAGGGGGGCGTCACTTCCCGCGAGGATCCTGCCGGTCAGGACGCCGATGTCCTGCGGCGTGAGCTGCATGTTACCGACCGGGTCATCAGAGAGCATGTCCTGCCCCGCGGAGATGAGGATGAGGTCGGGATCGAAGCGGCGGAGCGCCGGGATGAAAACATGGTCGAAGACGCAGGAGTACTCCGCGATCCCCGACTGCCGTGGCAGCGGCACGTTGATGGTGCACCCGGCCCCCCTGCCGGCACCGGTCTCGTCGATCGCGCCGGTATGGGGGAACGCACCCTCCTCATGGACCGAGCAGTACAGGACCCGCCCGTCATGGTAGAAGATGTTCTGCGTCCCGTTGCCATGGTGCACGTCCCAGTCCACGATCGCGACCCGGTCGACAGCGGTCAGCGCAGAGCCCGCAGCGACCGCCACGTTGTTGAGCAGACAGAACCCCATTGCGTTGTCGGCATCGGCATGGTGGCCCGGGGGGCGTACGAGCGCAAAACTGGTCTCGCCGGAGAGCGCCCGTTCCACGGCCCGAACGGCAGATCCCGCGGCAAAGGTTGCGACCTCGTACGAGCAGGGGTTGATGTAGGTATTCTGGTCGATGTACCCAGGAACGAACTGGTTCTGCTCCATGTACCCCCCGGTCAGGGTATAATCGTCCAGCAGGCAGAATGCCGCGTTCTTCCGGCACTGCCGCTCGAGCCAGCGGAGGTATCCCGGGTTGTGTACGCGCGCGAGATCCTGAGGATCCGCGGCAACCGGTTCATGGATCCGGAGGTCTTCCGGAAGCG
>JAKLEQ010000063.1 GCA_022711635.1 Methanoregula sp. | reverse complement strand
CGTTCATGACCTGGGCCGGGCTGTTGCACCCGGATGACCGGGAGCATGCGCTCGCCGTTGTGAACGAGTACCAGGAGGGAGAACGCAACAGCCATGCAATCGAGTTCCGGCTTCGGAGAAATGACGGGGACTGGATGTGGATCCTCAGCAAGGCGAAGATCACCGGAAGAGATGCAACAGGAAAGCCGGTGCGGATGGTCGGGACACATACGGATATTTCCGACCGCAAGAACGCCGAGGAGGAGATCCGGCGGGGCGTGGCAACCGCCCGTGCGCTCACCCGTAATCCGATCCTTGGTACGATCCTTATTGATCCAGAGGGCATCTGCCTCGATGCCAACGAGACGATCGCCCAGCGGTATTCAACGGATATTCCGGATCTCATCGGGAAACCTGTCTGGAATTTCCTGCCACCGGAATCCGTCGAGCGCAGGAAAGCACGTATTGCCGATATTATCGCTACGAAACGGGCAGTCCGGCTGACCGAAGAGCGAAACGGCCTCTGGTTCGACAATTTCTTCACCCCGGTTCTGGACGAGAAGGGCAACGTGGCCTCGATTGTTATCATGAGCATGGACAATACCGATCTGAAACAGGCAGAGCAGGCCTTGTCCGAGAAGACCCGGGAACTCGACCTCTTCTTTTCCGCAAGCATCGATCTCTTCTGCATTACGGATACCGAAGGATATTTCCGGCGGGTGAATCCTGCGTGGGAGAAGACTCTCGGGTACTCTCCCGCAGAACTCGAAGGGCTGCGGTTCCTCGATTTTGTCCATCCCGATGACCGCACGGCAACAGCGGCCGCGAACGCGGAGCTCCTTTGCGGGAATACAATCCAGAATTTTGCAAACCGGCTCCGGCACAAAGACGGGACGTACCGGTGGTTCGAGTGGCATGCAATCCCCGCCGGCCCGGCCTTCGTCGCCTCGGCGCGGGACATCACCCTGCGCAAGAAGGCGGAGGCCGCACTCCATGAGAGCGAAAAGAAATACCGTCATATTCTTACGAACATGCAGGATGCCTACATCCGGACGGACACGCGTGGCATCATAACGATGGTCAACCCGTCGGCTGCCCGTATGTACGGCTACGGGTCGGCGGAGGAGATGATCGGGATGCCCGTCGATTCCCTGTACCTCCGGCACGGGCAGCAACGGGGGGAGCTGCTCCGGCAACTGCAGGTCACCGGCGGCGTTATGGACTTCTCGGGCGAAGCCCTCCGGAAGGACGGTTCGGTCTTCTGGACCTCGGTGAGCGCCCAGTTCATCCGTGACGAACAGGGGCATGTCCGAGGAACGGAAGGGATCGTGCGCGACATCTCCGAACGCATAGCGATGGAACACGCCCTGCAGGACGCCCACCGGAAGCTGACCCTTCTCAACTCCATTACCCGGCACGATGTCGCCAACAAGGCTGCGATCGTCACCGGCCTTGCGCAGGCAGCACGATTCAGGAAGCTGGACGCGGAGACTGCCGATATCCTTGCGAAGATCGAGAGCGCCGGATCCGACATTGCCGCCCAGATCGCGTTCACGAAGACGTACCAGGAGGTCGGTATGCATGCCCCTGCGTGGCTGAGCCTCAGGGAGTGTGTCATGCGCCAGAAAGTAAACGGGATCACCCTGACCTGCGCCTGCGATGCTGAAATCTATGTCGACCCGATGTTCGGGAAGGTGATCGCCAACCTCATCGACAACGCTGTCCGCCACGGCGAGCGGGTGACGAAGATTACCGTCAGCTGCGAACCGGGCCCTGAAGGGCTCGTCATCGCGATCGTGGATAATGGTGCCGGGGTTGCTGCCGGCCTGAAGGAGAAGATCTTCGAGCCCGGGGTCGGGAAGCATACCGGGTTCGGGCTCTTCCTTGCCCGGGAGATACTCGCAATTACCGGGATCACGATCCGCGAGACCGGGACGCCGGGGCAGGGGGCCCGGTTCGAAATGGTGGTGCCGAAGGGGGGGTACCGGGGAATCGAGAGCAACAAATAAAAACAAAATAATTATTCTATTCTTTAATCATTCGTTTTCAGGATTCATTTCAAGTCAGAAGCTTCTTTCAGCACCCAGGCAGCCGGATTACTTTTTCGGGATAAAATTTTCATTAGTACCGGAAAGCAATTATCCCTGCCAGACAACCTCACGATCCACAATTGCAGCAAAAAATCGCACGGAACGGGAGTGAAGACTCCGCAAAGAAATTCTGAAGAATATATCCCTAAAAAAATTTTCAAACGAAGGGACGTGATGCAATGATGAGGACAGGACGGATCAGAATTCCGGAACTGCGGAAGAGAAGGGCTGCCATAAGAATAAACCGGAGGAGATCGGATTGAGAGGCCCGCCAATGAAGCGCGGGATTGAAGGGGCACTGAAGGTCGCCCGGTTGCGGGGGCAAGTGACAATATTCCGGAACGGTCCCGAGTGCGCATTCAACTTCATGATCCGCACCCTTGCCGGAAATTTTTTTATCCGGCTCAGGTACATCACCATGCTCCATAAACCGGTCGGGACGATCGAGGCCGAGAACCGGGACCTCCTCGCCCTGCTCCGGTCGCAGGCGGGTCCGGTCCGGGACGCTGCCGAGATCTGGTTCTACAACAAGCACGGCTCATACCGGTATTTCCGGATCGGCGAATCCGGGCTCACCGAGCTGGACTGCACGGGAGCGGTCCCGACGGCAGAAGATTTCCTGCCGGACCAGGGACAGCCTGGCCGGTCTCCCGACCTGAACGAGGGATCCTGACCCCCCGGAACACCCCTTTGGGGATACGCTTTTCCGGATCGTTTCTCTGACGGAGGACCCGGTCAGGGACCCTGTCCGAAGGCTGGTTTTCCGGGCACAATTCCGGAAAAACCGGTCATAATTCCGGTTTTATAAACAATTCTCCGTCGGTATTTCCAGGAAAGATGTATCCACATTCAGACTACCCCGCGACTGTCAGATTTAAGCGGGAATTGCCCAAACATGCCAGAACTCCGCTATGGAACGAAACTATTGAATAAATCCGTCGGTACCGACGTGAATTCGGGGCAGGGCCGGTCAGCCATATGTCAGACAATCCTGCCCGGCACCCTGAGAAGGTTTGACGTCCCGGGCACGGTTTTTCACTTCGGTGGACAGATCGCTCCGACGGGGAGAGTCAGAAAGGGAATGAGGCCCAATACGGTTTTCCGGGCATAATTCTTAAAAAACCGGGCATAATTCAGGGAAACGATCC
This sequence comes from Methanoregula sp., assembly GCA_022711635.1. GTDB lineage: Archaea > Halobacteriota > Methanomicrobia > Methanomicrobiales > Methanospirillaceae > MVRE01. The sequence continues at coordinate 6,202 of JAKLEQ010000063.1, read as the reverse complement.
GTTTCTCTGACGTAACTTTCAGGAAAGATGTATCAACATTCAGGTTGCAGATCTCCAAAAAAACAGGTTGCAGTACCTTGCCGGGAAAGCACCCCCCTTTTTTCCGGATCGACGGTACCGTCGGCATCAATCCTGCCCCGTCGATCACCGGCACCATTATCTCCATCCCGGAAGGAATGGTGTAGTATGGATCAAGAGCGGAGGATCCGGCTGCTCGCGCTTCTGAAGCATTTCTCTCTCACCGATCCGGGTGAGCCAGCCCTCAGCCGGTACGACCGGGCGCTCACGCACAGCTCCTGCAGCAGCGATGACAACGAGCGGATGGAATTCTTCGGTGACTGCGTGCTGGACTTCCTGATCGGGCAGGAATTGTACGAATCATTCGACCGGCGCTCGGCACAGATCCGGGCCCGGTTCCCGGCCCTGAAAGACGAGGCGCTCTTGACCGACATGCTCCACGAGATCACGAACGACCGGAACCTTGCGGCAATCGCGGGAAACATTCCCGGGTTCGATGCCGCAATCCGGCGCGGGCCCGGCCAGAACCTCACCCCTTCCATCCGGGCCGGCGCGTTCGAGGCGCTCATTGCCGCGATCTGCGAGGACCGGGGGATCGGGGAGACCCGCGGTATCGTGCGGGCACTGTTCTGCGACCGGATCGCGCACGCGGAACCCATCGTGAGCTGGAAGAACCGGCTGCAGGAATGCGTCCAGAGACAGGAACCCTCCGCAAACGTCAGCGACATCATCCAGTACCGGACCTCCCGCGAAGCAGGGACGCCGGACCATGATGCCCGGCACACTGCCGAAGTCTTTGTCCGGATCGGGGGCGGAGACTGGGAACGCTGGGGCACCGGGCACGGGCGGCGCGGGAAGGACGCGGAGATGGACGCTGCGAGGGATGCCGTTGACCGCTATCCTGGTGGTTAGCGAATCGCCGGGAACTGACTTCAGGTTTTTCCCCATTCAGCCGCTGCCGGCCGTACGATAATTCTCAAAAACGAGATGATATGAGGCAGGCTGCGTCCGTTACTGGGCTGCAGCGTTCTGCGCCGCGAATGCAGCAAAGACTGTTCCGGACTCTGCCTCTGCGTTCAGTGCCTCGATCTCGGCATAGATGGCTTTTAGTTCCGTCCATGCTTCCCGAATCTCCTCGAATTCCGTTGCGGTCATAGTTTCTTCCCATCCCCCTCTCCCGTTCAGACGGGATGATGCAGAATATCGGGGGGGATATCATGAAATTTTGCCAAGGCTGAATGCGTGGCAGAGCGGGGTAGCAGACCTGATAAGAAAAAAATGGATTTTCACTCGTGCCGGATCGCATCGATCGGGTTGAGGTTAGCCGCTTTCCAGGCCGGGTAGATCCCGCACGCAAGGCAGACGACGATCCCGAACGCGACGCCCTGGAAAATGGTGATCGCGTTGGAGACCGTGACAAGGTACTCGGTCGTCTGGAGCATCAGGGCGCTGATGCCATAGCCCGCGAGCACCGCGAGGACCCCCCCGGCAATGCTGCCGCAGACCCCGATGATGCCGGCCTCGTAGATGAACATCGTCATCACGCCCCGCTTCCGGGTCCCGATGGACCGCATGATCCCGATCTCCTTGACCCGCTCGTTGACCGACATCATCATGATGTTGAAGATGGAGACCCCGGCAACGATCATCGAGATCCCGCCGATCGCGGAGACGAACGTCGTGATCGTGCCGAACGTCTCGTAGATCGTCTCGAGCGTCGCCTTGCTGTCGATCACCGTCACGGTCTTCTCCTTGATGTTCCGGTTGAGCTGCTTCTCGATCGTGGTCTTGACCGTCGCGGTGTCCCCGTTCGTGACTTTCACGACCACCTCGTCGTACTGCCCGTTCACGTCGTACGTGTTCTCGAACCACTTGTCGGTCACGACCACCGCGGAGTCCGTGCTGATGTCGAAGCTCATGCCCCGCTCCTCGATGATCCCGGTCACCCGGAGGGTGCCGTACTGCCCGTCGCTCCCGATCGAGATCCGCGACCCGACCTTGACGTTATGGTCCTTTGCAAACGTCGTCCCGACAAGGCAGCCGGAGTCCTGGTTGTTGTAGCTGCCGGCCTCGAGCTGCAGCATGTCGGGGACATCGTCGGGGGGCAGGCCGTACACGGTCGCGATGATGTCATCGGAATTCACGCCCACGTTCATCCGCTCGGAGGTGGAGTGGACGGGAACGGCGAGGTTCGGGGCGACGACCCGTTTGATCTGCTGGAAGTTCTGCTCCGTCAGCATGAGATCCGCTGTGCGCCCACCGCCGCCCATCCCCATGCCGCCGCCCCCGGCATACGGCATGACGATGACCGAATCCCCGACCGAGGAGAGACTGTCGGAGACGAGCATCACCATGCCGTTGCCGAGGATCCCCATCGAGACGATGGCAACGACGCCTATCACGATCCCGAGCATCGCAAGCGACGACCGGAGCATGTGGAGCCGGATGTTGCGCTTCGAGATCTCCCAGAATATCGCGTTCATTACGCGATCCTCCCGTCGACGATCCGGATCGTCCGCTGCGTGTACGCGGCAATCGTCGGGTCGTGGGTGACGATGATGATGGTCGAACCTCTCTTGTTCAGCTCGGTCATCAGGTTCATGATCGATGCTCCTGTCTTCGTGTCGAGGTTGCCGGTCGGCTCGTCGCAGAGGAGGATGTCGGGGTCGTTGATGAGGGCCCGGGCGATCGCGACCCGCTGCTGCTGCCCGCCCGAGAGCTCGAGCGGCGTGTGGGTATGCAGGCTCTCTTCGAGGTGGACCGATTTTAAGACTTCGACTGCCTTTGTCTCGTCCACGACCTCGCCCGCCTTCATCATCTGGGGGAAGTTCACGTTCTCGATGATGTTGAGGAGCGGGAAGAGGTTGAAGTACTGGAAGATGAACCCGATCCGGTCCCGCCGGAGGTCCGTGAGCTCGTCGTCCGTCATGTCCTGGATCCGGATCCCGGAGATGAAGATGTCGCCGGAGGTCGGGGTATCGAGGCAGCCCATGAGGTTGAGCAGCGTCGATTTCCCTGACCCTGACGGCCCCATGATCGCGATGAACTCTCCCCGCTCTACCTCGAACGAGACATGGGAGAGGGCAGTGACGTCCCCGGCCCGGAGCGGGTAGACTTTCGAGACGTCAGCGAACCTGATGACCGGCTCCATTGTGCCCGCCATTACCGCTGCTTCTTCCTGCTGAGATAGTAGTACGCCCCGCCCGCACCGAGAAGGATGACCACCAGCGCGGCGATCGGGACCATGTCAGGCCCGGCGGCCGGTCCCTTTACCGTTGTTGTGCCGCCGCTCAGGCTGACCTTCTGCTGCGACGTGATGACGTTGCCGTCCTTGTCCTTGTAGGAGAGCTGCAGGGGCACGCTCTCCGCGTCGTCTGCAGTAAAGGTCACTTCGAAGCTCCCGAAATCGTCCTGCTTCAGGGCGCCGATGATATAGCTCCGGTACGGGTCTTCCGGCACTGCCGGCGACAGCGAGGTGACGGTCACCGCGTTCGCGGTCAGGAGCCCGGCATTGGTCACATCACCGGTCACGTGGTAGACGCCGCCGCTGCTGGTCACGGCGATGTTGCTGATGACCGGCTCGGCCTGCTTCTTGTCGGTCGAGAAGACGACGGGGAGCGTTGTGGTGACCGTATGGAGGTTGTCCCCGTTGTTGTAGTCCAGCTCAAGGTTCATCACCGACTCGCTCCCGGGCGTCACCGTGAAGTTGACCGTGGTGTGGTCGCCGGACGCAAGCTTCCCGATGAAGGTTGTTCCGGGCATCGGTTCAAGCCCGTTCCCCGAGACTTTGAGAATGACATTCTTGACGTCGTTCTTCCGCGGGTTTGCTATCTGGACGGAGATTGTGTCCTTCGTTCCCAGCGTGAAACTGTCCGGCTTGTCGGCAACGAGGAGAACGAGCGGGGTGTTGTCCACCTGGATCTTTGCCTGGTGCCAGACACTCTGCGTCCCGAAGTACGAGAGCGAGAACTTCGGGTAGTAGATCCCGTCGGTTGCATCGGCGATGACCGAGAACGTGTAGTCCCTTGTCTGGAGCGGGCCGATGGACGCCGTGGCATCGTAGGTCGTGCTGGTGCGGCGGATATTGCTGTCGCCGAACGATGCATGGTTGACGGTGATGCTCTGGTTCGCGTTCCCGTTCGTCACGCTGTAGGTGACAGTCCCGGTATCCCCGGTGAAGAAGACGGCGGGGTCATACGACGCCGAGGATACGTAGACATTCTCGCCGGCCGCAATGAGCGAACCGGCAGCGGTCCCGGCGGACGCGGCGCCGGTGAGCGCGGCAAGACCGGCGAGGATGAGGAATACCAATGCGATCGGTTTTGAAATTCCGGAAGGATTTCCGAAACAGATACTTTTCCCAAACATGATCTCCGAACCTTAAACGTAATAGTTTCTCTATGATTGTACTTTCCGACTTCAAAACCTCTGTGGTCGGGAGCACTCCTGCAGACGGATCAAAAAAAAAGTGACGGGGGGAGAGAAGATTTCAGTACGTCCTTCCAACCAGCGTCGCCTTCCCCGGCTTCCCGCAGATGACGCACGCCCCGCCTTCCGCGGAGACGTAGGGTGACCGGGCTTCTGTGCCGAGGATGCTGGAATTCGACTGCTCCTCGATGGCATCCCCGCAGGCCCGGTCCCCGCACCACGGGACGACCGCGACCTTCCCCTCGTTCAGCGAGGCGTTGCAGGCAGCAATCGAACCGGCAGTGCAGAGGCTCGCCTTCACGTGATCCTCCGCCTTTGCCTTCATAGCCTCCGCGATCCCGGCAAGGACGCCGTTGACGCCCTCAACGACGCCGGATCGTTCCAGCGGTTTCTTCTCGCCGAGCCGGGTCACCGCCATCACCTTGCCGCCGTCGATGTCGCGGGGCCCCAGTTCGAGCCGGAGCGGGACGCCGCGGAGCTCCCACCAGTAATACTTCGCGCCGGGGCGCATATCCCTGGTGTCCATCTTCACCCGGAACCCGGCGGATTTCAGTTCCGCCTCAAGGGCCTGCGCCGATGCAAGCACGTCGTCGTGACGCTTCCCGATCAGGATGGGGACAATGACAACCTGAATGGTCGCAACAGCCGGGGGGAGGATGAGCCCCTTGTCGTCGCCGTGCACCCCGATGAGGGCGGCGATGCAGCGCTCCGAGATCCCGTAGCAGGTCTGGTTCGCGTGCTGCTGGACTCCCTTGTCGTCCTCGTAGGTGATGTTAAAGGTCTTCGAGAAGTGCGTGCCGAGGTGGTGAACGGTCCCGATCTGGAGCGTCCTCCCGTTCGGCATGACCGTGTCGACCGCGATGGTGTAGTCGGCGCCGGGGAACTTGTCCCAGTCCGGGCGTTTCGAGATGATGATGGGGATGCAGAGGGACGCGTAGAACTCGCGGGTGAGCGCAATCTCGCTCTCGACCTGCGCTTCGGCCTCGTCCCAGGTCGTATGCACGGTATGCGACTCCATGAACGAGGTGATCTCCCGCAGCCGGATGAGCGGCCGGGTCTGCTTGGTCTCGTACCGGAACGTGTTCACGATCTGGTAGATCTTCAGCGGGAGGTCGGCGTGGGACCGGACCCAGAGGGCGTACATCGGGTAGATGGCGGTCTCGCTCGTGGGCCGGAGCGCGAGCTTGACCTCGAGCGGGGTCGTACCGCCGTGAGTCACCCAGTAAACCTCGTCCTCGAAGCCCTTGATGTGCTCGGCCTCCTTCATGAACTCCTGCTCGGGAATGAGGAGCGGGAAAAGGGCTTCCTGGTGGTCGCGGTCGAGGAGTTCCCGCAGGCGCGAATAGACATGTTTCCGGATCGCGAACCCGTACGGGTACCAGACGTAGAGCCCCTTGACCGGGTACCGGACGTCCATGACCTCCGCACGCCAGAGAAGATCGTTGTACCATTCGGAAAACTGCGATTTCGGCGGGAGGGCGCCCAACTCGTCGTCCATTTGCAAATCCTCAAACCACCATTTGTATGATCCCCGGCGTAATAAAAGCCTCGACAACCGCTGCGACGGCAATCAGCGGGAGGACGATGGTGACAAAGAGCCGGGCATACCGGGCAGCACTTGCCGCCGCGTCCTCGTGCCCGTAGTACTCGTTGATGAGCGCCTGCGAGAACAGGAACCCGAGCGCCCCCGCGGTGATGAATCCCGGGATCTCGAAGATGCCGTGGGGGACGATCGCGGCCGCGACAAAGGCCGGGC
>JAKLEQ010000062.1 GCA_022711635.1 Methanoregula sp. | reverse complement strand
ACTTCACCGGCTGCACAACGTTTACATCGCGGACCGGCGTGAAAAAGGAGATCTTCCGGTATGTCCCGGTCATGGCGGCAATGGCCGTGATCGGATCGCTTGCTGTGCTGGCGATTGGCGTGAGCCGGCTCCTGGGGATGATGTGATGTTCGACAGCTACCAGGAAACAAGCCTGAAATACTATCCCGAGCGCTGTATCAACTGCAAACGCTGCACCCAGGTTTGCCCGCACGGGGTCTTTGCCGAAGGTAAGGAGCACGCTGAGCTCGCCCGGCCGGCGGCCTGCATGGAGTGCGGTGCGTGTGCCGGTAACTGCCCGGTCCAGGCGATCACCGTCCAGAGCGGGGTGGGGTGCGCGTGGGCGATGATCGGCGCCGCACTCAGAGGAAAAGACATGGACACGGAGTGCAGCTGCGGCGGGGACGACGGTTCCTGCTGCGGCACCCCGAAGAAGGAGTCCCCCTGCGACTGCGGCGGTAAGTGAACGGACCGGTACGTTCATATTGCCTGCCGTAAGATCATCCGCACGGGATCCACGATGAAGGAAATAAAATCCCCCTGTGCGGCCGACGCCCTGTTCGGAACCCGGACGATCACGGTCAACGGAAAGACGGTCGGGATTGCCCGGCTCTGCGATGCAATCGCCGATGTCAGGGCGATGAACCTCTCCGGAGATGCTGCGGTGAAGGCAGCACTTCTCGCCCGGGTTGGCGGGGAAAATTACATCCCTGAAAAATTCATCGGAGAATACGCAGACGCGCTCCTTGCCGAGTTCCGCAGGAATACGGAAAAAGCGACCGGAGCTGACCGGTCATGACCCCCGGGCCGGATACGACCGGAGGGAAAAAGCCAAAGATCCTCTTCATCTGCACCGCGAACGCCGCCCGCTCCCAGATGGCGGAGGGGTACCTCCGGGCGAAGTATGGCGACCGGTACGAGGCATTCAGCGCCGGGACCCGGAAATCGAAAATCTCCGCCAGAGCGATCACCGTCATGAAGGAGATCGGGATCGACATCTCGCGGCAGGAGAGCAAGACGCTGGACTGGCTCGGGCACGAATCCTTCGACCTTGCGGTCACGCTCTGCGACCGGGCGCACGGGTTCTGCCCGATCGTGCCGAACGCGAAGAAGACGATCCACCACGCCTTTGCCGACCCGCACCTGACCCCGGGGAACGACGAACAGGTCCTTGACGGTTACCGGAGGGTTCGGGACGGGATCGTGGCGTGGATCGACCAGGAATTCGGGGGATGAAAAAGTACTGCCGGCAGGATCACCACCTGATGGCGGCCTGGGCTGCTGATTGCGCTGAACGAGTGCTTCCGTTCTTTGAAAAGGCATACCCGGGGGACGACCGGCCGCGAAAAGCCCTCGAAACATGCCGGGCATGGGTGAGCACCGGCGTTTTCAGGATGGCAGAAATTCGGGGGGCTTCTCTTTCGGCCCATGCCGCCGCCCGCGAAGCGAAAGACAACCATCCGGCATTTTTTGCTGCACGTGCGGCAGGACAGGCAGTGGCAACCGCACACGTCCCCCAGCATGCCCCCGGGGCCGCGTACTATGCCCTGAAAGCCGTTGCTGCAGCCGACCCTGCCCTCGCGAAGGCTCATGTTGCCCGGGAATTTGCGTGGCAGTCACGACGTCTTCCGGAACACCTGCAGCAGGAACTTTCCGGCAGGATCCTGGTCCGGGAAAATTCCCGGGGAATCTCTGTCAGAATCCGGAAGGGCAGCGGTTTTTAATCCGCATTTTTCATTCCGCATTACTGGGGGGACGTCCCTTCGTTCTCATGACAGGAACCTGGGCCGGAATCGATGTATCGGCCGCACCAACGGTATCTGCATTATCCCGGACCGGAGGTCCCCCCGCAGGACAAGCCTGACAAATCCTTATTATGCTCCCGGACGATGGAACGGTGGTGGATCCTGTGCTCCTTGGCATTATGTCGGATACCCACGACGATATCGCCCAGACGAAGAGCGCCGTTGCGTGGTTCAACAACCGGGGCGTTGACCAGGTGCTGCACGCGGGTGACTTCATATCCCCGTTCATGATCGACGCGTTAAAAGACCTGTCAGCGCCGCTGACCGGCGTCTTTGGGAACAATGACGGGGACCGGCGCCTCCTCGAACAGAAAGCTTCGGCGCTCCCGCACCTGACGATCGGCGGGGCATTTGCCCGTCTCGATGCCGGAGGGATGCGGATCGCGCTCCTGCACGGCAACGACCGCGACCTTCTTTTGACCCTGACACGCTGCGGCACGCTCGACCTGCTGGTGCACGGGCACACGCACCGGCCGGAGGTACGGCGGGAGGGTTCCCTGCTGGTCGTGAACCCCGGCGCGGTCTACCGGCAGCTGACCGGGCGGAGCACCATCGCTGTCGTGGACACGGTCGCGAGGTCCGCTGAAATCGTGGACCTCTGAGAGGCGGACGGGTGAGGGAATCCGCGCGGGATTATCCCCGAGGCAATGGTTATCCACCCCTGGGGCCCTGGGAAGAATGGAATGCTCTTAGCAGGAGCGCAGCGTACTTTTCATGGAAACTTTGAATAAATATGGACAAGATGCGGTTTTAATCCTAAAATTAAAGAAAGTTTACGAAGTGAAAAAATGCAAAAAATGAATGTCTGCAATGAAATGTAAAAAAGTGAATTCGTGTTGGACCGGGAAACACTGACGCTCCAGGGGCTTCGCCCCGCCGCTATGGCGCCCCATTTGCGATAGTGCTGAATTCCTTGTATCGGGATTTTAGGTAATTCAGAGATATCGTATGCGCCCCCGCCCCCAAGGGGGCAGGGCTGGCGCAAGGGGGACGAATAATTATTAGACGGTGTTAGGGGCTAAACTGGTATTTTACCCTAATTATTTTCAGATCCGGTTCTCTTCCGTCTGCTTTGCCGGGCAGAAGTTGCAGATGGAGTAGACAATCTCCTTCTCCCGGTCCCGGATCAGGCAGTAGTACCCGTCCGCGCGCTTCTCGACCGTGAACCCCCCGGGGAACGGCATGCCCACCGGATGGCCCGGCTCATCCAGCACGAACATCGTGAACGCGGCCATCAGGTAGTAGAAGAGCCGGTTCCGCGGGTTCCGGAAATGGGGGTTGCGCTCCGACTGGTCGTTCCACGAGAAGCATCCCGCCGGAAGCATCCGGCAGAACCCCGCGAAGGTCTCCGGGTCCGCAACCGGCGCCTGCATCCGCCGGAACTCCCCGGCCCGCTGCAGCGCGAGGAGCCGGTGGTAGGCGCCGAAGAGCTGCTCTGAAAAGTAGGGCCGGATCCGCTCCCGGTACGGGGAAGGCAGTTTCTCCACCTCCGCATACATCCTGCCGCCGATCACCTGCAGCTCGAAGAGGGTATACTTCTGTGCCTCTTCTGCAAGGACTTCCCCGAGTTCCCCCTTCGTCCGTGCGGCGCAGAGCCGCTGCGCCATGGCATGGATGTGGGCCGCGTCCTCGGAAAACTCCTCCATGAGCGCTGCGGATGCAGCACGGTCGTCTGCCACGGTATCCCTACAGGTACTTTCCCGTGATCTGCTTTAAGCCCTGATGCCGGGGCAGGAAGACCGCCGTTTTTCCTGAACAATAAGGTTCATGGGATCCCGTTGCATTGGATCAGCGTACAGGAGGCCGGAGGGGGAATGCCACGCAGGACGGGGCGTAAGCAGAAGAGGCCGGACATCTTTGCCGAGTCCCTCGCGCTCCACGAAGAGTACCAGGGAAAGATCGCGGTCCATTCCAAGGTACCGCTCGCGAACCGGCACGACCTCTCGCTCGCCTACACGCCCGGGGTTGCCGCGGTCTCTTCGGCAATTGCGAAGGATGCGGAGCTTGCCTACACCTACACCATCAAGCGCAACACGATCGCGATCGTGACCGACGGCTCCCGGGTGCTCTCGCTCGGGAACGTCGGCGGGCTTGCCGCAATCCCGGTCATGGAGGGAAAGGCGCTCCTTTTCAAGAAACTCGCCGACATCGATGCCTTTCCGCTCTGTTTCGCGAAGTACCACATGCAGCTTGCCGACGACATCCGGAACCTTGCGCCGGTCTTTGGGGCGATCGCGCTCGAGGACATCGCGGCGCCCCGCTGCTTCGAGCTCGAGGAGTCGCTGCAGAACATCGGGATCCCGGTGATGCACGACGACCAGCACGGGACAGCCGTGGTCGTCCTCGCTGCGCTCCTCAACGCGTGCAGGGTGACGGGGAAGCGGTTTTCCGACCTCCGGGTCGTGGTCAGCGGGGCCGGTGCGGCTGGGTACGCGATCATAAGGATGCTGGCCGGGATCGGGTACCGGCCCGGGCTCTTCCCGGAGGTTGCCGACATCATTGTCTGCGACAGGACAGGAATCCTCCACCGGCACCGCGAGGGGCTGTACGCCAACAAGTACAAGTTCATCATGGCGGAGGAGACGAACCGCAGGGGGCGCACCGGGTCGCTTGCCGATGCGCTTAAGGGGGCGGACGTGCTCATCGGGGTCTCCGCGCCGGGGATCGTGACACAGGAGATGGTGCAGTCGATGAACGAAGAGCCGGTCATCTTCGCGCTCGCCAACCCCGAGCCCGAGATCGCCCCCGCCGATGCACTCGCCGCAGGGGCAGCAGTCGTCGGGACCGGCAGGGGCGAGTTCCCCAACCAGATCAACTACGCGCTCGCCTTCCCCGGCCTCTTCCGCGGTGCGCTCGACGCCTGCGCGACCCGGATCTCGGACGAGATGAAGCTTGCCGCCGTCCACGCGATCGCGGATTATGTAAAACATCCGCGGCGCGACCGGATCCTGCCCCCGGTCCTGAGCCGGAGCGTGGTACGGGCAGTCGCCCGGGCGGTGAAAAGGGCTGCGAAAGAGAGCGGGTGCGCCCGGGATCTCCCCTGATTGCGTCCTGCCGTCTTCCTTGAACGGTTCTACCGTTCCCTGATACCGCAGGATATGAGCGCGGCCGCCGCGCCGAGAGCGAGGACCGGCATTACTCCTTCGGTGCCTGCCTCGGTCGGTGCCGTTGTTGGTTCTTCTGCCGGCGTTGTTGTCGTGCGGGCTGTCCGCTTCGTGGTCGTCACGGTAACGGGTGCAGCGACCGGTTCACTGACGGTTATCGGGTTTACTGTCGTCTCAAGGGAGCCGGTGCTGTCCAGTTCCGATATCCGGATGAGAAGGACCTGCTGCCCGGGCGTGTCCGGCACGGTCCCCCGGATGGTGACGATGAAGGAGACGTCCCGGTCGCTCCCGAACGAGAGCAGGTAGCCGTTGATGAAGGCTGACGTGCCGGAGGCCGGCTGCCGCGCCCCCGGGACGCCATCGACATAAATCCGGGTGTCCCAGGTCGCGCCCAGAAGATCGGTCTGCATCTGGAGCCGGTGCCCGTCCCGGAAGGTGGTGGCAGCTAACGGCTCGAGGGTGACGTGTGCGGTGACATTCACAACGGACAACGGAACGAGCGGGTAAGTGTTCGGCTGGACGGCAACATCGGAGAGGACGATAGAAGCGCCCGCCGGCAGGGCGAGAAGACCTGCAGACAGGATTATGGCGAGGATAAAAGAACGGATCAGCGGTTTCATTGCAGCACCTCAATGTTCATGGGAGCACCTCAATTTCCCGGGGCGGGACTGTTCCGGCCGGGCCGGACGGCGACCCGGCATTCCTGTCGGAAATTTTCACGCTCCTTTCGTATCAATGCTCTCCCAGAACCCGGTCAGGACGCTCCAGACCTTGTCGCGCAGTTCCTGTATCTTCGCGGGATCCGGCCGGCCGGTGAGACGACCGTCGCTGCCATTCTTTTCGTAGAGCGACCGGTTCAGCTCGACCTGGATCCACGGGACGCCCTTGCGCCAGTAGTGGGCGTTGATGATGAAGCCGCCGGAGAACGGGTCGTTGACGGCAACCTCCTTTTCGATCCCGAATCCGGCGCGGAACCGTTCCGCGAGCTCCTTTACCGTCTCCTGCGGGCACGTGATCACGCTGTTCTTCTTCGCCTTCCCGCTTTTGTCACCGTTGTTGCCGAGGCAGATGAGCGGGCGCTCCTTCCCCGCATCGTTCTGGCCGCAGGAACCGACCGGGAGCATCGAGTGGCAGTCGAACGCGATGCGGACGTGCCGGGAATCGATCAGCTCGTCGACCTTCTGGTGAAAGGGGAAGTAGTGCTCCATCATCAGCCGCTGGGCAAACGGTATGTCCGGGAACCGGCCGGGCAGGTAGACCTCCTTCCCGTCAATGGTCCTCCGCTTGATCACGCCATCCGGGTCCTTCCCGGGCAGGGGGATAGGGGGCCGGTTGAGGTCGACGACCATCCGGGAAACCTGCGTGCCGATGGATGCGGCGACATTCTTGAACGCAAAGATATCCGGCGTTGCCGGGTCGCAGTAGTAGCGGATCTCCTCCCCGGTCAACGCGATCCTGTCCTGCACAGGGACAGGGACCGTTGTTCCGCCGTGCGGGACGGAGATGAGGAACGGGTATTTCCTTTTCACGAATCGTTCCACCGTATGTACCGTTGTGAAGCCGGTTGTATGTTAATCGTTTGGGTGCCTGCAATGGGGAGATGAGAAACGATGCGGTGCAGACATGGCGCATAATCTCCGGCTCGCCGATTTTTCCGACATGGATGCAACGCCGTTCGCATGGCCCGTGGCTGTGTACAGAGACATGCAGTCCCCTCTTGTTGCCGGGGAGCTTGACGACCTTATCGAGTACCCGTCCATAGGTGAGGGGATCATCTCCGCCATACCGGCTCTCGATCACTATCTCCCGATGATTTACGCCCAGGGGCTCCAGGAGGAAGGAGTCGCACTCGGTTTACGTACGAAGGTTTCCAGAACGGGTCCATCTCGATGCGGGGGTGTCAGATAGGGTAAAGCGAGCCCCCCACCCCCTTCCTGCCAGGGACACCATCAGGATGCCCGGCATCGCCGTAAAAAATATCGTTTAGTGTTCCACGTGACTCCCGTCACAAAACGGCTTGTTGCCCGACTTCCCGCACCGGCAGAGCGTGAGCCGGTTCCTGACCGTATACGTTTTCCCGTCAGCAGAAACGACCGGTATTCCTCCCCGCACCCAGAGCGGGCCATGTTCCCCCTTTGCGGGATTTTCGATGACGGCGATTGATTTCCCGAGCGCCGGTTCGACCTCCTTCCCCGATGCCCTGTCCCTGATGACCAGTCTCCCGGATGGGCAGTTGCAGGCTTCTTCGATTGCGGTCTCCCGTGCTTCCCGGATACCCGATTGTTTCGTGAGGTTCCAGATCCCGCCTGCCCGCATGCAGAACCGGGCATGGACACACAGGTTCTCGTGATCGAGTAATTCAAGTCCGGGACCCATGATGACGGTCGGGTGCCGGAGATAGGTCTCACCGCCGGCAGTCTCTATTCCGTTGAAGGCAATCTTCGCATGCGTCCCGTCACAGAACGGCATGTTCCGCGAACGACCGCACCGGCAGAGGGAATACTGCTCCTGCACCGAGAATGTTTTTATCACCCGCCAGTTCCGGCAATAACCTTCGTCGTCGTTGCAGATCTCTTTTTCAATGGAGAGTGGGACTCCGCCACTCACGAGATAGGGGCCATCCTTCGTGACGGTGATCTTCATGGTTTTTCCTTTCTCTTCCGAAGTGCTTCTAAATCGTTCTGTCATGACGGGACTTCTCCTCATCCGGTTCCAGATCTCTTTTTTAAAAAACGGGACCATGCGGGTTTTTTCCGGTTTCTGTAATGGGCAGTACTGGGTCGTCCCGGATTTCGTCCATCGAGCGGACTGACGAATCCGGATACTCATGCAACATACCTGCGGCAGAGTATATAGTATTGGGTTGAGGATGTCAGTCCTGCCTGACCCCATCCCGCATTGTTCATTGCCTCGTTTCAGGGTATATGAATCTCATTTGGAAAGGTTGAAGACGATCTCCGAAGGAGAACACCATATGCGAAATGTCGCCCTCCTGCTCATTGGCGCACTCCTGCTCATCCTCGGGATCGGAACGCTCTTCATCATCTTCCCCCACCCCGGGCTCATCTCCCTGTTCTCAAAAGAGGCTGCCGGACTGTCTTCCCCGGAGGTGACGATCCAGCATACCGGTGCCATCGATCCCTCGGGCACCTTCGTCGTCAAGGGAACGGCAACAAACGCCGGCACAACCCCGGTCGTCAAGGTCTACATCGTTGTTACGAGCTACGACAACAGTGGCGCCGGCATGGGATCGGCCTACGATGCCGTACTGGACCTTGACCCAGGCGAAACGGCGCCGTTCAGCGTGGAGGCCCGGCCCTTCTATCACGGCGATCGCGTTGCTCGGTACGCGATTGCGCCGGACTATCATACCGTCCCCGGCGTCTGAGACCGGGATTTCCATTTTTCTCGTCCCCGGCCAGGAAGCAAGGCTCCCGAATTCATTGTCCATTAATTATATTTACCTGCAGTGTGATCCCCCTCTCATGCCACTGTTCATCGTGATGGGAAAACTGACCGAGAAGGCCCTCCAGAAGATGCGGGATGCACGGGAGCGGGATGCACGGGCAGGGGAGATCATCCGGAACGCAGGCGGGAAACTCATCAGCCACTACTACACGTTCGGCCGCTACGACTTCATCGCGATCGTGGAGATGCCGTCCGCCGAGATCCTTGCGAAAGTCATCATCGACATCGCCGAAGCAGGGGCGGTCAGCACCGAGACCATGACTGCCATCCTCCCCGAACAGATGTACGGGATGGCAATGCGGATGTAAATTTTGGACCCCTGCCCCCCCTTAAAGATCGGGAGAAGGGAGATCGATCCGCACACTGGCAGGTTCCGCGTCCGTGAGCCACGCGAGGGTTCCGCCGGCCCGTGCGCACTCGTCCTGCAGGAAGCGCTTGCGCAGGTCGTACGGGACCGGCATGCCGAACGGCGATGCAATGGTGATGGAAATACCGCGCCCGCCCGTCGCGACCCGGACTGAGATCTCCCGGCACCCCGCCCCGGCGAGGTCCTCGAGCACCGCCAGGATCACGTCCCCGAGGATTGCGGCGTCGATCTCCGCGGTACAGGTGCACGAATCCTCCGTGCAGGCGCAGGTCACGTCGTCGAACGCCGGCGACCGCGCAATCTTCCGGATCAGCGCACGGGTAAACGCGGCGGGATTGTCGGCCGAGCCGATCAGGTCCTCGTTCCTTTCGCCGGACTGGTTGAGGGAGCCGATGAGCCCTGCCACCATCGTTGCGGGGGCAGTCTTACGGAGCATCCGGGGCTGGCGGAACCCGCGGAGCACGGTCGTGTAGTCGCAGAGGAGCCGGCCGGCACGCCGTACGTATTCCGGGTCAAGGACGAGCGCGAGGTCCTGCTGCGCGAACATCCGGTCGAGCTTGCCGACGATCTGGCCGGCTTTTAACGCGAGCTGGATGTCAGCCTTGCCGCCGGCCCGGTGCTCCGCGGAGAACCGGTGGAAGTCGGTCATCAGCTCGTCGAGCCGGTCCGTATCGATGAGTTTTTTTATGGCATCCGCCTCGCCGGCCTCGTCCAGTTCGTCAAGAACGTGGGAGACGTACAGGAGGCGTGCGGCAATGATGGTGAAGAGCTCCTCTACCTCGTCCATGAGCCCTTCCGCGTAGAGTGCCGTCTCGGTCGCCCGCGAGCTGTTCAGCTCCTCGATGCCGTCGAGGGTCGCCGCATCGCGCTTTACGCTTTCA
>JAKLEQ010000061.1 GCA_022711635.1 Methanoregula sp. | reverse complement strand
GGAAACCCCAAGGGTTTTCACCTGATAGTACGAATAATAAAGCGCGAACCATGGACGCCACCGGCGTCCGGATCGGCCTCCCATGACGCTCTCCTCCGGCTGTGTTCTCTGCCATCAAGGCGCCAAGATGGTCCTCTTTGTCACGGGACGGTGCCACCGTTCCTGCTGGTACTGCCCCCTCTCCTCCCTGCGGAAGGGAAAGGACGTCGTGTACGCAAACGAGCACAAGGTCGAGGAACCCGGCCGGATCATCGGGGTCGCGGAATCGATGAGCGCGCTCGGGACGGGCGTGACCGGCGGGGAGCCGTTCCTGGTCCTCGACCGGGTCGTGGAGTACTGCACGCTCTTGAAGGAGCATTTCGGAAAGGATCACCAGATCCACCTCTATACCGCAACGGCGCCGTCCGGTGAGGAACTGGACCGCATCGCCGGCCTCGTCGACGAGATCCGGTTCCATCCCCCGCGGGAGTGCTGGGACGACATCGTTCACACGGAATACCTCGCAGCAGCACAGCGGGCAAAAGAACGCGGCTTTGAGGTTGGTTTCGAAGTCCCCGCTCTTCCCGGCCTCGAACTCCTCGAACCTGCACTCCCGTACCTCGACTTCCTCAACATCAACGAGCTGGAGTGGGGGGAGACCAACGCCGACGAGATGCGGCTGCGCGGGTATACCCTTGCCGACGACCTCCACAACGCAATCGCCGGCGCACGGGACTGGGCAGAGGTGCTCCTGAAGAATAAAAAAGTCCGCTGGTGCTCCTCGTCATTCAAGGACTCGGTCCAGCTCCGGGAACGCCTCCGGCGGATAGCGGAGAATACGGCGCGGCCGTTCGATGAGATCACCGATGACGGGACCATCGTGTACGGTGTGGTTGAACCCACGGAAGGAACGGGGGATGTATGCCGGAGGTTTTGCCAGGAGGAACTGGAGCCCGGGCAGTATATCGATCTCGGGGACCGGATCGAGACGGCGTGGTGGCTCCTTGCCGCGGCAAAGGACCGCATCCCCGGCAAAAAGTATGTCGTGGAACGGTACCCGGACGGCGGGATCGTTGTCGAGGTGACCCCGCTGTGATCCGGGAGATCTTAGAGCCGGTCTACGAACGGTTCCTGAAGATCCAGTGCCGCCATATCCCCCGCCACATCGCCATCATCCAGGACGGGAACCGCCGGTTCGCGAAGACCCGGGGCATCGCTAAGGTCTCCGGGCACCGTGCGGGAGCGGACAAGACGGAGGAGATGCTGGACTGGGCACACGACCTCGGGATCCGGCATATCACCCTCTACTCGTTCTCAACGGAGAATTTCCGGCGGGACCGGGAAGAGGTCGGATATCTCTTCACCCTGTTCAAGGAACGGTTCCTCGCCGTGATCAACGACGAACGGGTTCACCGGTACCGGATCCGTGTCCAGATGGTCGGCGACAGCTCGCTCCTCCCTGAAGACCTCCTCGAAACGATACGGGCCGCAGAGGAAGCGACGAAAGACTACGACGGGTTCACCCTCAATGTCGCGATCGCGTATGGCGGGAGGAACGAGATCGTCCTTGCTGCCCGCGACATCCTCTCGTCGGCCCGGCAGGGCGCGATCTCCCCTTCGCAGATCGATGTCCGGATGGTCGAGGAGCACCTGCACGGGGGCAAGGGGATCCCGCCTGTCGATCTCATCATCCGGACCGGCAACGACTTCCGGACCTCGAACTTCCTGCCATGGCTCGCGAGCGGCCACGAATCCGCCGTGTACTTCTGTGCGCCCTACTGGCCCCTTTTCCGGAAGATCGATCTGCTGCGGGCGATCCGTGTCTACGACCAGCGGTGCCGGTCTTCCCCCCGTGGCACGCCCTGATCCCTGCGCTGGTCCTTCGCCTCACCTTCACCCCGCACACCGCTGGCTCTATATTCCAACGGTTTGAATAGAGATCCTGAGACCATGACTTCCCAGCAGCCCGGGAGCGTCCGGTGGCGCCAGACAACCATCCTCATCCGCACCGACATTTTCGAAGCCGCGAGAACGTCCGGCACAGATATCAGCAGGGAATGCAACCGGGCGCTCGCCGGAATGCTGGGCATCGATTTCTCCCAGCAGGAGATCCCGGAACATGCCGGTAATCCCGTAATTATCGCAAAAGAAGGGGCGGCGGGGATGAAGGGATCCGGGGGCAGGGCCGCATCAAAACAACTCCACCCGGTGCTGAACGCGGAAGACCCGCAGGCCCGTGCCCACCTCCTGAAGATGAAGAAGGGACCGGCAGCCCGGCAGGAACCGGGCCCGGCCCCGGTTCCGGCAGGAGTGCAGGGGGATACCCCCCGGGATCCGGAGGCGGGGGAGCCGGCAGACGTCCCCGCACCAGTCGCCCCGGCACATCCTGCCGCCCGGAAAAAACCGGAAGGGAAAGCCCGGGGAAAGAAGGGGAAGGACGACCCGGTCCGGAGGTTTGTCACGAACCGGATCCTGCGGACCGAACCTGGCGGGAAAGAACCGGACCGGATCGCAAAAGACGAGCTGTACTCCCTGTATGTCCGCTGGCACAAGGAGAATGCCGGAAAGAGCGGGACGCTCCCGGACAAACGAACGTTTACCGTCGCCCTGAAGAACCGGTTCGCGATGGAAGAGACTGTCGCGGACGGGATACGGTACTGGAAGAACGTGAAGCTGCGGTAAACGGTCAGGTGCCGAACCGTCGCACCCGGGACTGGTAGTCCCGCAGGATCCTCAGGAAGTCCACGTTCCGGAAATATCTCCAGTTGACATCAGAGAAGAAGATCTCGGAGTAGACCGACTGCCAGATCAGGAAATCGGTCAGGTGATCGCCCCCGCTTTTTACGACGATATCCGGCGCGTACTTGAAGGTTAAGTAGGACTCGAGCAGGTTCTCGTCGACCGTCTCCGGTGCGACGTTGTCCTGCGCCATCTTCCGGATGCAGGCGGTGATCTCCTCTCTCCCGCTCTTCCCGATCGCGACAACGACGGGGAGACCGCTGCCTGCCTGCTCCACCGCATCGTGGTAGTGGAGGTCGAGCCGGGCGATGGTCCCGATCGCCCGGATCGCTGGCATGCAGCGTTCCATGCCATCCGGCACCGGCGTGCTGATGTGGAAGGTGAGCCCCCGGATCGCGTTCTCCCCGGACGGGTTCTTTTTCGTAACCTCAGCGGAGATCTCCGTGCACCAGCGGGTCACCGCGAGGAGGTTGTCCGGGGCATCCGCCATATCGCGCCCGCTGATCATGAAGCAGATGTGGGCAGGGAGCATCGTGATCTGCCTGCGGAGCAGCTGCTCGTAGAGCCGGTATATCATTCCGGTTAACAGGTTGCATCCCGAACCTAAATAGTTGTGATGATGCGCAAAAAATTCTCCCTTGGTCGGATCCCGACGGGGCGGGAAACAAAGGTGATCGTCCGAATTTTTAGGTTATCCGAAATATTCTTTATTTAGGGAGTCCTAAATAAGATCATGGCGTCCGAGCAGCTCGAGGAATATTTGGAAGCGATCTACGATATCGGCGAGAAAGACGGGACCGCCAAGACCTCTTCCATCGCACGGTGCCTGAACGTGGCACCGGCAAGTGTCACCGAGGCACTGCAGAACCTGTCCGGGAAAGGGTACGTGAAGTACGAACCGTACAAGGGCGCGACACTGACCGAACAGGGGCGCGAGCTGGCGGAGTCCGTCAAGCGCCGGCACCGGCTCCTTGAAGTCTTCCTCTCCGATGTGCTGAACGTCAAGGGGGAGACCGTCCACGACGAGGCCTGCAAGATGGAGCATACCATCTCGGACGATACGGCGAGTGCGCTGTGCAAGATGCTCCAGGCGCCGTCACGATGCCCGCACGGGAGCCTTATTTCTCCCTGCAACCGGGAGGTCACCGACTGCGTCAGCTGCCTTGCCGGCGAGCCGGAACCTGCGGAACCCCGGGGGGAACCGATCCGGCCGGTCTCCGATCTCGAGCCAGGGCAGGCGGGGACCATCGCGTTCATCCGGGGCGACGGGAACGTCGTCCAGCGCCTCTCGGACCTTGGCCTTACCGTGAAGACCGGCATCTCCCTTGTACGGAAGACGCCAATGGACGGCCCGGTCGAGATCGCGGTCCGCAGGACAAAACTCGCCATCGACCGCGCAATCGCGGACAACATCTTCGTCACATCGGCCCCGGTGAAGACCTGATGGGAGGTCCAGCGTGGCAGCCGCGGGAAGACGGGAAGGCATCTCCTGAAACCGCGTGCCTTCCGGCCGATATCACGGTTGCCCTTGCCGGCAATGCAAATGTCGGGAAGAGCGCCACGATGAACCAGCTGACCGGTGCCGGGCAGGAGACCGGGAACTGGCCGGGCAAGACCGTGGAATGCGCCGGGGGCGTCCTGCTCCATAACGGCTTTAGGATCCGTATCACGGATCTCCCGGGGATCTACTCCCTGTCCACGTTCTCTGCGGAAGAACAGGCCTCCCGGGAGTTTATCCTTACCAACAAGCCGGACATCGTCGTCAACATCGTCGATGCATCCTCCCTTGAGCGCAACCTCTTCTTCACCCTCCAGCTGCTGGAGCTGCATATCCCCTTCATCATCGCGCTGAACCAGATGGACCTCGCCGCAAAGAAAGGGATTCGGATCGATGGTGAAAAACTCTCCGGCCTGCTGGGAGTTCCGGTCATCCCGACCGTCGCGATCCACGGGAAGGGGATCGCGGAGCTCTCCGATGCCATCGTCACCCTTGCGCGGGAGAAGACACCTCCCCGTGTCATCCCGTACGGCAGGGAGGTCGAGGACCGCATCGCGAAGATCGCCGCCCTCATCCCCGAAGGCACCGGGAACGAGGACCGGCGCGCTGCCGCAATCCGGCTCCTCGAACGGGGTTCCGCAAAGCTCACCGGCCCGGGTGACGTCAGGGCGGATATCGCTGCCGCAGTCCGGCAGTACAGTGCTGAACTCGAGCGGATGCACGGCGAACCGGCCGCAATCGTCCTCTCCGGGGAACGGTACCACGCGGCAGAGCGGATCGTCCGTGAAGTCATGGACATCCGCCCGCCGGCACCAGACGATATCCCCCTCTCGGACCGGCTCGACCGGATCGCGCTCCACCCCGCTATCGGGTACCTCCTCGTCCTCCTCGTCCTTGGCGGCCTCCTCTTCTGGACGTTCATTGTCGGGGGCGAGATCTCCCGTATCCTGACGGCATTCCTGGAATCTGTCGCACCCGCCCCGCCATTCGTTGCCGGTTCCGCACCCGAGATCCTGGCAACCGGCGCCTGGACCGGCCTCGTTGCCGCGGTAACCCTGATCGTGCCGTACGTCCTCCCGTTCTACCTCTTCCTCTCCATCATCGAGGACTCGGGATACCTGACCCGGATCTCGGTGATGCTGGACCGGCTGATGCACCGGTTCGGGCTCCACGGCAAAGCGATCATCCCGCTGATCCTCGGGTTCGGCTGCACGGTGCCGGCCTGCCTCTCCTGCCGCATCCTCGAATCCAGCCGGCAGAAGCTGATCGCGGCGTTCTTAACCACGCTCATTCCCTGCTCGGCACGGACGGTCGTGATCCTCGGCGTTGTGGCTGCCTTTGTCAGCATCTGGTGGGCGCTTGCGCTCTACGCATTCGACATCCTGCTCATCGTTATCCTCGGCAGGATCGCGTTCAGGGCAGTGCCCGGCGAACCGGTCGGCCTCATCATGGAGATGCCGGAGTACCACGTCCCCTCGGGATCCGTTGTCCTCTCCCAGACCTGGTCGCGGACAAAATCCCTCGTCTGGATCGTGCTCCCCGCGTACATCATCGGGGGGATCGCGATAAGCCTTGCCTACAGCGCCGGCCTCCTCGACCCGATCAACGCCGCCCTGTACCCGATCACCGTGCTCCTGCTCGGCCTGCCGGCCATCACAGGGGTCGTCTTCGTCTTCGGCATCGTGAGAAAGGAGATCACCGTTCTTACCCTCGCCACCCTCTTCGGGACAACGGTCTTCTCCACGGTCCTTTCCCCCGTACAGCTGATCGTCTTTGGCCTCGTCACGATGATCTACACGCCCTGTATCTCGACCATCGGCGTCTTTGTTAAGGAATTCGGGTGGAAGAAAGCGCTTTTCGTCACCGCAGCAGAGACCGGCCTTGCCATCGCGCTCGGCGCAATCGCCTTCCGGCTCCTCTCCCTCGTGATGTAACGGACCAAACGTGCCGCGGTTGTTAGGCACGGAGCGGCCCGTGCCATGGGGAGGGTTTTCTCATCCCCGGCTGTTGTCCGGCCGTCTGGCTCACCGTGACCGGAGCCCTTATGAGGGTTCCTTAAGAAATGATTGTTCATCAACGATGTACACTTACAGATCCGGGATCGGGCAGGTTGACAGGACTGCCGGGGGATTTGCTGCCGGGAAGAACTACCTCATCCTGGCACCCCCGGGAACCATCGCCCGGGAGCTCATGTACGCCCTTGCAAAACCCCTTCCGGGCGAGTATGCCCTCGTGATATCGACGAACGACCGGGCGAGCGAGGTGATCGATGCGTTCAAGCGGAACGGGGCGGACAAGCGCTTCGTGGGGACGATCGATGCAATCACCAAGAGCTCGAGCCCCAATGTTATCGATACGAACCGGCTGATGTTCGTCGCGAACCCCTCCGATCTCACGGGGATCGGGATCAAGTTCTCGAAGATGATCGAACTCATCTTCGACGGCAGTTTCTCCGGGGCAGAGAACGAACTCTTCCCGCCACCGATCCGGTTCTGCGTCAACTCGATCTCCACCTTCCTCATGTACCGCAAGCTGGATGTCCTGTACCAGTTCCTCCACATCATCGCCTCAAAGGTCAAGAAGAGCGATGGGGTGGGTTTTTACCTCATCAACAGCGGATCGTTTGACGACAAGACGATCTCGATGATCGAGCAGCTTATGGACGGGGTTATCGAAGTGAAGACAGAAGGGGACGCCGGGTTCCTGCGCATGCGCGGGATCGAGGGGGGGAACCCCGACTGGCTCCGGTTCTCCCTCCAGAAGGGGACGATTGTGGCAGGGCCATGACGGACGAGGGACTGCCGATCCGGAATGATCGGCGCACATCCCCGGTATCCTGTACAGGAAAACCGGCCTAAAGGACATTCCATGCTCACGTTTATCGGTCTCGGGCTCTTTGATGCAGACGACATCTCCGTAAAAGGGCTCGCGTGCATTGCCGCTGCTGACGCGGTGTACCTCGAGGGATACACCTCGCGGCTGATGGGGGCAACCGTCGCGGATCTCGAACGGCGGTACGGCTGCCCCGTCCGGCTGCTCCTGCGGGAGGATATCGAGGTGCACCCCGACGAAATGCTGGAAAGGGCGAAGACGGAGAACGTCGTCCTCCTCGTGGCAGGCGACCCCATGGTCTCGACCACCCATATCGACCTCCGGATCCGTGCGGCAGAACGGGGCATCCCGACCGCGATCATCCACGGCTCCTCGATCCTGAGCGCGGTCTGCGGGCTGACCGGGCTCCAGAACTACCGGTTCGGGAGGTCGTGCTCCCTCCCGTTCCCGCAGAAGAACTGGGCGCCGGTCACCCCGGTCGAGGTCATCCTGAACAACCTTGAACAGAACCTCCACACGCTCGTCTACCTGGATATCCAGAAGGACCGCTTCATGACCGTCCCCGAAGCGGTCGGCATCCTCGAAGGGCTTGCCGGGAAGAAAGGGGCCCGCATCGGACTCTACGTCGGGGTTGCCCGCGCCGGGTCAGGAGCCCCCGTCGTCCGCGCCGGATCTGCCGCGGCGGTCACCGCCACGGATTTCGGCCCGCCGCTGCATATCCTCATCGTCCCGGCGGAGCTTCACGACATGGAACGCAGGTACCTCGAGGTGTTCGCCGGGCTATGAACCTTGCGACCTCCTTAGGGGTGCTCGGTGACGAACTGGCCTCAGCCCGGATTGCCGCACCGGACCGGACGGGAATTTTTCTTACGGCGCAGGACAACCTCGCCATGGTCCGGGCATATCTTAACGATGGCGGGACGTTCCTCGCATCCGGCGACCCGGTCAATGCCCTCGCGGCCGCATTTTACGCCGAGGGATGGCTCCACTGCGGGGCCGCCTGCGGATTATTCATCCTCGCTGCCCCACACTGCCTGTTTGCAGCACCGCTGCCGGATCTTCCTCCGGCGGTCTCTGAAAAGCTCCGCGAGAAAGCGACCCGGTACCGCCGCCTGCTCGCAACCGCACGCGGTGCCGTGCAGCCGGCGCCGGAGCAGGGGACCGCTCTCCACGGCACCGCGGACCGTGTGGCAGTCGTCGCGGAAGCCTACGCCACGCGGGGGGAGCGGCACCTTGCACAGGGGCAGGATGCAGCCGCACTTGCCTGCTTCAGTTACGGGCATGGCTGGATCGACGCCGGGGTCCGGGCCGGGCTGTTTGCCGTGACCGGGTCACGTGAAATCTTCACGATCTGAAACGTCCTTTTCGAGACTGCCGGAGAAAGGAGTCAGTTCTCGTGGAGTCCGGATGCTGATATCCCCACAGAACCGACAGGTGAATAAAGAGATATACTATGTTCTATAACCTTTGTGAAGGCATCATAGAGCAGGAGAGGACGTAATGGACCCGACACAGCGTAAATGGCTTATTTTATCGGTGGGGTTCTCGGTTCTGGTCCTCGTGATCATGCTCGCCTTCACCATCAACGAGGAGACCATCAGCTCCATCGAGAAGATCAACCCCGTCTTCCTCCTCCTCGCATTCCTCTTCCACATCTTCACGATGTTCTTCTGGGCGTGGCGGGTCCAGCTGATGTCCCGCTCGCTGGGGTACCGGATCGGGTTCTTCTACAGCCTCAACCTCGTCTTTGCCAACCTCCTTGCCGCGGCGGTCACGCCGGCACAGGCGGGCGGGGAACCGGTCCGAATCCACGAACTCTACCGTGCCGATGTCCCGCTCGGCGACGCGACCGCGATCGTGATCATGGAGCGGGTGCTGGACGGGATCATGCTCGTCCTGCTCGCGGGATTCTCCATGGTCATGCTGAACGAGGAATGGAAGCTCATCGGCGAAGCATCCGGGGCGCTCATGGCGATAACCCTCATCTTCGTCATCGGGTGCCTGATCCTGTTCATTGTCTTTGCGACCCGCCCGGCCCTCATGAAGCGGGCGATGGTGTGGGTGGCCCGGCTCCTCACCCGCCGCTGGGAACCGGAACGTTGCGCGCATCTGGAATGCCGGATCGTCTCGGAAGTCGACAATTTCCACGGGGCGCTCTCCAAGTTCGTCCGGAGCGCAAAGAGCGGGCTTGTCTTCGGGCTTTTCTTCACGATGCTCTACTGGGTCTCCGAGTGCGCCACCGCCTCGCTGATCCTGATCGGCCTCGGCCAGCCGCCGCTCTTCTTCGAGTCGTTTGTCATCAACCTGATCCTCGCCATCCTGATGATGATGCCCCTAACCCCGGGGAGCTCCGGTGTCGCGGAGGTCGGTGCGGCGTCCATGTACGCCCTCTTCCTCCCGTCGGCGATCCTTGGGGTCTTCATCGTCATCTGGCGCGTCGTCCTGTATTACTTCAATATTCTGCTCGGGCTCATCTCCGGCTTCATCATCGTCAAGAGAGAATCGGCTGCCGCCGCCCGCCAGCAGCAGTCCCGCGGGTGAATACGAGCCAATCCTTATTACGCCAAAGGGTAATGTCACTCCACGGATGACGGCAGTACCCTGCTCGGTGCACGGCGTCTTTATTGCCATGAACACAGGAGGGACCGTGCCCGTAGTCCTCCTCTCCGACGGCACGGACCGGGTCCTCCCCATCTTCATCGGGATCTCCGAGGCGGTCTCGATCCAGAATGCGCAGAACGGGGACGTGCTCCCCCGGCCGTTCACCCATGACCTCTTCATCGACGCCTTCCGGAAGTTCGGCATCGAGGTCAGGTCCCTCCAG
>JAKLEQ010000060.1 GCA_022711635.1 Methanoregula sp. | reverse complement strand
GAGACGATCAACGCAGTTGTAGGGCATCTGGATAACATCCCTGTTCCGGCGTTCATCATTGACAAGGATTTTACCATCCTCTATGTAAATAATGCCGCTTCCATCATGGCCGGAAAGAAGAGCAACCAGCTCACCGACACCAAATGTTACGACCAGTTCAGGACACAGCATTGCCGGACCGGGGATTGCGCATCCGGCAGGTGTATGAGATCCGGATCATCGATAACCGCTGAAACACAGGCGCAACCGAATGACCGTACTTACGATATCGCGTATACCGGCGTTCCGCTCAAAGACCTGAACGGAAATGTTATCGGTTCGATGGAGTTCTTCTCCGACCTGACCGAGATCCGGGAGGCAGGCCGGAAGGCGCAGAAGAAGGTAGCCGAGGCCCTCTCTTTCATCTCGGACCAGCTGACATCCGTTTCCAGCGGCACGGAAAAAGCAATGGCGAGTGTTGAGGAAGTGTCTTCCGGTGCCGCGCAGGTTGCACGGAATACCGGGTCAGTCAGCACCAACACCGAAAAGGCAGCGCAGGGCGTCCAGCAGGTGTTAAAGGCCATGGAAGACATGAGCGCTTCAGTAGAGGAGGTCACTTCCAGCATGGAGAATGTCTCCGGCCAGGCCCGCCAGGCAAATGAAGCTTCGCAGAAAGGCGCCGGACTTGCTGAAGGTGTGGAGAAAGGGATGGAAGAGATCTCGATCTCGACGGGATCGGTATATGACATCGTGAAAGAGATCGAGAAACAGATGGCGGATATCACGAACATCGTCGTCCTTATCCGGGACCTTGCCAGCCAGACGAACCTTCTCGCGCTGAATGCTGCAATCGAAGCTGCACGGGCCGGGGACGCGGGGCGGGGCTTTGCTGTCGTGGCATCTGAAGTCAAATCCCTTGCCGAGGAATCCCGGGCAAGTGCCGAGAAGATCGAGCAGATGATTGCCGATCTCAACCTTGCTACAAAGAATGCTGCATCAGCGACGGAAAGCTCCAAGGACCAGGTGGAGAAGGGGGCAAAAATGTCCCGGGAAGCGCTTGATGCATTCCGGAAGATCCGGGAGGCCGCAGAGAAGGTATCCGCAGCGGCATCCGAAGTTGCTGCTGCGGCTGAGGAGCAGGCTGCGACAACCGAGGAGATCACCGCAAGCATCCACCAGGTTGACACCCTGATCGGGGACACCGCAAAAGAGGCAACCGATGCTGCTGCGGCCAGTGAAGAATCGTCTGCAGCAATCGACCAGATCACGAAAATCGTCGCTGAGGTCAATGAGACTATTGAAGGTGTGAAAAAGGAGATCCGCGACTTCAAGTACTGATGACGACCGGGGGATCATTCCTCCGGTTGTATCAGCCGGTTCACACCTGAATTCCGTGACGACCTGTAGGATTGATCAGCCCTCTTTTTTCTTAATAGCGATGTTTTCAAAAACCGTTCTTTCTTGTTCGTAATAGGAAGCAGCAAACGTCCGGGCAGTGACAGATCCTGCAGCCAGTTCAAGTCCTTTGGTAATCGCGAGGCACCGGGCTCCTTTCACGCCTTTAACATTCACGCTGATCGTTCCATCTTTTGGTATGATAATTTCCAGTTCTTCCATCTCCATGATTCAGATTCTCCATATTTTTTATGTTAATTTCGCACAGGAATGGTTCGTAAGAATCATCCCTCCGGTCATGACATCGCGGGCGTTGAGAAGAAGGAAACCCTGCGAATCGATCCTGAATGCCAGCTCAAACCGGACCTCCCCTTTTTTACCGGGAGGAGTTGCTGCAAGGATCGTAGGTGTCCGTTCATTGATACAGGTCGCCCTTGTTGCCTGGTGTTCTATGCTCAGTTCGATACAACGGGTCTTGCCCCCGGAATCAGTAACGAGCTCGATCGCCTGGGACTTCGCATCATCCGGCACATCCCCGAATGTGTACAGGGCAATTCCCAGGTAGACCTGCCCGTCATACGCTGCACTGATCAGGATGCGGGCAGTGTCCTGTAGTGTCGGGTACCGGGTGCCCCTCCGCGCAATATAGCGGTACTCGTGGCCTGATGTATCGGCATTCCAGTAACGGAGGGCATAATCGCGTCTGAGCGACCGTTTGTCAGATGCGCCCGGGTGATGCCGGGAAGCACCCGCAGCGATAACCGAACAGGGGGAATCGTTCCTGACCTTCCCGGTACCGAACCTGGATTCCACCGCTGCCTGGACGGAAGGGATGGTGCTTCCGGATCCGGTCATCAGGATATTCCGGATCCGCGGAAGATCGTAACCCTTTACCTGAGCAAGATCGCAGGCACGCGTTATCGTACTATCAAGGATTCCGAAGAGATCCTGCTTGCGGAGAATCGCATCGAGATCTGCCCGGGAAAGGGGGGACCCTGATATTTTTCCATTATTCTTATCCTTGACCTGAAGCACGATGGTATCACGGACTAAGAGATCTTCCAGCGCACGGTTACATGCATCAAGGAGCCCGTCAGGATAGGTCCGGGTCTGAGGACGCCATCCGTTCGGACATCGCGCCAGTACGTCATCAGCTATCCACCGGGCGACTGACTGCGTACCGGTATCAGATGATGCGTGAGCGACAACCAGATCGGATCGGGTCCCTCCCTGCGACGGTTGTTGAAGCCGCGCAACCGTTACTTCAATATTTTCGCTCCCAAAGTCGATCACCATCAGACCCTGATCCGTTTCCTGGGCAACATCGTATCCCCTTGCCGCTGCAGTAAGCTCATCGGTAAACGAGTATTCCGGTATCCGGGCTTCTGCAACGACCGAGGCAAGCCATTCGCGATAATGGCCGGGAGCGCTATGAGGTAGGGAAAAGACCACTTCATGGACGTCCTCACCGCGTTCTGCCACTTTCCGTATCAGGGATACAAGGAGATCCCGTCCCAGATCCTTGTATGTCATGGCGTAGCTGCCTGAACGCACTGCTACCGGGCTGTTGATCAGGATGTAATGTCGCATATGCCGTGCCGTCGATACGGATTGCGTAAGACCTTTCTCCACTACCTCCTGTCCCCGGATCCGGGAACCATCTTCCATCATGTGGACAAGGTTTGGTTCAGAAAGTACCGGCAGAACCTTCTCTTCATTGCCGGATCCGATGGTCTCTGCAATGACCGTTCCCGATACCCCGAAATCGATTCCTAGACGGCGCAAATTTTCTCACTCCACGATCATGATATCGAGTTCACCTACCGACGGCGGCGGGCTGCAGAGGCAGATCTCATGCGAGAACCGAAGTTCCAGGATAGCGGAGAGAAACTCCCATTGCTGCCGCTCGAGTCGCCGGGAATTATTATGAGCCTTGGTAATGACTCCGGTAAAATCCGGGTTCATAGACGATAGCGGTGCCGAAAGAGGCAGGGAATGAAGCCGGATAGTTCCGTCGGCCCCTGCACTTATTGCGGTATATTCACCTGCGCTTATAAGACCACAGATCTTCCCTGCATGTGCCGAGAAATTCCGGATGTGCGAGCGGGTACCGAGGCTGAAACAGGAGATCGATCCGTCAGACCCGGAAGCAACGAGGAGATCTCCGCCGGGAATAAAAAAAAGGCCGGTAATCTGCGATGTTGCGCCGGTCAGGGAATACAGGCAGGAGCCATCCTCTCTCTGAAAGATCCTGATAATTGCGTCATGCTCAGCCGCTGCGATGAGCAGTCCGTCTCCGGAGATTGCAACAACGCCGATCTCCCGTCCGCTCCCATTGCAGAGAACCGGTTCCTTATCTATCGAAAGGTCCCATATCCGGCAGGTTCCGTCATAACTCCCGCTCACGAACCACTTCCCGTTGTTCGCGATTGCGATGCTCGTGATCACGTTGGTATGCGCCGAAAAAGTCCGAAGGAGGGCACCATCAGGTAATCCGAAGAGCCTTACCGTATCATCCCAGCCGCCCGCGAGAATCCCTTTATCGTCCGGGGTGAATGCGAGGCAGTATGTCCTGTTTTTCAAGCCATGGAGTGCTGCTACCAGCGATTTGGATGAAAGATCCCAGATACTGACGTTTGCATCCGATCCTGCTGTGGCAACCCAAGTCCCATGGTCATTTAATGCAATTGCGTTCACTGACCCGGTAAACGCGTCCAGGGAACCGAGGTAGTCCCCTTCCGGCATCTTCCAGAATCTGGCGAGACCTTCA
Source organism: Methanoregula sp. (assembly GCA_022711635.1). Taxonomy (GTDB): domain Archaea; phylum Halobacteriota; class Methanomicrobia; order Methanomicrobiales; family Methanospirillaceae; genus MVRE01. Next base: position 5,796 of record JAKLEQ010000060.1, on the reverse strand, counting down.
CTGGTCCCGGCAGCAAGCACAGTACCATTACCTGATACTGCAAGGCAGGTCAGGGCACCTGCCCGCGTATCCAGGGACCGGAGCAGGGCTCCTTCCGGGAGACTCCATAATTTGGTCGTCCCGTCCCAGCCTGCACTTGCCAGTGTCTTTCCGTCCGGTGAGACTGCGAGGGCAACCACCCAGTCCGCGTGAGCGGTGAACATCTTTTCCGGAGCATCCTTTCCAAACCGGAAGATCCGGACAATCCCGTTGATCCCCCCGGTCACTGCGATGCTCTCTCCAGGAATACCTACCGATGATATTGCTCCTCCTTTCCGGGGGGGAATCCTTGCAACCGGAGAGGACTGGTCTGTTGAGAAGACTCCGATGCTGTCGTCTTCCATGGTCACAAAGATCCACCTGCGATCATCCGATATGGTCGTCGTCCGTGGCCGGTCTTTCGGGGCGGAAAACGTTCGCTGGCAGGATCCGGTTGTTACGTCCAGCAATACCGGGTGATTTTTTTCTGCAGCGACAAGGATTCCGGAACCTGTGGTACAGGGCAGGAATGCGAGACGTTCGATCCTTCGATAACTGCAGGGGGCTCTCCAGTGTTCAGTCCCGTCAGAAACTGAAATCAGCCTGACTTCGCCATTGTCAGAACCAATTGCAATATATTTCCGGTCAGGGCTGATAGCAAATGCAGTGACCGGTGCATCTCCGGTATTTACCGACCCTGTTATCGCCCCGTCTTTCAGGCTGACAATCCCGATCCTGCCATCATCTTGTAACATAGCAGCAAACAGGCCATCAGGAGAGATCGCAGGGGAGATTCGGTTGCTCCTGCAACGCGGGATCGTAAAAATGATGCGGCACGATGGAATTTCCCGGCAGGCAAGGATGCCATCCCGGCTGCAGGTCAAAAGAAAGTTCCCGTCAGGAGTAAAGATCGGGCAACAACCGGCATTTTCCGGATTTCCTGAAGAAGCGATCTCTTCACCACGGCGGACATCCCAGATCCTGATCGTCCCCTCGTATCCGGATGTGACCAGCAACGTTCCGTCCGGTGAGAATGCGGCGAACCTGGTCCTGGCGTCAGGACCTTCAAGAACACAATCTTTTCTTACCGATAAAACAGGATAGGTCCACCGTTTTGGAGCTGTAACCACGACCCTCTTCCAGAGCTCCCGAAGGTATTTGTCTTCAGGTTTCCAGCCGGACCCGTGAAGAATCCGGACAGCGTGCAAAGCATACGGGACCGGTGCATCCTGCAGGAGCCGGTACAGCTTCTCAGACCGGGATCCTGTCATCAGCCCGGCAACAACAATCTCCCACTCCTGGAACGACAGCTGTGAGAGAGGATTAGGAAGTTCAGGATCCAGAATCATGTCGGCAAAGAATGCCTGTGCACGGTACCGTTCCGCCGCATTGCGGATGCACTCTCTGACCGGCTCTTTTGCATTGAAATATGCTTCACGAAGCACGTTGCGACCTTCCCTGCCTGCAAGGGACTGGTAATCAGAAATTCGCCCGGTCGCAAAGAAGAATAACGCCCGCCATGTTGGGGTTGAGGGTAAGACCTGAAGATTGCATAGCGCTGAGTACAGGAGATCGTTTCCGGATTCCAGCGCCTCCTGGCAGAGCGTATCGGTAATAACCGGATCCATGGTATTTCCCACAAGGGAACTGAGGCAGGCTTCAGCTGCACTGTCCGGGCAGCTGCAGTACTGCCGGGCGACAAGGCGGGCGGATTCAGGATCTCCGGACCGGGCCCGCTTCGCATTTTTTTTCAGATACCATGACCGGACGATGGAGTTGAGAAAAGGAACAGGGATCGTTGGAACCGGTTGCCGGACGGGAAACGGCTGCATGTCAGGATCACGGGGACTCAGGGGCTGCTTCAAGTGCGATAACTTTTTTCTGCTCCGTACCGGACTGAGGCTTCTGGCCTGATGAAGCCGATATTGCTCTTCCCTGCGAGAGCCAGTCACGCAGGCCGTTTACAGTCTCTCTCTGTGATACCGAGATGGGCACCTGTTTCCTCAGACACCGGAGAATATCATCGGTGGTCACTGCCCGCATCTGATCGTTGAATGCGACATACATTGCATCGGTGATGGACTGCTCGATCTCGGCCCCCACAAACCCTTCACTCTCATAGGCGAGCAGATTAAGATTAAAGTCCGAAGGCACGCAGGTGCGCTTCTTCAAGTGGACGGAGAAGATCTCCTTCCGCTCGTCACGGTTCGGAAGATCAAGGAAAAAGATCTCGTCAAACCGCCCCTTCCGCAGGAGTTCGGTGGGGAGTGCAGAGATGTCATTTGCGGTTGCCACGACGAAGCATGGAGCGGTTTTCTCCTGCATCCAGGTCAGGAGGTGGGCAAATACCCGCTGGCTTGTGCCCGAGTCACCGGTGCCAAACGAGAACGCTTTCTCCATCTCATCGATCCAGAGAATGCAGGGTGCAATTGTTTCGGCTATGGTAAGCGCCCGGCGCGTCCGTTCCTCGGATTCTCCCACTAGGCTTCCAAAGAGTGCGCCGGCATCGAGCCGCAGGAGCGGAAGATGCCAGAGGTCTGCAATCATTTTTGCCGTGAGACTCTTGCCGGTCCCCGGAATCCCGATAAGTGCGATCCCTTTCGGTACCGGCAGGCCATAGGAGCGTGCCTCTTCGGTAAATGCCCGTTCACGAAGGCGCAGCCAGTCCTTGAGGACCGACAGCCCGCCGACATTCTCCGCGCTCTCAATAGAACTGTAAAACTCGAGAGCATCAGTACGCCGGATGATATCCCTCTTCTCCGCAACGACAAGATCGATATCCCGGTCATCAATACTCCCGTGTGATACGATTGCCTTGGAAAACGACCTGCGAGCCCCGTTGAGGGTCATGCCGAGTGCTGCCTGGATCAGCTTCTCCCTTCCGGATCTCGACAGGGTACAAGGGACACCGCTTGCATGGATAAGTGACTCGAGTTCATCCGAGAGTTCGGCAGCGGAAGGAAGCGGGAGATGGACAACAACAGCATCGTCACGGAATTCATCGGGAACCTTCTGCGACGGGGTCACAATTACGACCGTGCGACGGTTGTACCGTGACTTCTGGGCAAGGTTCCGGATCATCCGTTTTACCTGGGGATTATTCCAGAACTCATGGAAATCCAGGAGCACGATAACCGCGTTCTCATCCGTTTTCTCAACGTCTTCGAGGACGGCTATCGGATCGCGCGACTGGGAAAAGAATCCGTTGCCGGTCTTATCGGCAGAAAAACCATCAACGATGTTCCAGACGAGGCATTGCCGTTCCGGGTTCCATCTCATGCAGACGGATTGTATTCGGGAGACTGCCCGCTCTTCTTCAGATGTGATGACGACCATCAGTGTCACCCGTGCCCGCAAGGATACCGAGAGCATCTCGGTAAAATCCGGATCCCTGCCTTCTCTCAAGATACCCACCGCCGGACCAGAATGCGGATAGCCCCGTCCTCCTCTTCTACCTGCCGGACAACGCTGAATCCTTCTTTCTTTGTCTCCTCGATGACAATGCACCGGGCATATTCCTGCTGAATCCTTCCTGCCTGCTCCTGCAATGCACGGGCGAGATCCTGCTCTTTTACGCCGCCTTTTGCCCACCAGTCTCCCACCATATCATAGGAGCCGTCGGCATTTCTGACGAACCCGATTTCATTGCCCTGCCTGTTCTTTGCGGCAATATCAACGTTGATTAATCCCCGGTGCCCCCGGATCGTAGTGTCAGTACCGATGATAAAGTCCATCCCGGTCAGGCAATCAATAAGCGCGTCACGGTTTTTGAACTGCGTTTTGATCCGGCTGAAGTGTGACATCTCAGAAGCCTCCCTTTGTCCCGGATGCGTGGAACCGGTGGTGGAGCGTCGCATCGGGAAAACCGGTCGCAAGCACCGTCCCGTCTTTGCCAATCGTATATTCAACCAGAGCAGAGGTTGAATCCGGATCCAGGTCTCCGGGTCTGATCCGGTCAGTCAGGAAATGGTACTCCTTCCCGGTGGCTCCCGGGTCCGGATTCCGGAAATCTGGTTGTGCGATATAGGGGCCGGATATAAGGAGATCTGTCGCAGCCATGAGACGGTTCCACGATCGCTCATGGGAACCGGCAAGGAGGCCATAAGGGTATCCCGAGAATGTCATGACAGATAATCCCTGGGAATGGATTTTTTCTGCAAGCACCGCAAGTGCCTCTGCCTGGAAGAAGGGCTCGCCACCGGAGAACGTCACACCGTCAATGCCGCTTGTTGAAATTATCGTTTTAAAAAGCTGGCGAATACCAACGTCTTTTCCGCCTGTGATACTCCAGAGATCCTTGTTGAAACACCCTTCACAGCGGATCGGGCAACCCTGAACCCAGATGACTGACCGTACTCCCGGTCCGTTTACCGCTGAACGTTTCAGGAATCCACCAATCCTGATGACCTGCGGATTACTCTCTCTGTCTGCCACCCTTACCGCCACCCTGATGCTGTTTCTCGTACGGCTGAAAAAAAATCCTGTAGTGTATCTTATAGTATTACATTAATTGAACGAAGGTTGGGATTTCCGCCGCAAACCTTCTTTACGTCATACTTATGAGATACAATCACGGCAACAACGTTGGTTTTCCCGGTTCTTATATCCGCAGGTTCTCGGTATAGGAAATGAAAACCGGTCTCATCCCCTGCGTCCTTATTACCCGAGAAGGCAAATACATATTCCAGTGAAAGCAGTATTTAACGGGACATCCGTGCGTTGTGGGAAGGAGGGGATATCCCTTTACGAACAGGGAGGATACGGCCGCAAGGACGCGGGAGGTCTCGTGCTGGCTCCCCATGAAACACTCTATCTTTTATACCGGGGAAAGATCTCTGTTGAGGGGTATGATTTTGATGCCCTTCTCGCGATATTCGCCCGGCAACCCAACCTTATCCGGTCGTACCTTGTCTACCGGGACATCCGGGAAAGAGGGTACTCCGTCCAGACCGGGCCGCACGATTTCCGCGTGTTCCGGCGCGGGCAACGCCCGGGAAAGGCCGAATCGCTGTATCTCGTCAGGGTGGTCTCCGAACGTGATCCCATTCATTTCCAGGATCTGATCCAGGAGGTGACAACCGCCCATAACCTGCGCAAGCTGTATGTCCTTGCAGTCGTGGATGATGAGGACGAGATCACCTATTACGAAGTGAAACTCCATACCCTGGCGACGATATCGGGGGAACCGGAGTACCCGCATATTACCGGTGTCATCATCGGGAAAACCGTGATTGCAAGGATGCCTGCCGGATCCGCTTTCGAACAGTCCTGGCTTGGAAGCCGGCTCGATGACACCCGTATCCTTCTCTCACCGCTGGAAACATGTTATCTCCTTTCTGTCGGTGTGCTCTCTGTTGAAGAGAGGGGGAAAACCCTAGCCAAAGAAGAGTTCTTCCGCCGTGCCTGTGAAGGCGACAATGAATTTCCTTTTAAGACCGTTGTGTACACGGATCTTCGCCGGCTTGGTTATATATCGAAAACCGGCTATAAGTTCGGCCACCATTTCCGTGTCTACTCAGGACAGAAAGTCCATTCCGAGATGCTCGTTCATGCAATAGAACAGGGGATTTCGCTTCCAATGAGCACAATCTCCCGCTCGGTCCGCCTTGCTCATAGTGTCAAAAAGAAGATGTTATTTGCCTGTGTATATACAACCGGCATTCAGTATACTGAATTTGCGCGGATCAAGCTGTGAACATCATGCAGGAAGAGCTGATCAATCCCTGGTCAAGTACTCCGTCCCTTGACATCGAGAAAATTTTCACTGACTTCGGCATC
>JAKLEQ010000006.1 GCA_022711635.1 Methanoregula sp. | reverse complement strand
GTTTCTCCCCCGGCCTGAGCGCGAGGAGGAGGGTGTCCGCGTGGTCCCTGCAGACATACGCGCAGCAGCACCCGAAGGACTGGAAGCCGATAGCGTCCTTTTCGCAGTATTCGCACTTCTGTCGTTGTGCCATGATCATGTCTTCATGGGATCTTTCAGAAGATACGTCTTGCCAATCCCGTCGTTCCTGTCAGCGGGAGCCGGCGGCAGCACACTTCCGGCCTTGCAGGGAGCGAACAGCTTATCATGCAGCCCCCGGAGTAATTGTTACCGGAGGGACGATGGCAGAAACATCCTCCTGTGCCCCTGCCGCACAAATTCCCCGCACGACCTGCAAACTTTTCGGGGCCATCAAGGCTCTCGGTACGATCCAGCGGAGCGTCGTCCTTGTCCACGGGCCCAAAGGCTGCGTCTACCATATCAACTATATCCTCGGCATGCGGGGCGACCGTCCCTCGGAGATCTACACCACGGCGCTCAACGAGCATGATGTAATCTTCGGGGCCGAAGGGAAACTTTCGGAGGCGATCCGCTCCCTGGACCGGACACTCTCGCCGGACCTTCTGTTCGTCCTCTCCTGCTGCTCTTCCGAGATTATCGGGGAGGACGTCGGCAGTGCTGTCCGGGATACCCGGACCCGGGCAAGGATAGTCCCCATCGCTGCCGGTGGTTTCGAAGGCGATCTGCATGCGGGGTACCGGGAGACCCTGTGCCAGCTTGTCCGCGAGTTCGCACACAAGCCCTCCGTCCCTGCCCCCCGGTCGGTCAACCTTGTCGGCATGTTCCGGGCCGGTCCCGACCTTGCAGAGATGCGCTCCCTGCTCGCAATGATCGGCGTTTCGGTGAGCGCGGTACTCACCGCCGGATCATGGAGGGCCGACCTGGAACGGCTGGGCGATGCAGCCCTCAACATCGTCGTCTGCGAACCGTCCGGAAAGGACGCGGCAGGACTCCTCAAAACTCTCTGCGGCACGCCGTATATCGTTGAAGAGATCCCCACAGGGTACCGCTCTTCGCTCCGGTTCCTCGAACGCGTTGCGGATGCCCTCGGGGTTCCGGCACCCGGCAGCCTCCCGGCCGGCCACGCCAATGCCCCGGACTGCAGGTTCCTTGCGTCCCGGCGCATTGCACTTGTCAGTGGACCTACCCGGGCCATCTCCATGGTCCGCTTCCTCGCAGAATACCAAGTTGTCCCCCGGCTCGTCATCGTGGACGCCGATCCTGCTTCTGGGGAAAAAATCCGTGGCATGGGAATACCCACCGGCGAGGTCCTGATTGGGCCCGGTCACGAGCTCATCATGCAGAAACTCCGGGAACACAACATCGATCTCCTGATCGGCGGGATGCTCGAGCTGCCGCTTGCAAAAGAGCTCTCCATCGACCATATCGATATCATGCACGGGAGCGAGCTGACCGCCGGGTTCTCCGGCGCAGAGAACCTGGCCCGGCTCATACGGAAAAAAGCACCGGGGTTACGGGAAAAGGGCGAAGGACGGTAAGGAAGACCGGTCGCAGAATCGTCACATCCTTCCGGTCTCCCCCTGCCGGTCCCACGCGTCCCCGTACACGAGCCCGTTCCGGCGCGCCGGTTCAAAGATGAGCGCGAGCAGAACCGGGCCGGCAAGCATCACCCAGAAGATGTTGTTCCCAAAGTAACTGATGAACTTGCTCTCGAACGGTCGCGCGAAGAAGATTGTGCCGCATGCTGCCAGGAGAACCATGCAGGCAAGGGTGACCGCAAAGGCCGTCATCCAGAAACATCCGATGGCGAAGATGTCGAGGCGCATCGGGTGCCCCTGCATCATCCGGTGCCATATCCGGTAGGCAAGATAAGGGTACAGGACGTTGATGATGAACCCGAAGATGCTCATTGCCGACCACGAGCCCCCGAAGAAGTCGCCGGCGATGTTCCCGAACCCGAGGCCCCATGCACCCGCGGGCCCCCAGAGGATGCCGCAGACCGGCGGGAGGACGGCAGCCGGGCGCAGCGTGATCCCCGCGATCTCCGCGTGGTACTGGTTGAACGGGATGAGGACGAGGATAGAGAAGAACGCCGTCACCGCGATCCAGGTCAGGCCTTTCCTGTCGGTAAAGACCCTGAGGAGCTCATGCATGGTTGGATCTTCGTCGTTTTCATAAAAAAACACGGGGGATGCATTTCCGTACCGCCTCCGCCAAAAAAATGCCGGCGTGGGAGATTTTTTCATCAGCGGCGAAGAAGACGGTGGCATGAAGTACATGCTCCTGTTTGCAGGCGGGGACCCTGACCGTACGGTCTTAAGCCCGGGAATCGAGCGAGAAAGCGGACCAGATGCGCCGGAGGCGTGAATGGATTGCCGGGCTTGCAAAGAATGGAATACTGGAATCGGCAAGCCCGTTTCAAGACGCCGGAAACGTGGTCTCACAGCACGGTGCCGGGGAGTTTGTCAAACGCCCGGGGGATCTCTCCGGGTATGCGATCGTGAATATCCCGTCGGAAAAAGAGGCCGTGGAGATCGCCGGCTCAGCGCCGCACGTTGTCTTTGGCGGGACAACAGGTTTCCGGCCGTGCATCGAAATACATGGAAAAGCCCCGCCTCTGCAGCCCGGTAGTTTTTACGGGGATCCGGTCAGAGCATCTCGGCGTACTGGTTGTTGCAGACCAGCAGGGCGATGCCATCGGACGTGATCACTTCCTGCCACCGGGTGGTCAGGCCGAGCGCCGTTGAACAGGATCCGCCGGTGACGGCATCGTAGATGATAACGCTGTCCGCAGGGGCGGCGCCGTCCGTAAGTTTCGCCTCGCAGGCGAGGACGGCGACACCGGACGGGTTCGCGGCAATCGTCTGGCATGTTGCGGGGACCAGATCTTCGTCCGCATCAAGGACATAGCAGATCCCGTCATCGTGGATCCCGACGACCGGCGACGCAGCCGCTGGGAGGATTGCAATCAGGAGCAGGAGTATTCCTGCAAACAGTACCTGGTTCTTCATGGTATCATGGCTCCGGCCGGCCTGCAGGGATCCCGTGATCGTGAGTGTATTGCAGTGAAAATTTGTACGGGCATTTTTCCGCCCGCTGTACTGCACCCCGGCGTATACTTCATCCTCGTCGTATCGCTTGATAAATATTTGTGCAAAATCATTCCATGATATATATCATTATCGCTTTGTCTTGCCAACGTTATACCCGATTATTCTGCTTTCTCTCAATCATGCTGGCTTCTTCTCCGCATCCGGGCCCACCGGCGCCCCCATGAGGTGATGCGCTGATTCCGGGGGATGGCCGCATTTTTTCACCATGTTCCATCCTGACTCTTTTTGGGATCAGGAGGCGAACGCCTCAGCGTTCACGGTATGGCTGCAGAATCTCCAAAAGCCTCCCTCCGGCGGGAACTGAACCTGTTCGACGTCACGGTCTCAGGGATAGGGATCATCCTGGGTGCGGGCGTGTACGTCCTCATCGGGCAGGCGGCAGGGCTGTGCGGCAACGCGGTCTGGCTGGCGTTTGCGGTTTCGGCATTGATGGCCCTCGTCACCGGGCTCAGCTACGCGGAACTCTCCTCGATGTTTCCGAGGGCCGGCGCGGAGTATGACTATGTCAGGAACGCGTTTGATGCCCGTCTCGCGTTCGTGACCGGCTGGCTGGTCTTCCTCTCCGGGGTCCTTGCCGCCGCCACGGTCGCCCTCGGATTTGGGGGGTACTTCAACGTCCTCACCGGCGTCCCCGTTTTCGCCTCCGCATTGGTTCTCCTTGTGCTCCTCACCGCCCTTCTCGCGTACGGCATCCGCGAGACCGTCCGGGTCGCTGTTGTCGCAACGCTGATAGAGGCAGCCGGGCTTGTCATCATCATCGCAATCGGCCTGCCGCACCTGGGAAGCGTCAACTACCTGGAGCTGCCGCAGGGGATTCCCGGGCTCTTTGCTGCAGCGGCACTGATCTTCTTCGCTTACCAGGGATTCGAGTCCATGGTCAAGTTCTCCGAGGAGACGAAGGTCCCCGAGTCCACGATCCCGAGAGCCCTTCTCCTCGCCCTTACGATAAGCACCGTCCTTTACATCCTCGTCGCCCTTGCCGCCGTTTCCGTTCTGAGCTGGGAGCAGCTGGCCGTGTCCGGTGCCCCGTTTGCCGACATCGTGGCCGCAACCCTTGGCCCGGAATGGGCCGCCCTCATCGCGGTAATCGCGCTCTTCGCTACGGCAAACACCGTCCTCATGTCGATGTACGCCTCGATCCGGCTCCTCTTCGGTATGGCGGTATCCTCGTCCCTGTCGGCCGGCCTTGCCTACGTCCACCCGGGCAGGAGGACGCCGATTGCCGCAACGGTCGCCTGCGGGATCCTCACGGTCGCGCTGATTTTCCTCGGCGACATCGCCTTTATTGCAAACGTGACCAATTTCACGCTCTTTGTCACCTTCATCATGATCAATGCTGCGGTGATCGCCCTGCGCTACCACTCCCCGGGGGCGGACCGGGCGTTCCGGGTCCCCGGATCGCTTGGCCGGCTGCCGGTCCTCCCGGTTGTGGGGATCCTCCTGTGCGTCCTCCTCCTTGGCGTGCAGGATCGTTCCGTGCTGGCACTCGGCGCGGTGCTCACCGGTATCGGCGTTGTGCTCCTGCTGGTCTCCGGCTGGCGTGCAACACGGCGTACCGGCCCGTGACCCGGGTGCGATCCGGAAACGTGCGGGATCTCGGGACGATCTTTTCGGATCCTCCTGCTGCCACGGTATCCCCGGATCCCCCGATGGATCCGGGGGCACACGTTACCGGACGATGGGATCGTTCGCGCCATCGAGTTCGCGTGCCTTCGAAAACGCCTGCATGGCGAGGTCGTCCCGGCCAGTCCTGCTGTAGCAGATCCCGAGGTTGCTCCACGCAGTCGCGTCGCCGGGGTCGTGTTCGATCGCCTCGAGCAGGACCTCTTTTGCCTCGGCGTAACGCCCGAGCCGGGCGAGCACGACGCCCTTGTTGGTCAGCACGATCGCAACGCCGGGGTTCATCGCGAGGCATGCGTCGTAGCAGGCGAGCGCTTCATCGAGCCTTCCGAGATCTGCGAGGGCGACGCCCTTGTTGTAGAGCGCCTTGGGATACTTCGGACGGACCCGCAGCGTCTCCTCAAACGACAGGATCGCCCCCGTCAGGTCACCCTGCTGGTACAGTGCATTGCCCCGCATGAAGTGCGCCTCCGCGTGATCGGGGGATATCCTGAGCGCAGCGTCAAAGCACGGGACTGCCTCGGTGTACCGGGCGAGGCGGAAGAGGGCAAGCCCCTTGATGAAGAGGGCATCGGTCATCCGCGGATCGGTGCGGAGTGCCTGGTCGCAGCAGACGATGGCTTCGCCAAAGAGCCCGAGCCGGTCGAGGCTTGCGGCGAGCGCGACGAGCGCCGGCAGGTTGCCGGGGTCGCGGGCGAGGATCGTCTCGAAGGCGGGGATGGCATCGGCATACCGGCCGGCGCACACATCGGCGGTTGCCCGGCAGTACATCTGCCGGATCTCCTCATCCCCCGCTTCCCCCTTTTCAACCATGGGAGATACTGGGCGGAGGAACCGTATGAACGTTCGTGGAGCAGGGGGACGATAGGATCAGAAGGTTCTTTGACGATACAATCCGGAATCGCGGCGGGAAAAACCTGAAGAAAACGTTTAACGGGTGCCTCAACCATCCTTCCCGCAATGCTGCGGATAACTGCGCGTGCAACAGGGCGGGTGCAGGGTGTGGGGTACCGGTATTTTGTCATCGACTGCGCCCGGCAGATCGGTGTCGCCGGGTTCGTCCGGAACATGCCGGACGGCTCGGTTACGATCGTTGCCGAGGGGAGCGATGAGGCGCTCGGGCGGTTTGCAACGCTGGTCCGTGCCGAGGGCGATCCGGTCATCCGGGTGGATTCGCTGGATGTTGCCCGCGACGAGCCGACCGGGGAGTATACCGGGTTCGAGGTCCGGTTCTGATTCGTGGCGTCTGACCGGCTCTCCATCCCGCTGCCCGGCGCCGTGATAAAGGGGATCCTTCCTTCACCCGACCGGCCCGAACCGGGTCATGTATCCCCGGGCAATGACCGATGCCCCGAGGAGCGGCGCATGGCCGGCGAGACTGCTGACGGTAAGCCGGGGAAGCGGAAGGTAGCGGTCTGCATACTCTTCGATTGGGGGGAGGATCAGATCCGGATTGCTGAGTACGACCGAACCGTCGAACACGATCGCCTCCGGGTCGTAGGCGACGATGATATCGGAGATAGCCCGCGCGTTGATCCTCCCGAGTTCGCGGATGAACCCGTGGGCAGAAGGGTCCGGTCCGTCCCGTACCCTGCGGAAGACATCCGGAGCCGATACGACGTCCCGTTCTTCTGTCAGCCCCTTTTTCCGCCGCCATGCGTGGTAGAACCGGGGCAGGAACCGGCCGCTCGCATACCCCTCCCAGTGCCCCTTCCCGCCACACCCGCAGGGGAGGCCGTAGTCGCTGTCGACGAAGAGATGGCCGACCTCGCCGGCATTCCCGTCCCGGCCGGCAACGACGGACCCGTTCGCGATGATCCCGGCCCCGATGCCGGTCGAGATGGTCAGGTACACGAAGGTGCCGTACTCCCGCCCTGCACCGAAGTATGCCTCCCCGAGGAGGCCGGCACAGCAGTCGTTGACGAGCCGGACCGGGAGGCCGAATTCTTCCGTAAGGGGATCCGCGAGCGGGACCGATTCGAGGGGAATGTTCGGCGGCCGGACGATCGTTGTATGGTTTTTGTCAACCGGCCCTGCCGCCCCAATCCCGATCCCGGCGCAGGCCGCGATCTCTTCCTGCGGGGCGAGAGCACGGATATTCCGGATGAGAAGGCCGGTGATCGCCGCCGCACCGGAGGGATTGTCCGGCATCTGTGCTGTCCTGGTCCTCTCCGCGATGCCCGTCCCGGTGACGAGTGCGACCCGGAGGTTGGTCGCCCCCAGGTCGACGGCAATGACGCAGGCATGCTTTCCTGTCCTTTCATCGGGTGTCGTCATGGGGGCCCTTCCTGATCCGGCTTGGATCTTTTATTGGATCGCAGGGTATTTTGTTCAGGATACCCTTTGGTCTTCATGGGACAATACTGTAGTGATTCGGCCGGCCCCCGAGAGGGGACACGGGCCGTGATCGCGGGGGAAGTGCCCGCGGATACAAAAAAGTTTTTTCCGGTCCTTCCGGCTCTGCGGGTCTTACCGGCGGTCCCGGGAATGCGGCTTTTTAAGGTACCCCTCGAGATATGCGGTGACGTAGGGCATGACGACCGGGGCGAGCAGGGAGATGACCTCCATGGTCATATCGGCCCGTAACGACGTTTTTTTGTCGCTGTGCCCCCGTGCCGGTTCGCGGTTCATCAGCCGGAAGAGCCCGTACAGGATAGCTCCTGCCCCGACTGCCGCCCCTGCCGTGGCATAGGGGTGCTTCCTGATGGTTCCCCCGACCGTGGCACCAAGGGAACCAACGGCATCGGATGAGGCCTGGACGACAGACTGTTTCAGTCGCCCGTACGACCGCGCGAGGAGCAGCTCCGTAAGAAGGATGTCATCTTCGGTTATCGGCCTACGCTTTTCCACGGTTCACCATCTCCGTTGCAGTCGGTGTCGGGAGGACGATCTTCTTAAAGAAGAAGTACCGGGCGAGGATGGTCCCGACCAGAAATACCGCCACACCGACGATGAGAAGGGCGGCATACAACGGCATCCTCGTCTCGAGCAGGAGGATGATCCCTGCAAGTACGATCAGCGTCCCTGCACCGAACAGGGTAAGGACGATGACGAGGAACATGAGCTTTACGCCCAGCGCCTCAAACGGATCGAAGACATAGTTCTGCAGGAAGAGATCGGTCTTCTGCCGGAGGTAGAGATCAAGGTACTTGATCGTTGTCGCAAACTCCGCTTCTACCGATTCGCCCTCCCCGGGGGCGGATTGTTCCATGGCGCCCCCTCAGTCGCGGTATTTGCCGATGAGCATGCCGAAGAGGAACCCGACGCCCAGCGCCACGAGCACGGCGGGGATGGGGTGATCGCAGATGACGTTTTCTACCGGTTCGACCCGCTGGTGGTACTCGGCCTCGATCTCTTGGTACCGGGCACCGATCTCGTCCTTCAGGTGCTCCATCTTGTCCTGCACACCGTGCAGGATGTTCTGGATTTCCTCGCCGCTGTGTGCCATGTCCGCGTTGCGGAGCTTGCGTGCGGCTTCTTCCAGGGCTTCTGCGGTCTGGAGCCGGATATGGTCAGCTCCGGATACCGGTGCACTTACATCCTCTGTCATAGTGATTCACCATTCTCCAATCTTCTCGTTCATTCGTCTCCGGAATGTCATGGGTTGTGCGTGTCTTTCCAACCCTTCTGGTAACGATGATCAGGCATTCACATCGGAGGCATGCGAGTATTCGCCGGGATTGGTGAAAAACCTTGCCGGCTGGATGCCCGTTCGCCCGCCCGGATCGCAGCAGTATGCCGGGCGGCTTTTTCCGTACCACGGGGTAGTGACCGGCCCGTCAAGTACCGAAGCAGAAGAGGTTGTCTTGCAGGAATCCTGTCTCTGGAGGAGGATCAGGATTACAACGGTAGCCCGTGCGTGCAGAAGCCGGCAAGGAAACAGAGGCAGGCAGCGAATGCATAGAGGAGAGAGACGGGTGATAATTTCATGAGATATGGTAGGGGCGGGTGTCATTAAAACCGGTTCATTCTCCTGCGGGTATGCATGGCATTTCCCGTCGGTATTTTTCTGCGCAATCGGGTCAAAACCGGCAAAATCCAAAAAGAGAGGGATGGGGACCGGCCCGGTTCAGCCAAGTCTCCAGACCGCCCGGGTCTTCGGATCGAGGTTCCCGATGACATAGGTCCTCTCCGGTACAAATCCCGCCGGCACTTCAAAGATGAGAAACCCGTCGGCCTGGTTGCTCTCACCGGGCTGGACATATCCGCCCGTCCCGCCGTACCCGAGCAGGTAGTCGTACTGCGTTCCGGTTACGGTATCAATGGTCACATCAGGTCCCTGTACGGAAGAGTACGGGTACGATGTCCCGTTGAACGAGACGGTGAACTGGGCCGGCGAGGGAGCATACACCGCCCCGCTGCCGATGCTCGCGACGCGGAGGAAGACGAACAGGAAGACATTCCCTTCCCGCGGCGTCGCGGTGTTGTACCCGAATCCGACACCAAGGACATCGGTTGTGGTCTGTTCCCGCGGGCTGTTCCATGATGGCGACGCCCAGGTATAGCCGGACTTGACCAGGTACCGGTATACCGTCGCCGTGCCCTGTCCGGTCCCTCCGGTGAAGGGGACGTTTGTACCTGGCGAAAGAGCATCCGGAAACGGATCCGGCGTCGGGCCGGGTGATGCCATCGTTGTCGGTAGCGGTGTCGCGACCGTTGCCGGTGTTGTCGGTAGTGGCGTTCCCTGCGGTGACGTACCGGTGCACCCGGCGAGGCAGACCGCTGCAACCAGCAGGACCGGCACTACGGCACGGCATAACGATGGAAGGGCGATCTCTCTCATATCGGCCTCGCATCGATGGCGTCCGGGAGCAGCAGCCGGAGGAGCATGTCGGGGACCTGCTGCGACGTATAGACTGCCATATCGAAGTATGCCCGGTTATCCCTTTCGCCTTTGTACGTGAGATTCATCAGAAAATCGGTCTCCATGAGCCTGACCGAGCCCAGGGTCGAGATCGTGGCACGACGCTGGTCGATGACCCGCTGCTCCCCGATGACCAGTTTCTGGCGGTCGCCGCCAATGTCCGAGATCAGCTCGTTTTCGTACGACAGGACGGTGACCTGCGTGTTCCCGACGCTGATCGGCTGCCCCTCGGGGAACGAGACGCCGTACATGGTCATGAACGGCAGCGGGCCTCCCGGCGCGATGTTGGTAACCGTAACCGATAACGATACGATTGCAATGACCGCGATGATGACAATGAGGAGGATGAGGAGGAGCAGGAGCTTCAGTCCCGATCCCCCGCCTCTCTGCTTCTGTCGTTTCTGTTCCTCTTCCTTGCCCATCTTCTTCCCCTGTTCCATCGCCCGTTCCCGCTCGCGCTCGCGCTCTATCTCTTCCCTGCGCCCCTGTTCCCGGGCACGTTCCATTGTCTTCTCGTCTTCCCGTGATGTGAGATCGTCCATATGTACTGTCTCCTCTTTTTAGGAATTCGTAATCGTTCTTTGCAGACGTCAAGCCGAAGACTATCGTGATCCGGCGTTCTCCATGATGGATCCGTACCTTCTGGCCGGACCGTTATGCGACGTTATCAGGGCAGGAGAAGATAAAACAGGGGGGGCGTTTCTAAAATTTGAAAGAACGGTATTAATGGATTTTTACCATGCGGGGAGTTTCCCGCGGGGGCCGGCGTACCTGCAGCCTCTGTCCGGCAGGGAAAACCGGAGATTAAATAATACAACCTTAAATTGTTCGTACACGATGTAATGTTACCATGACATTTCTCCCTCCTCTCCGATGGCTCGCGTTTCTGCTCGCGGTGATGCTGGCGATATCCCCGGTTCTCGCCTGCACGAGTTTCATCATCACCCCGGGTGCCTCCGCAGACGGGTCGATGTATGTCGGGCACACGAACGACGGGTTCGGCTCCGGCGTCGTCGGTCACGCCTTTGTTGACGAGAGCACCGTGCTCGCGTACGTCCCTGCAGCAGACCATTCCCCGGGATCCCTGCGCCCGGTCTACTTCGACCCGACTTCGGGGTCTGACGAACCCGCCAAGGGCGTGGACTTCGAGACAACCCCGCTCGGGTACATCCCGGAAGTCAACCACACCTATGCCTATTTCACCGGCAGTTACGGGATCATGAACGAGCACCAGCTGATGGCCGGTGAGGTGACGACGGGAGGGAAGATCGAACCTTCAGCGGATGCCAAAAAGAGGCTCTTCTACTCTTCCGAACTCTCCAACATTGCGCTGGAACGGTGCACGACCGCAAAGGAGGCGGCAACGCTGGTCGGTCAGCTCATCGACCAGTACGGCTTCTACGGCACCGGGGAAACCCTGCTCTTCGCCGACCCCAAGGAAGCGTGGGTGATCGAGATGGCTGGCGGAACACCCGACGGCACTGGCGGGTTCTGGGTTGCCCAGAAGGTGCCGGACGGCACGGTCTTTGTCACCGCCAACACGTTCCGGATCCGCGAGGTGATCCCGGGAAATCCCGACCAGATGTACTCGGCAAACCTCTTCAACGGCACGAAGGAGAACGGCTGGTGGAACGAATCGATGGGGGACCTCGACTGGTTAACGACCGTCAGCTATGGCGAATACGCCCACCCGTACTACTCCCTTGCCCGGCTCTGGAGTGTTTACCACCGGCTCGCGCCCTCGCAGAACTTCACGCCGTACGTGACCGATACGTACTCCCGGGCATACCCGTTCTCGGTTGTACCGGACAGGAAACTGACGACCGCGGATGCCTTCGCGCTCTTCCGGGACCACTACGAGGGGACGGTGTTTGATCTGACCAATGGCTCTGCCGCGGGCCCGTTCGGGAACCCCTACCGCTGGCGGGGAGAGTTCGATGACCACGGCCAGTTCGAGGCCGGCGAAGTCAAACCCGGCGCCTGGCCACGGGCGGTCTCCGAAATCTTCTGCGGGTACAGTTACATCAACCAGGGCCGCTCGTATCTGCCTGACCCAATCGGGGGGATAACCTGGTTCGGGTTCGCCCCGCCCTCCGAGACGGTCTACATCCCGTTCTATGCCGGCGTTACGAGCGTGCCCGAAGCGTGGCAGAAGACCGACCGGTCAACCTTCAGCCGCGGCGATGCATGGTGGGCGTGGAACTTTGTCACCAACTGGGCGACGCTCAACTACAACGCGATGATCGCCGACATACGGATCAACCGGCAGGCAATCGAGGACCGGCAGTTCGCCGATCAGCCGGGAATCGAGAAGAACGCGCAGGAGATCCTTACCGCGCAGGGCGGGGACGCCGCCCGTGCGTACCTGACCAACTACAGCACCTCAAATGCGGAGAAGAACCTCAATGCATGGTGGGCCTTCTCCGACCAGCTGGTCGTGAAGTACAGCAACCTGATGGTCCAGGATTTTACCAACGGCACGACAACCCTGTCGGGATACCCGGACTGGTGGCTGCAGGAGACCGGGTACCAGTACGGCCCGCGAATCTATGAGGATGAGGAACTCCAGGAGGTTATCGGCCTCGCGTACGTAAACGAGACCGTCTACACCGAACCGGGGAACGAGCTGACGGTGATCGGGACGACCCAGCGGATGAACATCACGCAGACAATCATCGGACTTTTGGAGGGCAAGGGCCTGCTTCCGCCGCGGGACCAGGAGCGGTGGACCCTGAAACCCAGTTAGATCATTTTTTCGCCGGGACGGGGTATCCGTTCAGGGGGATAGTCGCCCGGTATATTCCGGCTCAGAATGGCACTCCAGTATGCCGGAATACTCCGTCCCTGCGTGGAGGATCGGAATGATCCCATGGCACCCGCAACCTCCAACCGGATTACACCAGGCGGGCGGATGCTCACCGCTCTTGACGGGCCGCGAAGGGCAGCCCGGCATCGATTTGGGGACGCTTTAGATCTCTTTCCCGGCCGTATAGAGCATCGATGCGGGGATGGTCTCCATGGTCTCGGTCCGGACCGTCCCGTACTTCCCCATGATCGCAAGGAACTTAATGAGCATCTCCTTATTCGGCATCTCGAAGATCAGGACAAAGTCGTACTGGCCGAGGGTATAGTACAGGGAGATGAGCTTTCCCCCGAGTCCTTCGATGATCGTCGCTGCTTTCTTGTCCCGCTCATCGATCGTCCCGATCGTGTCGAAGGCGGCATGGGTCAGGTTCCCGAGCATGATATAGACAGGCATGCGGGAATCCTTACCGGGAGGTGGCAATAATGATTTCTGTTGCAGGAGGAATCCGGTCAGGAAAACGGTTATAAAAGAAAATGCCGCGGGTTCTCAGCCGGTACGGACACCGATTCCCTCGAACCACCGGGACTTGAACGTTCCCGCGGAATCGAACGTGTACCCGATCGATTGGAAGAACTGCCGGAACTGCTTCTGCGCGCAGGTGTTCTCCTTCGCCATATCCGCGGTACGGTAGAAATGGGCCAGGTAGACAAAACTGGCGCCATGCTCCGGGAAGTCCTCCCGCTGTACGGAATCGATCATCGGGTAGTCTGCAAGGATCTCCTGCCAGTCCTCGCAGGACCCCTCGCTCCCGATAATAAGGCACTCGTGGCGGGAGTCAGGCAGGGCGGGCAGGGTTTTCCGGCGGGAAGAGGGTACCGCCCG
Source organism: Methanoregula sp. (assembly GCA_022711635.1). GTDB lineage: Archaea > Halobacteriota > Methanomicrobia > Methanomicrobiales > Methanospirillaceae > MVRE01. The sequence continues at coordinate 27,177 of JAKLEQ010000006.1, read as the reverse complement.
TTGTTTTCCCGTCTCCTTCCCGGGGTTCCGGGATTTTTCTTTCCCGCCGGACTTCCGTAAAAGTTGTGCCTTGCGCGCCATATAGGGAATGAGATCCCGCCCCGAGTATTAATATTTTTTTATTTTTATTTCATATCTCCACCCATATCCTGTCATGGTCCTGATCCACCCCGATCCCGCACGACACCCGCACCCCGCCGTCTTATCCGGCAGGATCCGGGCCCGGCCGGGTCCCGGCATGGGGAAGAGCCGGATCCTCCTCGGCATTTTTGTTCATGAGGTATTTATGGGATGGCCTGCAATTTCTCCAGTACGGGTATGACGAAGACTGCTGACCTTGTCAACGAGATGCTCGCCGAGGCAAAAGGCGCGTGGCTGATCGCGATCGCGGTCGCGTTCGATACGGAAACAAAGTTTGTTTTCAGCACAGAGCGTCGGCCGCTCGAGGCCCTGAACCAGCTCATAAAGAACGGGGGGTCGCCGATCGGGCTCTTGAAATTTATAAAGGTGGACGGCTCTGTGCAGGGATCGTACCGCCCGTTCGAGGAGTATTCGGGCGCCCCTTGGGTAAAAGAGTATTTTGAGGGGCTGCTTGCCAATACAAGGGAGATCGTCGAGCTGAGCCGGACCGGGCCGGCGTTTCCGACGGCTTACTGACCTGATTGTTCCCTTTCCGGCGGATCGCTCCATGGATCCTCAACGGGCTTTTTCCGAAGAGCAGGCCAACTCATCTCCTCTTCCCTCTTCACCGCCACGACCATTTCAGCAGAGCGACTCCCCGGTGCCGATGACTGTTCCGGTCGCATTGTTCGTCGTGCTGAGCACGGAATGGGCGATCTGGTACGACTGCTGGAACCCGAGGATGGCGGAGACGTTGTTTGTGGCATCGAACGCCGTATACACGACAAAACAGGAAAGGATCAGGATCGAAAGGAGTCCCGGTTGTTCATTCTGGCGAAGGAGGTACGGGATGACAACCATGACGGGGATGAGGGAGAGGATGCCGAGGACCATGCAGGGGACCATGCCGATCCTTATGAAACATGCGGCAGCGACTGAGTTGCACTCCATGAACCCTTCCTGGACCGATGCAAGGTAGACCGTGGACGCGGAGGACACCGTCGCAAAGAATATGGCAGCGCCGATGAGGATCCAGTACCGCCGGTCGAACTTCATACCATTCACTTTGGTACCGGGATTATATCTGTTGTGGGGGGAAGCACCGCGACGCCGGGGAGATGGCGCGGCTTTTTCGGAACGGGACCCCGTCCGGCGTGTGTCCCCCTTTAAACATTCTGCCGGCCAACCAATGCTGTATGATACGTGTCTTCCTTGAAAAGGCCCGGGGCTTCCTGGCCGATCCCACCGCTACATTCCGGAATGCCAGGGACGATGGGCCAGGCATCGTTCTCCCGTATCTTTTAGCACTGGCTCTTGTCTTTGCGTTCTTCTCAGCGCTCGTATCTGCACTCATGCCAATGGCCGGTCCTCTTCCCGCACCGGGGATGGTGGGAATTCCCCTGCCATTAGCTGTCTTCATCATCGCAGGTATCGGCGTATTTGCCGGATCGATCGTCTTTGGCGTGTGGCTCCACTTCTGGGTTGCGGTCCTTGGGGGGAGGAAAGGAATTTTCATGACGGCAAAAGCGGTCGTGTACGGGGGCACGCCGGAGTTTCTCTTCGGGTGGATCCCGGTCATCGGTTTTCTCTTCACGCTCTGGTCGCTGTACCTCGCTGTCGTCGGGCTCAACGAACTGCAGGAGATCAGCATGGCGCGGGCGATCCTCGCGGTCTTCATCGCGGTCATGCTACCGTTGATTATTCTAATCCTCGTCGCATCGTACTTCTTCATCGCTTCCGTCACAACATCTGCTCTCCCGGTCCCGTAACCGGAATTTTTTTCGACCTTTTTAATAAACAGGGGCGCGATCTGGATCGCGCATGCGAAAACTCTGCAGGGATTCGTATCCTGCCAAACGGAGCCGGTCGGCTCTTCCGGCGTGAGGGACGTGAGTCGCATTTCAGATCGCGGAGAACGGATGACCTAAAAAACGCCGGCACGATTCCGGAAGATGCACCTTACCGTTTTGCACAAAAATAGCCGATGACAAGCCGGTGTTTCGTGAAGAGTTCGCAGGCGGGACAGAAGCACCCCATCGTCTTGATCTTCGACGGTGCCGCCGATACTCCGTGGGAACAGAACAGCGCAGCGGGCTGGTATCGTCCCAGGATATTGCGCTTGTAGGTCGGGCATGCCCCGCAGTACTTGCTGCAGGTCCTCTGGTTCTCCTCAGAACCATCCACAACGAGCGTGGTGGTGCTCATAAGGAAGGAATCGTGCCAGGAGGATTAATATCCTTCTTCTGCCGGCGTGCCGGGGGTATCATCCGGCTGAACGATCCTGGCTGGAGGAATCCGGAGGTGATCTGATCCGTGTTCTTGGGGTAAAGGACCACATCGCCCCCGGCACGGGTCCGCGGGAAAGATCTGCCGGAAAGGACCGCCGGCTCCCGGTCACCCGGAAAACCGTGCATAGAAATCGGTGAAGAACCAGTACACGATGGTAAGAAAGACGGTCATGAAGAAGAAGTAGAAGAAAAATCCGAGGAACTGGAGGAACCAGACGAGCTGGAAGATGGCATTCGTCGTCAGGAGCACCATGAAATAGATGATCCCGGCAGCGATCATCAATAGTCTCGGTGTCGCGAACGGTACTTCGTCATACGTGATCGTTGTACCCGCAAGGACAAACCCGATGACGAGGATGACGAGGGTGGGGAGTACCGGGGGGAATACCGGGATGAGCGTGACCAGGTACATGAGGAACCCGACAGCGAGGATGCAAAGGGCGCTGATAAACGCGTACCCGATCGTGGTAAAAACCCGGGTGACGAGTGCGTCCCCGCCTCTCAGCCCGGAAAGCCGGTCGAGGATCGTTGACCTGATCACCTCCCAGGGCCCGATGCGCATATCTTCCTATTGAAGGCGCGACTATTTCAGCGTTTTTTTTCTTCCGGCACCGGTCAGGGTCTTTCCGGCATTCCGGAATCTCACTTCTAAGAAGCAGAAAATCGTTTCGGATCCGGGGGCGGATCGCCATCCGTGACGACCTGCAGGCCGGAAACGGGATGTTGGTCAGGCAGGGATTCGGATGATATCCGGTCAGGATGCCGGATCCTGTATCTCCCCCGGGGAATAACAATCTCGAAAGATGCGCCGCCACCGGCCTCTCCGTTCTCCCGGATCGAGATGCCGGTGATCGCGAGGATCTCCCGGACGAGGAAGAGTCCCATGCCGGTATTCCTGCCGAATCCCCGATCGAAGATCCGCTCTTTCCGGTCGTCTGAAATCCCGCTCCCGTCGTCTGCAACACGGATCAGGAATCCATCCGGACTCTCAGTGCCGCTGAAATGGACCGTGTGGACACAGCCCCCGTGGCGGGCGGCATTGTCCATGAGATTGAAGAAGACCTTCCCGAGCAGCGGATCTGCGAAAATTTCGATTTTTGGAAGATCCGCCTCTATCAGTATGCCATCAGGGACCGGCTGCTGTTCAAGCACGGTTATGACATCCAGCCACTGTGGGTCCTCGAATCCGGCTCTCTCGAAGATCCGGGAAAAACCGGCATGGTCCCGGATTGCCTTTGCTGCCGACCGGATTTTTCGGAAATATTTCTTCGTTTCAGGGCAGGACTCCTCCTTTTCTGCCCGGCCAAGGTAACCCTGGATCGTCGTGACCTCGTTGATGATGTCGTGACGGGTGATAGCAGCTGCCAGCGAGATCTGGCGGTGCGCCCGGCACATCCGGTCCTCGCTTTCGCGGAGTGCCTGTTTTACGCGGCGGTATCCGACAGCGAGCCGGATTGCCTGTGTCAGCTCGGCGAACTGGACCGTGGGGTCTCCGCCTTTCTGGATGTAAAAATCCGCGCCGTTTTTGAATGCTGCCCCCGCCACCTCGTCGCGCCCCCGGTGGGTGAAGAGGATGAACGGGAGATCGGGAACGCGGGACCGGACCTCTTTTAAGAGTGTGATGCCGTCCATATCCAGCATCTGGTAGTCCGAGATGATGGCATCGAACGATTCCTCCTGGATCCGGGCGAGCGCAGCATGTGCTGACGTAAGCGTCGTTACCGCCATCCTGCCGTCCTTTTCCAGAAAACGTTTGGCGATATCGAGAAGAAACTCCTCGTCATCGACATACAGGACAGAATAGATGACCGTCCTCCGGAATCCCTGCTGCTGATGGACGGAGAGGCTCTTTTCAGGTTCGATTCCGGTTCTGATCATAGTTTTTTTTAAGGATGGTATGGTGGGACGTAAGGCTCATCCTGGAATCTCCGAAGATAAAAAATGGGGATTCCGTAGTTCAGGTTACATCACATTTTATACGGTGAATTTTGCCATCTCACGGGACACGGTTTCGACGATACGGTTGAGGTTTTCCACGACTTTGTTGATCTCGTTGATGGATGCGGTCGCCTCCTCCGTTGCCGCTGCCGAATTGCTCGCCTCGCGGCTGGTGCTCTCGACCTGGGTCCTCACTTCGTGAATACTTGCCGTGATCTCTTCGGTTGCCGCCGCCTGTTCCTGTGCAGCTGCAGCCACCTCGGATGCTGCTCCGGCAACGTTCTCCGCACCTTCCCGGATCCTGTTGAAGGCCTCAAGAGCTTCCTTTGACATCTGTGCCCCCCTGGCCACGAGTTCCTTTGACCCTTCCGTGGCCGCGGCTGCGCTCCGTGTTGCGGTGTTCAGTTCCGAAATCATCTGCTCGATCTTCTCGGCGCTGACCCGGGACTCCTCGGCAAGAGATTTGACTTCGGATGCAACGACCGCAAACCCGCGTCCCGCATCGCCCGCCCGGGCCGCTTCGATGGCGGCATTGAGCGCCAGGAGGTTCGTCTGGTTGGCGAGATCACGGATGAGCTCCACGATCTTGGTGATGTCGGCCATCTGAGTCTCGATCTCCCTCACAATCTGAACGACGGTATCCGTGGACTGGGAGATCTCCTCCATACTCTGCCCGACGTTTCCAACGATGGCTGCCCCGGTCTTTGACGCCTCGTTGGTCTCTTTTGACTGGTTGGAGACATTCTCCATGTTGGAGGTGACCTGCTCGACACCCGCACTCATGTCCTCCATTGCCTTGAGGACCTGCGCGATTCCGAGGCTGGACCGCTCGGCATTCTCGTTGACCTTCTGGGTGCCGCTCGCGATCTGGCTCGCGCCGGTCGAGACCTCATTGAGGCTCGCTGCAGCTTCCTGCGATGCCGCGGAGAGGTTTGCCGTCTGTTCGTTGACGTTCCTGATTGCCTTCGAGACCGATTCCCCGACATTGTTCAGCGCGTTTTTGAACTTGACCATGTCACCTTCGGCCTTCACCGTTTCATCGAACCGGGCAGTAAAGTTTTGTTGTGCATACTCCCCCGAGACCCGTATTGCCTCTTTCATCGGATTGTAGAAATTGTTACAGACATTATTGACGCCCTCGACGATCTTCCGGTAGTCCCCCTGGTGTTTCGTTGCATCAGCGCGGGTGTTGACCTTCCCTTCGTCGATCGCTCTCCCGAGCGCATTCACATCGTGGACCATTAAGTTGATTGCCGCCGTCATCTGGACAAGTGCCGGTCCGATCTCGTCCTTACTGTCTTTGACCGGGACGTTCGTTGTCAGGTCGCCGACAGCGATCTTCTTCATTGTTCCCACGACCTGGTTCTGGAGGTCGTCCGAGAACTGGTCCATCGCTGCCGCCATCTCCCCGATCTCGTCCTTCCGGGCCAGTCTCAACCGGTTCCCGAAGTGGCCGTTGCCCAGCTCCTTTAAGTTCCGTGCCACGGTATCGATCGGCCCCGTGATGCTCCGGGTGAGGTAGAGCCCGAGCCCGATTCCGAGAAAAATTGCAACAATGGTGATAATGGCGAACAGGAGGGATGTGCTCTCGTAATCCGACTTGATCTGCTCTTTTAAGGACTTCGCCTCATCCCGGTTGTACTGCTGGAGGGTCTTGAGGGCGTCTTCCGCAGCATCCCGCGGGACTTTGAATCCGTCGGCTTTTATCCCGGCAATGGCCCCCTTGGTATCCCCTGCCTTGAGACTTTCGGCAACCGTCTGATACGCCGCGGCGTACTGGGGGAAGTTTTCATCGAATATGGCGAGCTGGACCTTCTCGTCTTCACTCAGGGTCAGGGATTTGTAGTCCTGGATCTTGTCCTGGATGTTCTGGAGCTCCGCTGCGCTCTCCGGGAGCTTCTCGGCAGCTTCGTCCGTTGCCCAGACCAGCTTGTAGGTATTCACCCGCATGTTGAGGAAACTTGCATCTGCACTCGTCAGGGCGTCCAGTTTCTGCAGGTTCTCGTCATACATCGTGTCGGCGTTCGAGGACATCTTGCCCATGGCAAAAAAGCCGATCGCGGAGATCATGACCGCGATGATGACGAGGATCAGGAAGCCGGCGATCAGCTTCTTTCCGATCTTCATGTCATCGATGAGTTTCATTCGAAATCCTCCGCTCCCGTGGGATCTCCCTTCAGGACTACCCCACAGGTTCGTCTTCGTAAGCTTACCGGCATACGATCATCCTCCCCGATTCAACAACCGGATTTGTCCTGAACCATTGGTACAGGAGGTTTGCCCGCTGGACAGTAGGGGGGACCTGCAGGTTGATGACCATGTCCAGGTTCTCCGCCATGATTCTTCGTGACGACATCTCCATTGTTCTCACCAACGCGCACCGAACGGTGCACCTGAATTGCTTTGCGTAATGCTTGAGCGATAAGATTCGTGGGATGATGCATTATAAAAAAGAATTTATTTGCGAAGCAGACTTGCATTGCCAGAAGTCCCCGTCACGGCGCGTGGCGAACCCATGATATCTTCACGATCCCTTCAATCACGGTGACCCGTTCCAGCGACGGAACAATGATATCAGGGAGCCATGGTCGGAAGAGGGGATTAACGGCAACCCGGTCGTTCCCGGACAAATGCGATCGTCCCCTCGCCAATCCCGGTTCCGGCATGGTGTGCAGGTACCGGAACGAACCCGTTCTTCTCAAGAACGCGGATCGATCCCTTCAGTTCCGGAAAGGTGGTCGCAACGATGCGCCGGATGCCCGGGAAGGTGAAGATCACCGGGATCATATGCCGCACTGCCTCAGTGGCGTACCCGGATCCCTCGAACCCTCCCGCAACAGAGTACCCGATCATAACCGTGCCCGGTTCCTGCGGGCAGGAGGATGTCCCCCCGCTCCCGATCAGGGTCTGGCCCCTCCCGTGGTTCCCGCGCAGCAGCCAGTACCACACCCGGAAATTGTCATCCGTCCCGTCCGTCATGAGCCGCAGGAATTCTGCGCAGGTCGCATCATCGAGGAGGGAGGGCGGCCATGACGGGGGGATAGCTGCACCAAGGACCCGGCGCAGGTGCCCGCGATCGCCACGGTCGGCTGCGAGCATCTCCCGGGTCGCGGGAACGAGGTCCAGCCGTTCAGTCCGGATAGTGCCCTGCGGTTGCATGGATCATGGTAGGTACCGCGTGGTCAGAGGTTTTTCGGTCCTCTTCCGGTATCCGGGGTATTGTAGGAAAACTTTCTGCCACGGTCACGGGACGCCCGGGTTGTTCGGACTTTTAAAAAACCGGTATTCTCCCTTCGGTACGGTGATCTCGAACCGGGCACCGGTCCCCGGCTCCCCGCACTCCCGGATGGAGATGCCGGTGACCGAGAGTATCTCATGTGCGAGGAAGAGGCCCATGCCTTTCTGGTAGTCGCTCCTCCGCTCGAAGATCTTCGCCTTCTCCCCGAGGGGGATGCCGGTGCCGTTATCCTCAAAGACAAACACGAGCCCTTCGTCCCCCTCCCGGAAGAAGAACCGGATTCCGGTCGCGTGCTTTCCATGGATAAGGACATTTTCCGCAAGGGTCACAAAGACCTCCTCGAGGAGCGCGTCGGCATAGATCTCGATGTCCCCGACATCCACCTCGCGCCGGATTGCTGAAAAGTCAAGGTGCGAAATGGCAAGGAGGAACGTCTGGTACACGTTCTGCCAGCGGGGCGGTGTGAGCCCGAGGTTCTGGTATTTTTTGATGAACTCCAGCGATTCGGTGATGGTCCGGACGATCCGGATCTGTTTTTCGAGAAAATCCTGCAGTGCTGCATCTTTCGGGATATCCTTCTCCAGCTCGAAGTACCCGGAGAGGGAGAAGATAGCGTTCTGGATGTCCTGCAGGGCGACGGTGTTGAGGAGGTTTAACTTCATCCGCGCCTGGTTCAGGGCTTCCTGGCTCCGGGCGAGGTCCCCGAAATTCCGGTTCAGCTCCTCCTGTGCCGCTGCCAGCTGCGCGTAGGCTGCCCGCAGCTCCTCGTTCTTTTTGACCATCTCTTCCCGGGCAAGTTTCTGGGCGGAGATGTCGCGGAGCAGCCCTTCAATTCCGGCAGGTGTGCCGTCCGGATGGGTGTACAGGTGGCTGTTTGCGGAGACGGTTATCAGCGAGCCGTCTGTCCGTGTCATGACCACTTCGAAGTCCTGGATGAACCCCTTCGTCCGGATCGCGGAAGCGATCACCTTCCGGTCATCGGGATTGTTGTACCGTTCGGTGATATTGCGCCCGATCATGTTGTCCGCTGAATCATACCCGAACAGTGCAGCAGCGGAGGGAGAGACCATGACAACCGTGCCGGTACAGTCAGTACGGTAGTAGACATCCTGGATGGTCTCGATGATGGTGCGGTACTTCTTCTCGCTCTCCCGCAGCAGCTCCTGTGCTCTCTTCCGTTCCTCGAGTTCCTGCAGGAGCTCGCGGGTCTTCTCGTCGACGGCACGTTTCAGCGAACGGTTCCAGGCAAGGGTAACCCCGACAATCAGGAGAAGGAGCCCCGACCCGGCGATCAGGATGAGGAAGATACGAGTGTCGAAGGGTCTTGGCTGGAGGTCCGAGGATATCCAGCGGCTGATGACCGCCTCCTTCTCTTCCGGGGTGATCATGGCAAGCCCTTTGTTCAGGATGTCCCGGAGGACTGGTTCATCGTTCCGGACACCGATGGCCAGCCGGAACTGCCGCGGATCGGGAGGCCGGTACTCGCCGGCTACCCGGAGATTGGTGAGACCTTCCTGTCGTGCATACCAGCTCGTGGTTGCGATATCCCCTACGTACGTATCAGCAAGCCCGAGCGAGACACCCCGGAGTGCGGCAGGTATGTTGGGGACGATCCGTACGGTGATGCCCGGGTACTGTTTTTTCAAAAGTTCATGGACGGTATACCCCTCGATTGCGACAATCGTCGTCCCGTTCAGGTTATCGAGCGTCATCTCCGGCGAACCGGTATCGCGGGTGACGATAACGAGCGGCGGCTGGTAGTACGGGTCCGTATAGTTCAGGTAATCCCTCCGGAGATCGGAAGTGAAAACCGCACCAAGGATATCTGCCTCATGCGAACGGACCATGTCGACACACGTGGAAAAGCCGGCCTGCCGGGTATCGATAATGATAAGGCCGGTCTTGTTCTCGATGATCCGGAGGTAGTCGGCGGTGATCCCGGAGTACTGGCCCGCATCATCGTAAAATTCGAACGGGGGATATTCCGGGTCCGGGCAGACGACGATCTCCCGGTGGTCCGCGATCCATCGCTGCTCCTGAACCGTGAGCAGGGTGCCCGGTGGGGAGAATACGGGTTGCCCGGACGGGGATCCGGTATCGAGGCTGGTCACGTGCAGCCAGGTGCCGGTGAGAAAGACAAGGATGAGAAGAAGAACGAGCGCCGCGGTCATTTTTCGAGAAAAGACCGGAAACGCCATCGTATGAAATATTCTGACGATTTTTTATTTAAAGCTAAGATATCCGCTGGGCAATGAAAGGATGGCTGCGGAATCCTTGGTCGTGCACGGGCGGTCCTTCCGGGGGTGTGGCCCGGTGCGACCGGTATTTGCCGGTAAATCATGGCAGGGGCAAGGACCCTGCGGCACAACGGCGGGTCCGGTTTTCAGGTCTTCCCGAGTTCCTGCAGAAGGAACGCCTGCGCAGCGATCATCCGTTCCAGTTCGCTCATATCGACGCTCTCGTTCGCCCCGTGGATCTGCGAATGCTCGTCATCCTCGCACCCCCAGAGGATGAATTCCGCGCCCGGGACCGCCTGTTGCAGCCAGGAGAGGAGCGGTATGGATCCCCCGGCGCCGACTTCCCGTGCCGGGCGGTTATAGACCGATTCAAGAATTTTTTTCGCCAGATCGACGGCACGACCCCGGATCGGGCAGATGAACCCGGCGGACCCCCCCGCATTGCCGATCTCGACCCGGACGTTCCAGGGAGCGGCGGCCCGGAGGTGGGACTCCAGCAGCCGGATCTCACGCTGCGGGTCGGCACCCGGCGCGATACGCATGCTCACCTTTGCCCGTGCTTCGGGGATCAGGATGTTGGTCGCGTCCCTGACGGACGGGGCATCGATCCCGATCACGGTGACCGAGGGCTTTGCCCAGACCTGCGTGCTGATCGGTCCCGAGCCGATGGTACGGACACCATCGAGAATGCCGGCGAGCCGGCGGAAGAGGTGAGGCGGGTATTCCGCCCCGGTCCAGGAAGATGAAGAAAGGCCGGCGACGGCGACATCGCCCTTCGCGTCGTGCAATGTCGCAAGGATCCGGATGAGCGCAACGAGTGCGTCCGGGGCCGCTCCCCCGAACATCCCGGAATGGACGGCGCGGGCAAGCGTGCGGACCGTAACGATGCAGGAGACTTCGCCCCGCAGTGTCGTGCTGATGACGGGTTCACCGGCGATTATCTTCCCCATGTCCGTGATGACAAAGACATCGCACCGGAACAGGTCCGGATGATCCTTTACGTATGCTTCGAGATGGCTGCACGTCTCCTCCTCGCCCTCGATGACGACCTTTACCCCGACCGGACAGGTTCCGTCGAGAGCCCGGATCGCGCCGGCGATGGAAGCTATCCCTGCCTTGTTGTCGGCAGCGCCCCTCCCGTACAGTCTCCCGTCCCTGACAACGGGTGTCCACGGGTCAGTCTCCCAGCCGTCCTGCTGTTTTGCCGGCACGACATCGTAATGGGCATACAACAGGACGGTCGGGGCACCGGGCGGGGGTGGGATCTCCCCGAATACGAACGGGTAACCGCCGGGAATTTCGACAAGCCGGGCCCCCGCAAGACCGCTTTTCCGCAGGATCGCTGCGGTTGCAGCAGCGGCTCTTCGCACGGGCTCCGGGGGATGACCCGGGAACGCGACTGAGGGGATGGCAACGAGTCCTTCAAGATCCGCGATGATCTCCGGTATCAGCTTCCTGACGGTTGCGGCCATTGCCGCGATCTCGCCTTCTGACGGGCCGCCGGGTACCATACCCGGATGATATCGCTGTCCAAGCGTATGAATCCCGGTGGTTAAAAAAAAGCAGCAGGCGGGGCCCCGTTCGGCAGAGGCCAGGACTGAGACAGTACCCGGTCAGGGATCGCCCCAGTAGGGTGAAGCAAAAAGGAAAAATATTTTTAAGGTCACGGTTTTTTCCGTATCGTCTCCTTCTTCATCAGTTTCCCCGGGCGCGGCCGGTCCTCGTGCGTCCCGTGATCGATGTCGAGTGCCTCCTCAGGAGGGCGGGTATGGGGGTGGTGCTTCGGAAGGCCGGTGGGCCGGGCGAGGATCTTATGGGGGGGATGGGGCAGGGGATGGGATTCCTCATGGTGGCGTGCGCTGTCCAGTTGCCGGGACCGGTCCCTGCTCCTGCCCCTGCCGATGTGGCGTTCTTCCGGAGGATCGGTGCGGGATTCAGTTTTTCGTTGCCGTGCCATGGAGGATCATCCCGCCCCCAGGTATTAAATGATAGGGAAACGACAGGGGGAAAACCTCTGGCATACCCTTAACGTCCCGCCGGCCCGTCCCAATCTTTTCTGCCGGTATTTTTTATCCCCCGCATACAAACCATTCAGCCATGAAAGAGGAGACACGCTGGAAGGTTCTCGCGGGGATCGGGCTCGTGGCTCTTTCCCTTGTCCTGTATGGGATTCATTTCCTGATCTTCCATGATGAGGAACACATCCTCATCTTTTTTGTAAGCGATCTCGCGTTCATCCCCATCGAGATCCTGATCGTAACCCTGATCATCGACCGGCTGCTCGAATCCCGGGAGAGACAGGTACGGATGGAGAAGCTGAATATGGTGATCGGGACATTCTTCTCGACCCTTGGTACCCCGCTCCTTTCAACGATCTCCCGTGCCGATGAAGGTGTCGATACGATCCGGAACCAGCTTATTGTCGGGCAGGAATGGGACAGCAGCCGGTTTCGCGAAGTTACGAACTGCGTCCTCACGCGGAAATGCAGGGTTCCTGCGGACCGCGTTGACCGGAAGGGACTCAAGGAGATCCTTATGAGGAACGAGGACTTCCTGCTCCGTCTCCTTGAGAACCCGATGATCTTCGAACACGAGTCGTTCACCGACCTGATCCTTGCGGTGACCCACCTTGCGGAAGAACTGAAGGCACGGGAGGACATCGATCATCTTCCTGCAACCGATCTCGCCCACCTCTCCGGCGACATCGGGCGGGTCTACGAGCGTCTCGTCCCCGAATGGCTGAAATACATGGAATATCTCAAGGGCCATTACCCGTACCTTTTCAACCTCGCGCTGCGCCAGAACCCGTTCGATACGGCGGCATCGGTTGTCGTGAAGGGGTAAAAATCTTTTCGCTCTTCTGGAACTTCACGATCCCGTGAATGTAGTATTCAAATGGCGAGGCACGGCTTCCTGTGGATATCGCGAGGGGGGTTGTTCGCCCTCCGGGCGAGATGGCGGACATGAGAGGATGCCGATGGCATCTTCGCTATGCCAAAGCTGCGGGGGCACTGCATGTCGATGATTTCCCGTGGGATATCTTCTCCCACCCGTCATGCCACGGCATGACTGATGCCCCGGTAAACGTTAAGATTCCTGTGAGTTCCCGGAGAGCGATTTTTTGATATGTGATGCTGGCGTTTTCTTGTGGAAAACGCCGGTCATGGTGCGGCGCAACCCATGCCAGGAGATCCTGCTGATCGGGATTGTGCAAAAAAAGCGTAGATTTTAGTCCTGGATCTTTTCCAGGAGCCAGGCCATGTTCCGGCCCAGCGTCCGCATCGTTTCCAGCCCTTCCTCGTCGTTTTTCACATCTCCGGGTGCGAGGCCGATGCCGATGTTCCAGTAGGACGAACCGGGCACGACCATCTCGTTGATGAAGAAGAAGTGGTTCAGGGTGTCGAATGCATGGATCCCGCCCGCCCTCCGGACGGCAACGACCGCAGCGCCGGCCTTTCTCCGGAACATGTTGTCGTTCGCGCGGGCGACATACCCCGCCCGGTCGATGAGGGCCTTCATCTCTGCCGAAACGTCCGTGAAGTACGTCGGGGAAGCGAGGATGATGCCGTCGGCTTCCGCCATCTTCCCGATGCATTCGTTGACGATGTCGTTTCCAATAACGCATCTCCCATCCTTGTTCTCGAAACATTTCCCGCAGGCAAGACAGCCCCGGATCTTTTTTCCGGAGAGCTGCACGAGTTCGGTTTTGATCTTTGCCTTTTTCAGTTCCTTAAATACCGTGTTCACAAGAACGGCCGTGTTGCCATCCTTGCGGGCACTCCCGTTGAAGGCGACGACTTTCATGTTTTTGCCACTCCGTACTCCTGTTCACTGTGCGAAAAGATAACTTTCGCCCTTTTAACGGCAGGAATTTTCACGGACGCAGAACGGGTGGTCTTCTCACGAATCGACCCGGCACATCTCGCATCCCCGGACAAGGACCTGGTCCGGGCGGCAGTTAACCCGGTACACCGTTATGCCCTTGCACCCGAGCGATCGGGCGAGCAGGAAGAGCCGGGATATCTCCCGGGCATCCGTTTTTTCGGGAAGGTTGACCGTCTTTGAGACGGCATTGTCGACATGGTCCTGGACTACTGCCTGCATGCGGACGTGGTGTTCGGGAGAGATCTCGGTCGCGGTCCTGAAGAGATCCCGTACCTCGTCCGCAACAGGGGCGGTCTGGAGCGAGCCGGTCCGCTTTACCAGCGCCAGGATATCATGGCGGTGCCGGCGGTGGGCAAGGTATCTTTTTAAGAGCGGGTGGACCTGTTCTACCCGGGTCGCCCCGATCCTCCGGGTCCCGGCAAGGGCGAAGACCGGTTCGATCCCGCTGCTCGTGCCCGCAATGATGTGGAGGGATCCCGTCGGGGCAATGGTTGTCGTGGTGGCATTCCGCATCGGGCCGGTAAAAATGCTCCGGTCTATTGCCGGAAACGATCCTTTCTCTTCTCCCAGTTCCCGTGACGTGTCCCGTGCCTCCCGCGCGATCATCTCCATTGTCCGGCCGGCAAAACGGAGGGCCTCGTCTGATTCGTATGGGATACCCTGCGCAATGAGTGCATCCGCAAGCCCGAGAATGCCAAGGCCGATCTTCCGGGTCTGCAGCGTCATGTCCCGTATCTGCGGCAGCGGGAACCTGTTGACATCGATTACGGCATCGAGAAACTGTACGCCAAGGCGTGCGGTATCCCTCAGCCGTTCATCATCGAGTTCTCCCCGGACGATGCATCGGCAGAGGTTGATGCTCCCGAGATTGCAGCTCTCGAACGGGAGGAGCGGCTGCTCGCCGCAGGGGTTCGTCGCTTCGATGCGGCCTAGGCCGGGCACCGTGTTTTTCGCATTGATCGTATCCAGGAAGAGGGCACCGGGATCTCCCGACTGCCAGGCAGCAGAACAGAGCGTATCCCAGAGATCCTCCGGGTCGATGGATGCCCTGACCGAACCGTCCCTTGGGTTGATGAGGTCGTACGATTGTCCCCGGTCGAGGCACTGGAAAAAATGTGCATCGAACCCGACCGAGAGGTTGAAGTTTGAGAGCCCGCCCTGGTTCTTCGCGGTGATGAACGATGCGATGTCCGGGTGGGAACTGTCAAGCACCGCCATGTTTGCCCCCCGTCGTTTTCCTCCCTGCTTTACCGCATTCGTGGCTTCATCGAAGACCCGGATGAACGGGAGGGGGCCACTCGCAGCGCCGCAGGTCGTCGAGACCGGGTCGCCGGCAGGACGGAGGCGGCTGAACGAAAAACCGGTCCCTCCCCCGCTCTGGTGGATCTGTGCCATCGCTGCGAGGGTCGAGAAGATCCCCTGCAGCGAGTCTTCGACCGGGAGGACAAAACATGCCGAGAGCTGGCCGGACGTCGTCCCGGCATTCATGAGGGTCGGGGAATTGGGGATGAACAGGAGGTCCTCAATTGCAGCACGGAATTGTCCAGCCCCCGGTGTATCAACGCTTCCCGCTACCCGTGAACAGAGATCAGCAAATGTCTCGTCCGGGAGGAAGTAGCGGCTCTTCAAGAGCGCACGGGCGATGGGAGTCAGCCTCATCTGCCGGACGTTATTCTTTCAAGAATCTTATACCTGGGGGTTGCTGTACGGATCTGCGCGTTCCGTTGCATTGACCGCTCGCGGAGAACCAGGAACAGCATTTCTCGTTCTCGTTGGGGGAGAGAATAAGAGTTAAGCTTATAAGTGTAGGAAGACAACTTCCTTCCAGCGACTTGGATCGCCACAGAATACTCCCATGGAAACTGCCGGCCGGATTTTTCCTCCGGAGGAGTTTATCGAACATGGGAGTATGTCCCTGAAATCTGAAGTGGATAAAAAAGGAGAAAATCATGGTACTTGATACTGGAGCAACAGCCTGGATCCTCGCATCGACAGCGCTCGTAGCGCTGATGACGCCGGGGGTCGGCTTCTTTTACGGCGGTCTTGTCCGCAAGAAAAACTACCTCGCGACGATCGCTCTTGCATTCGTCGCGTTTGCACTGGTGAGTATCCAGTGGGTAGTTGTCGGGTATTCGCTTGCCTTTGGCCCGGATATTGGCGGCTTCATCGGCAACCTGGATTTCCTCGGGTTGAACGGTGTCGGCATGGATGCCGGCGAAGGGACCTATCCCCCGCTGCTGTTCATGATCTTCCAGCTGGTTTTTGCAACGGTGACGATGGCGATCGTGACTTCGGGCGTTGCAGAACGCGTCAAGCTCTCGTCGTTCATCATCTTCGCCTTGATCTGGACGACCATCGTGTACGACCCGCTCGCCCACTGGGCATGGGGTGGTGGCTGGGCATCGCAGTTCGGCTCGCTCGACTTTGCCGGAGGCACGGTTGTGCACATCAGCTCGGGATTTGCCGCGCTTGCGCTGGCTATCGTTGTCGGCAAACGGACCGGATTTGGCGAGCACCTGATGGAACCGGCAAACATCCCGATGACGCTCCTTGGTACCGCGCTGCTCTGGTTCGGCTGGTTCGGGTTCAACTCGGGCAGTGCGCTTGCTGCAAACGGCATCGCCGCGAATGCCTTTGTCGTGACCAACACGGCTGCGGCAGCCGGGGCGCTTGCCTGGATGTTTGCAAGCTGGTACCACGGCAAACCGGCATCGCTGGGTCTCGTATCCGGTGCGATCGCGGGTCTCGTTGCGATTACGCCTGCTGCAGGGTATGTCGGTGCGATGACAGCGATCATCATCGGGGCGGTTGCCGGACTTATCTGCTATGGCGCAATGCTCTGGCGCATCCGCAGGGGGCTCGATGAGAGCCTTGATGCATGGGCTGTCCACGGCATGGGCGGCCTGTGGGGGGCGCTTGCAACCGGTATCTTTGCGGCTGCTGCAGTCAACGGGTACTCAGGCCTGATCGAGGGCAATGTCCAGCAGTTCATCGCAAACGCTGCCGGGGCATTTGCCGCACTCGTCTACTCGTTTGGTGTCACGCTCATCATCGCGTTCGCCATCGACCGGACGATTGGGTTGCGGGTGAGCGAGGAAGAAGAATATGTCGGGCTGGATATATCCCAGCACGGTGAACGCGCCTGAGGTGGATGAACCATGAAACTTGTCAAGGCAATTATCAAACCGGAACGCTTTGAGTTTGTGAAAAAAGCCCTGGAAGAGAAAGGATTCACCGGCATGACTGTCAGCGAGGTCAAAGGACGGGGGGAGCAGAAAGGCATCTCCCTCCAGTACCGGGGAAAGACGATGTCGGTCGATATGTTGCCGAAGGTCCAGATCGATATTGTTACCCGCGACGACCGCACTGATGAACTTGTCACGGTCATAACGGGGGCAGCCCGCACCGGGAAGATTGGTGACGGGAAGATCTTCGTGATACCGGTCGAACGCGCAATCCGGATCCGGACAGGAGAAGTAGAAACCTGAATCATCTGCGAGCAGGACGGGTCAGCACACACCTCTCTCGTGCACAATCGCATCCACCGGGTTCGCTGCCGGAAAACCGGTCTTTTTTTCAAGAAAATCTACCGGCAACTGTCCGAAGGTTACTTGCCGTACAACAGATTTAAAAAAATATTCTTTTATCAATAAAAAATAAAAGACTCCGGAATCATTTCCCATTGTTATTTACTGGATAAAGAGAGATGGTAGTGCATCATGATCCCGTGGCTGAATGAGAATTTCCGGCACTTCAAGCCGACAGCGGCAATTGCGCTCAATGCCACGCGACACATGAACCACGCCGAGCGAAAGAAACTCTTCTCCCCCGACATCGAACCCATGCGGACTGCCGAGGGCCGCTGGTTCGAAGCAATTATCTACGAGATGTTCCTCGATATCTCAAAGAGATCCGGCACGATCCGGTTCCTTGCGCGGAAAGGGGCTGACGCACCAAAGGAACGGGAACTGGCAAAGTACGGGCAGAACGGGATATTCTATTCGAAATACGGCGACATCGTGATCCGAGGCAATGGGCAGGACCTTGCGGAGTTCGATCTGCTGCTTGTGACCAGCGACAACGAGGTCGCGTTTGCGGAAGTCGTGACCTCGCCCTCCGATCTCAAGGAGTTCGAGCAGGAGATCGAGTACAAGAAGAACCTGCTCGGGTACCTCTACGACCAGAAGAATACCCCGTTTCTCCTCATCTCCTCATTCGACCTCTCCAACTATTCCGTCATCAAGAGGCTTTCGAAGGATAGAACGAACGCCATCATCCACACGAGTTCCTGCGAGCAGCTCAAGGCGATGGTCAAGCACTACCGGCCGCGGATCCTGTATACGCGGCCGGAGAACCATGAAAAACTCATTCCGGCAACACGGCTCACGTTCCGGCGGCCTTTCGATTACAAAAAGTTCCACGATGACCTGAGGAACCGGATCTTCGGGCGCATCTCAGGCGAAGGACCGGCGGCAGCACGGCACGCGGGTGTGCAGTCGACCGACATGCTGGTCAAGAAGATCCTGTACGGGGCGATCTACCCGCAGGCGATCAAGGCCGTCTGCGACTCCTACGGGATGACCGTCCGGGGAAAAAAGATCGAGTTCTCCGAATTCTTCCGCGCCTATTCGAAAGCGGTCATTGCAACGGACCTCCCCGGGAACGAACTGATCATCTACCTCCGTTCAAAGAGTAAAAAGGAATACCTGAAGATGGTCCAGGCAAAGGACGGGCATTTCAAGTTCGAGCGCCCGACTCCGCCGAAAGTCGGATTTTTCCTCTGGCTCGAGACCATCCAGCCGTCTCTTGGGACACGGATAACCCTCTCGGTCTTGAAGGCGTTCACTCCTCAGGAGGCAGCACCTTGCGGAAAGCCCTCTCCCCGGAAGGGGCCCGGCACGCCACCTGCCGCTCCCGCACCCCGCCCGGCATATGACCGGCAGCAACGGCAATAATACCGGGATCTGGTCCTGCCTCGTCCCGCAGGATGCCCATCGGTGCATCGCGTACGCATCCATGACATAGGAGATGCCGGAGACCTCTTCCGCTTCCCGCGTGAGCGTCATGATGTCGCTACGTACGACCGATGCACAAGAGAAGTTCCTGCTGTCGGCCATAATCTGCTGGAGCCCGAACCGGAATTGCCGGGCGCACGTATACACGCCGATTGCCCGGCCGGGTTGTCGGAAAACCTCACGCCGTACTTCTGTTTCAGTTCCTCGCAGGTCACGAAGATCTCTTCCATCCGGTTCCCGTATCCCGCTCCATTCCCGGGGAGGTCCTTCTTCTCCAGCCAGAACGTGATGGTCTTCCCGACTATCGCCGAGAGGCGGAGCCCGTGGCCGATACAGACAGAAGGCCGGGGTTTTCTTACCAAAAAATAACGGAAGAAAAAATGGCCGGGTTCCCCCGGCGTTCATTTTTCGTGTCGGAGATTGCGGGAAACCGGTGGGAGGGTTCAGTCGAGCAGTGCGCCCATGGCCTCGTCGTACCGGGCCGCCATGACGTACTCGATGCCCGAGACTGCCGCTGCTTCCTCGGTCAGCGCCATCAGGTCGTTCCTGCCGATGGTCGAGATCCGGAAGTTCCGCGAGCCCGCCATGATCTGCTGCAGCCCGGTCCGGAACTTCTGGGCGTAGGTGTAGATGCCGATCGCACCCATCGGGATATCCTTCATCCTGTTGCCGTACTTCTCCTTGAGCTCCTCGTAGCAGACGAAGATCTCTTCCTTCGCGTTGCCGTACTTGGAGACGCTCTTGGGAAGGTCGCCCTCTTTTAACCACTTCTCGATGTTCTTCCCGACCATGCCGGGGATCATGAGGCCGCGGCCCATGCAGACGGCCTTCACGTAGGGGCTTCCCATGGCGAGCGCCTTGAAGACGCCGGGCTCATCGGAGAAACCGCCCGCGAACGCGAGGTCAGGTACCCGCATGCCCTTTTTCTCGAGTTTGGTCGCGAAGTCGTAAGCGAGGGAGTGGATGTAGAACGACGGTATGCCCCACTCGTTCATCATCGGCCACGGGCTCATGCCGGTCCCGCCCGGTGCGCCGTCGATGGTGAGGAGGTCGATCTTCGCCTCCGAGCAGTACCGCATCGCCATCGCGAGCTCGACCATGGAGTACGCACCGGTCTTCAGCGTGACACGCTTGAAGCCGATATCGCGGAGCCGGTCGATCTCATGGAGGAATCCTTCCTTTGTCACAAACCCGAGCCGGGAGTGGCGCTCGAACTCCTTGATCGCGCCGGCCTTGAAGGCAGCCTGGTTCTCCTTCAGGGTCGGGTCGGGCAGCACGATGTAGCCCCGCTTCTTGAGTTCGATGGCGCGTTCGAGTGACTTGACCTTGATCTCGCCGCCAATGCACTTTGCACCCTGTCCCCACTTGAGCTCAATGGTGTCGAGGTTGTGCTTGGACGCGACGTACTCAGCAGTCCCGAGCCGGGTGTCTTCCACATTCATCTGGACGAGGATCTCCCCGTACCCTTCGTGGAACTTCTTGTAGATGTTGATCCGCCGGTCCATCTCGGGCGAGTCGGTTACCTTGCCCTTCTTGTCGAGCTTTAACGCCGGGTCAACACCGCAGACGTTCTCGCCGCAGACGAGCGTGATGCCGGAGATCGCGGCGCCGATGGCAAAGTGTTCCCAGTTGATCCGGGCGATATCGGTCGAGCCGAGCGCGCCGGTAAAGATCGGGAGCTTCATCCTGACTTTCTTGCTCCAGCCGTATTCGGTCCCGGTGTCCACGGAAGAGAAAACCGCTGTATCGGGACCGATGTCGCTTCCCTTGGGGAGCCCTTTTGCCCCAACGGCATACCCCTGGATATTGAGGTGGGAATAGTCGATCGGGTAATTCTTGTCAGCACCTGCTGTGATCTCGCCGAACGGGCCGGGGTACAGGACTTCCCTGCCCCGGAACGATGAGAGCCAGATCTCGCAGCTGCCCTTGCATCCGTCAACGCACCGGGAGCAGAGACCGGACATCGGAACGACGTCCCGCGACCGGTTGACCGTGCCCGTTGCCTCATTTGCATTAGGCTGTCGAAGATTCATGGATACACACCTGTGAACAAATCCCTTAACTTAAGAGAGATGATCGAACTCTGGTCTGAGCACTGCTCAAACAAAATAATTTTAATCAATGGCAGTAATAAGCGCTTGCTTTCCATCCCATTATAAACCTTTCTGTTTTTTGTGAAACGCTGATGACTTTTTTCCCATAATTCTGAAAAAATCCTATCGGAAATTGAAAAAAAACGATACCTGCGATCTCCGATCAGATCGGGATGAGCTCGTACGTTCCGGACCCAAGTCCGCGCTCCTCCGCGTACCGTACCTGGAGGTACCCGTCCGTATTTTCCCAGGTCCCCCGGAACTTGTCCCCGCCCGCTTCATGGTGCGCGTGGAGAGCGGACGCGTCAAATCCCGCCTGCTTGTTGACGAGGTCAAACGCTGCCGCATCGATCGCGACCGGGTCCTTCGATGCGAGGATCCCGATGTCCGGCACGATCGGGGTATCGCTCCAGGGAACACAGTCGCAGTCCGGGGTTATCCGGGTAACAAAGCTCATGTAGCCGACCCGGTCTTTCTTGCCCATAACCGCCCCTTCCGCGTACTCCACCATCCGTTCAATGAACTTTGGAATCTCGGTCTCCCAGTCGATATCGATCGCGTGCTCGGGACAGACGGTCATGCACTCGAAACAGCCGATACACAGGCTGCGGTCGATGCACGATTTCGTATCCCGGATCGTGATTGCCTCCTTCGGGCAGGCTGTCGTGCACTTGCCGCAGGCAGTGCAGTTCTCCGGGATCGTGAACGGGTATGCCTTGTGCTGTTCCCTCTTTCCCGCCGGGGGTGCGCAGCCCATCCCGAGGTTCTTGATCGCCCCGCCGAACCCTGAGACCATGTGACACTTGAAATGTGTCAGGACGATCATGGACTGCGCCGCGGCAATGTCGCCTGCGATCGCGACCGTCTTAAAGTGTTTCCCGCTGACCGGGACACGGGTGATGTTCCGGCCGGCAAGCCCGTCCGCGATGATGACCGGGGCCCCGGCAACCGCGTAGTCGAACCCGTGGAGGATCGCGGTCGTGATATGGTCGACAGCGTTCGACCTGCTGCCGAGATACAGGGTGTTCGTGTCGGTCAGGAACGGGCGGGCCCCGCAGGATACGACCCGATCGACCACCTGCCGCACGAAGACCGGGCTGATGTACGAGTCATTCCCCGTTTCGCCGAAGTGGAGCTTGATTGCGGTCCTGTCACCCTTTTCGACCAGGGATGCGAATTCCGCACGGTCAAAGAGCGTGCGGATCTTGGCAACGGTGCTCGTCTTCTCGTCCCGCGCGCGGAGGCTCGCAAAATAGACCGGACTCTTCATGGTTCCAACCTGCAAGGATCACTATCGCTGAAGAGTCCTATATACCCGCGTGTTGGGTTCAAAAGAAAAGAAATGGAGCGTTCGGCGTGACTCATACCTGATTTTTACAGGTATTCATCCCGTTTTCGCTGGACGGGGGTGTCCTTCTTCCAGAGCCGGACATCCCGGGCACGGTCGAAGAAGATCCGGGACTCCTCCGGTCTTCCCATCTCCTTGAGGCAGACGCCGATATGGTTCCAGGCACTCTCGTTGTTCGGGAGCTTGTCGGTGACCATCTTGAACGTCTGCAGGGCTGCGTCCAGGTACTTGTTGTCCCGCTGCATGGCGCCGATCTTCTCCAGCGTCTCCCCAAGATCGTAGAGGATCTCCACGTTCTCGGGCGAGAGCTCGATTGCCCGGAGGAAGGACTTGAGCGCCTCATCGTATTCCCCAAGTTCCCGGTAACAGACCCCGCGGTCGTTCCAGACATAGGCGAGGCCGGGATTGATGGCAATCGCCCGGTCGAACGCCGCGATCGCCTCGCGGTACTTCAGTTCCCGGGCGAACAGGATCACGCCTTCTTTATACGCGGACTGTGCTTTGCCGAGGATCCGGTCCAGCAGACCCCCGGAAGGGGCCGGTGCCGGGGCGGCTGACGGGCCGGACGCCGCGCTCTCTGCAACCGGCTCGTCCCCGGCTGCCCTCCCCGGGGAAAGCGGCAGGTCTTTTACCGTTGCCGTGATATCCCGGACCGTCCCGACTGCTGCGATGTAATTCCCGCGGACATCGTAGAGCGCCTGCGCCTTCATCCAGAGCGTCCACTCTTTGCCGTCCGGGCGGGTCCCTTTCGTCACGGCAATGATCGGCCCGCGTTTCACCCGGGAGACGATGAGGTAGTTCTGCTTCTGGATCGTCTCGTCCGTCTCAAAGACCATGTCGAGAAGCATCTTCCTCTTTTTCCCGAAGAACGGTTCAGAATATCCTCCCTCGCCCCTTGTGACAATCGCGGACTTCTCGATGCCGGTCAACTGCTCGATCGCCTCGTTCCATGCAATGATCTTCCCCTTAGCGTCAATAGCGAACGTCGGGTCCGACGAGAAGTCTACGACATCGGTCAGCATCTTCTGGGCTGCCCCGATCGGCCGGCCGCCAACCCTCCCCTCGACAGCCTGTTCGATCCTGTCCAGTACCGTGCGCAGCACGACCTCCGGATTGTCGCCTTTCTTGACAAAGAAGTCAGCGCCCAGGTTCAAAGCCTCGATCGCCGCATGCTCCCTGCCGACCCCGGTGAAGAGGATGACGGGGGTTGTATCCCCGCGGGACCGGATAATGCGGAGGATCTCCAGCCCGTCGATCTCGGGCATATCGTAGTCAAGGACAATGGCATCGAACCGTGACGTGGAGAGCACGGAGAGCGCGTCATGCGACGTCTGGGCGGTCTGGACATGGACATCGGAGGTGCGGGAGAGGAAGACACGCATTGCTTCCAGAAGGGCCGCATCGTCGTCAACAACAAGGACACTGAGCATTGTATGGAATCCCGTTCTTTTGGTCACGCGGGTGTGTTCCGGATTCTCCCGAGAGCAATTATTCCGTAAAGAATTCTTTTCATCCCCCTCGTATATCTACTATTCGATTACGTGAGGGAGAGAGAAACGGGGAAAATCCGGAAAAAATCGAAAAAAATGAAAAAAATTTTTCGGTTAAAAAATTTCCACGCCTTACGCGAGGGTCTCCCTCTTGCGCCGGAACATCTTGTCCTTCTTCATCCTCTGGATCGTCCGTGCGCGTTCGAATGCCTGCCGGGACTCCTCTTCCCGTCCGGACTCCTTGATGCAGATCCCCATGTGGTTCCACGCGCTCGCATTGTTCGGGTTGATCTCGGTCACCTTGGCGAACGTCTTGATGGAATTTTCCAGAAATTTCCGCTGGCGCAGGAGGATCCCGAGGATCTCGAGTACTTCGCCGTAATCGTACAGGTACTCTTCATCGTTCGGGGTGATCTCGAGCGCTTTCTCGAAACTTTTCAGCGCATCCTCGTACTTGCCCATATCCTTTAAGCACAACCCCCGTTCGTTCCAGACATGGGAGAGGGTGGGATCGATCTCCAGCGCCTTGTCGAAGTGGGAGAGTGCCTCGTCGTAATTCCCGTCGTTGTAGTAGGACTTGACCCCGGCCCGGTACTCGCTCTTTGCCTTGCCGGTGATCCGGTTCAAAAAGCCCCCGGTGCCGGCCGTTGTTGCGGGAGCAGCCTGATCCTCCCCCGTGATCGAGGGGACCGGCTCCTTAATCAGGGTAGCGGCGATCTCCGTGATGTCCCGCACCGATCCCGCGGCGCCCATGAACGATCCCTTCCCATCCCGCAGGGGCATCGCCCGCATCCAGTAGATCTTCTCCTTCTCTTCGGGTCGCGTAACCCTGGTCCACGCGATCGTGACGCCTTTTTCCCGGCTCACGACATTGTAGTTCCACTGCGCGAGCTCGGCATCCGAGGAGAAGATGAGATCGATGGGCATCGGCCGTTTCTTGCCAAAGAAGAGCTCGGAATACGCCTTGTCGGTCTTTCCGATCATGATCTCGGCGGTAACCCCGGTCAGTTCCTCCATCGCCCCGTTCCATGCGATCACGATCCCCTCGCGGTCGATGGCCATCATGGGTTCCGGGGTAAAGCTCATGACATCCGAGATGATCCTCTGGGATGTTCCCATGGACTTGCCGACAGACCGGCGTTCCTTGGCCTGCCGGATCATGTGCACGAGTTCGCGGAACTGGTTCTTGGGATCGTCGCCTTTCTGCAGGAAGAAATCGGCACCGTTGTTCAGGGCTTCGATCGCCGCAAGTTCCCTGCCGACGCCCGTGAAGATGATGACGGGAGTCGTGTCCCCCTTTGCCCGCAGGATCTTGAGGAACTCGATCCCGGTGATCTCCGGCATGTAGTAATCGACGATGATGACATCGTATTCTGATTTTAATACCTTGGTTAACGCTTCCTTGGTGGAAACGGATGTCTCTACCTGCATGTCCCCGAACCGTACAAGGTAATGCTTGATCAGTTCGAGAAGGTCGCGCTCATCATCGATTGCAAGGACAGAAAGGGGTGTCACACGACCTGCTCCTGATAACTTATTAGCGTGGCGCTGTATAAAAATAAAATCTTATTCCCGTTTTCCCAGCTGGTGGTCGAGCCAGAAGAGGTGGCCGGGGATGTCGCCGACGATTCGGATCTGGGCAAGGATCCCGCTCGCATGTTCTTCTTCTTCGACCTGTTCCTTGACAAACCACTGGAGCATCTCGAACGATGCGTGGTCCTTCTCTTTCGCGGCGAGATCGACGAGGGCGTTGATCATCCCGGTGACTTTCTGCTCGTGCGCATAGACCTCTTCGAAAACTTTTCCGGCCGAGGCCCATTTCGCCTTGGGGGCTTCGATGGGGAGAAGGGAGACCTTCCCACCGCGGGCGATGACGTAATCATAGATCTTCATCGCGTGCGTTTTCTCTTCGTTCGCCTGAATCCGCATCCATTTCGCGAACCCGTCCATGTTCATACTCTTGAAGTACGAGGACATGGCCAGATAGAGGTACGAGGAGTAGAGCTCACGGTTGATCTGCTTGTTCAGGGCTTCTTCCATATTCTTGCTCAACATGTTCTTCTCCTTTGGTAACGAGTTGTCACCCTGACCTCATTTAATAGTTTCGTACGTACACATTTCCCCGTCGTAAAAATGAAAATGATGTTGACTGCAGGCTGCCGGGAGCCAACCCCACTGCAGCGCTTTTAGAGCGTTGAAATAACCGGGCCTTCTGCCGGTTATCTGCCCGTCCGTTTCTTCTCTGCCTCCATGTCGAGGATGATCTCGAGCTCGAGGGACTTCCCGAACGCTTCCTGGGCCTCGGCCGGTCTCCCCATCTCATCCAGAGAGACCCCCTTGATGTACCATGCGGTCGGATCATTCGCATTCAGGGCGAGCGCCCGGGTACAGGCAGCGATAGCCTCCGGGAACCGTTCGAGCGAGAAGAGGCAGAGCCCTTTCTTGGACCAAGCCTCGGCAAAGTTCTGGTCGAGGGCGAGCGCCTTGTCGCAGAGGGCGAGCGCTTCCGCAAACTGTCCCTGTTCGGCAGCGATCTCTGCCTTTGCAAACCATCCCGCCGCATAGGCCGGGTCGAGGGCAATGGCCCGGTCATACGCCTTCAGCGCTTCCTTAAACCGCTTCCGTGCGGCGTACGCTTTGCCTTTCTTCACCCATTCAACCGCTTCTTTCACGGGCATCGGAATCGCCCCTCTCCCCGGTACGGGAGGTTTGTGTTCTCGGTCACAGGATCAGGTCCCCGAAGATGCGGCGGAGCGCCTTCTGTTCGTACTCATCCTTTTTCTGCAGGGCATCCTGCATGTGTTTCACCGGCTCCCAGACGAACCAGCCGGTCATGGTCATGTACGACAGGAGGTTATCGGTCGTCCTCCCGATGATCCGGTACAGGTTATAGTAATAATCGAGGTCGGGATTTGCATTCCAGTCGTTGACGATTGACGTGTCCATGATGGTGAGCATGGAATCGCCGAAGACCTTGGACTGGTACCATGCAGTGTGGGTCCAGCG
The DNA here is from genome assembly GCA_022711635.1 of Methanoregula sp. Lineage (GTDB taxonomy): Archaea > Halobacteriota > Methanomicrobia > Methanomicrobiales > Methanospirillaceae > MVRE01. The sequence continues at coordinate 519 of JAKLEQ010000006.1, read as the reverse complement.
GGTCGTCAGCATCTCCTTGACCTCGAGGTGGTCGAACTTCTTCATCTGCGGGATGTTGATGACCGGCATCAGTTCGTCGGCGGGGAGCGTCTTTGCGAGGAAATAGTCCCGCGCGTAGAACATGGCCTTGGAGAGGACGAAGTACCTCCGTGGGATGATCTCCATCTGCTCGATCATCTCGTCCATATCCTCTTTCCCCTCTTTCATCAGGTAGTAGAGCTGGGTCTTGCGGAGCTTCGGGAGCTTCATGTACACGCCGGTGTTGGTCACCGGGTTCCACGGGAGTTCATTGAGGTCTTCGTGGAAATGCAGGTAGAGGAGAAAGAGCATCTCGATGAGCTTGTTGACCGGCAGCTTCTTCTCCTTCTTCGCTTCGTCCTTAAGAGCGTCAAGATAGATCTGGCGCAGGCCGTTGTACACGGAATCTTCCGTAAACGAGAGAACCTTATACTCCCCGCGTTTTGCGGCAGCCCCCTTGATGAGGAGTGTCATCACCTGCTTTGCGATGATGAAGTCCTT
>JAKLEQ010000059.1 GCA_022711635.1 Methanoregula sp. | reverse complement strand
CGATCCGTCCGGAAAACGCATCCATAACAGAACAGGATACGAGGAACGGGCGGATAATGATTTGGGATTTCCCCGCCCGCCGGGACAGATCCGGTCAGGTACCGGTGCCGTTCTCCGGCTGTTTCCGCTCCGTCCGGATGAGGGATGCATAGATCCCGACGATACAGAGCCCCGTAAAGAGGATGAACGCGTAGTGCACGCTCGTGATAAAGGCCGGGTAGTACTGTGGGGTGATCTCGACTTTCCCGATAACGATGGCAAAGATCATGGTCGCGATCCCCATCGAGAGCATCTGGCCCAGAAGCCGCATCGTGCTCACGATCCCCGAGGCGACCCCGTAGTACCGTTTCTCCACCGCGCTCATGATGGCATTGGAGTTCGGGGACGAGAAGAGCCCGAACCCGAGGCCGAGGATCGCGAGGGACACGACAATATACAGGATCGATGTCGATTCAGAGAGGAAGATGAGGGAGAAGAGTCCCAGCGCGGAAATTCCCATCCCGATGGAAGCGATCACACCGGGATCAAACCGGTCCGAGAGCCGGCCCGCGACCGGGGAGACTGCCGCCTGGACGACCGGCGCCGCGATCAGGACGAACCCGGCGTACTCCGCCGAGAAACCCTTGGTGTACTGGAGGTCGAGAGAGAGGAGGAACGACACCGCGTACGTCGCGCTGTAATTGATGAGGGCGGCGAGGCTCGAAAAAGAAAAGATCCTGCTCTCCGAGAAGAGCCGCAGGTTTAAGACCGGGAACTGCTGCCGCTGCTCGAACCTGATGAACGCAAGGGCAAGCGCGATGCCGATACCAATGAGGGCGATCGCACCCGCGGAAGGGAGTTCGGAGAAACCGACCATGACCGTGACCAGCGCGAGGCCGTACAGGAGGGATCCCTTGATATCGAACGTCTCTCCCCTGCACTCCGCCCACTCCCCTTCAAGTTTCCAAAGGACGAGGAGGATCGCAAAGGCGGCAATCGGGATGTTGATGGCAAAGATGCTCCGCCACCCGAGGTACTCGGTCAGGATCCCGCCGATGAAGGGGCCGAGGGTCAGGCCGAGGTAGACCGAGGTGATGTAGATCCCGAGCGCCTTTCCCCGCTCCCCCGGCGGATAGGCCGAGGTCAGGATCGCCATGGTCGTCCCGAAGATCATGGACGAGCCGATTCCCTGGAAGATCCGCACGCCGATAAGAGCAGGAGCGGAGGGAACCATGGTCATGAGGAACGATGCGATGGCAAAGACCGAGATCCCGCAGAGGAAAACCTTCTTCCTGCCATAGATGTCGGCGATCTTCCCGAAGGGGACGAGGAAGAGGACAGAGGAGAGGAGGTATGCGGTCGAGACCCAGGTGAGAGAGATCGCATCCATGTGGAACTCTGCACCGATCGTGGGGAGGGCGACATTGACGGCGGAGCCGTCGAATGGGGTGATGAAGCCCGCGAGTACCGCGATGAAGAGCACGACCCGCTTGATGCCTGCCGTGATCGGGCGATCCGGCACATGGCAGATTGCCGGGGATTCCGGCTCCGTCTTCCCGTTTCCCGCGTCCGGAGGGTCCATATCACCCGGTATTGGGATATCTTTGCTTATGTTACCTCCTGTTTTTACGGGCCGCCAACGAGATGAGCAGCGAACCGGGTGGCAGGAGAGACAAGAAAATCTTGCAGAAAACGGATCGGAAAAACGGGAATGAAAAAGAAGGGGAGGGATCGATTATTTCTTGCCTTTGCCGCCTTTTGCGTGTTCGGCACCTTTCTTCTCTTCCTTTGCAGGTGCAGCGGCGCCTTTCTTCTCTTCACCCTTGGCCGGGGCTGCTCCCTTCGCCGCTTCCTTGCCACCCTTTGCCGGTGCTGCTCCCTTTGCCGGCTCTGCTTCCTTGACTGCCTCGGCTTCTTCAACCGGTGCCGCGGCCGCTGCTGCTGCGGCAGCGATCGCCGCCTTGTCCTCGGCAAACTTCGGGACGACAATCTTGCCGGAGACCTTGAGGGTGGAGACCTTCATGTGCGAAGGGGACGGCAGCTTGTATCCGCCGTGGCGCACTGCATCCTTGACCTTCTCGAGGTACTGGGGGTAGGTGAAGACCGAGCAGATCAACTGTCCCGCCATGACGCGGGCAGCGGTCCCGACAGCCTTGCCGAATGCGAGGCGCATGCCTTCCGAGACACGGTCGGCACCGGCGCCGGTCGCCTGCTTGTTCTCCCGCAGGACATGGTGCGGGAAGACGCGGACCTTGAAGTGGAAGTTGGCCCGTCCTACGTCCTTAAGGAGACGCCGGTTGATGGTGATGCGGGCTGCTTCAAGGGATGAGTGCCGGATCTGGCACGCCTCGTTCACGATGAGGTCAACCTGCGTGGGGAACTCCTGCGCAAGGTTTCCCATCTCGAACTGTACGATCTTGCTCCCCGGAACCCCTCCCATATATTCGCGGCGGGTGTACGCCTTCTTGGAGATGTTCCGGTACATCTTTGCCGGTTTTCGAACCATGTCGTCCTGCTCCTGTGAATCTGGTACGGTACCTGAAAAAAACGATCCAAAAACCGGATACGTTTCGGTACACGAATAAACTGCTTTAATAAAATGGAGATTGAGGCTATTAAACCTTACTGGAGCGTGCACTTCGGCTGGTTGATCAGGTCAAGGACGTGGCGGCGGAACTTTGCGAATTCGACGCTCGTACGGTCGCGTGGCCGTGCCATGTCGATCCCGATGCTCTCGCAGACCCGGCCCGGCCGCGGGGTGAGAACGACGATCCGGTCCGCCAGGAAGACCGCCTCATCCACGCTGTGGGTGATGAAGAGGATCGTCTTTTTGGTCTTCTCCCAGATGCCAAGGAGCTCGTGCTGCAGCATGTTCCGGGTCTGGGCATCGAGTGCCCCGAACGGCTCGTCCATGAGGAGCACGACGGGATCGAGCGCGAGCGCCCGGGCGACCGCGACCCGCTGCTTCATCCCGCCCGAGAGCTCGGACGGGTAGCTCTTCGCAAACTGCTGCAGGCCGACAAGGTCGAGATACTTGTCGGCAATCCGGTACCGTTCCTCCTTTCCCATTCCCTTCATCTCGGGTCCGAACGCGACGTTGTCGATCACCGTGCGCCACGGGAAGAGGGAGTACTCCTGGAAGACGATCCCGATCCGGGGGTCCGGCCCGGCGATCCGTTCGTTCTCCAGCAGGATCTCGCCCGAGGTCGCCGCGTCCAGACCCGCGATCATCCGCAGCAGCGTCGTCTTACCGCACCCGGAAGGCCCGAGCACGCAGACGAACTCCTTGTCCCGCACCGTAAGGTCCAGCCCGTCGATTGCAGAGAGGGTGGTCCCGTCATCGCGGGGGAAGGTCTGGCAGAGGTTGTTGATGACAAGGTCGCCCATCACGCCACCTCCCCGGTCCGCCACTTGAGGAAGTGCCGGTCGATCCAGTAGCGGAAGATCATGTCGATGGCAAGGCCGATCAGGCCGAGCAGGATCATGTAGACGACAACGACGTCCATCTGGTGGAGATCGTAGTAGTGCCACAGGTTCATGCCAAGGCCGCTGTTGGAGACACCGAACAGTTCTGCCGCAACAAGGCACATCCACCCGACGCCAGTCGCGATCCGGATCCCCGCGGCGACCGAGGGGAGGGCTGAGGGAAACGCGATGAACCGGATGAGGTCGGCACTCCGCGTGCACCCGAGCATCTTCCCGGCTTCGACGTAGATCCTCGGGACGCTGCGAAAGCCGCTATAGGTGTTGATCAGGATCGGGAAGACGGCCCCGATGAAGATGACGAACCCCGCCGAGAGCGAGGTGAACCCGAACCAGATGATGGCAAACGGGATCCACGCGAGCGGGGGGATCGGCCGGAGCAGCTCGACAACCGGGTCGAGGAACGCATCGAATTTCCGGCTCCAGCCCATGGCGATCCCGATCGGGATGCCGATGAGAAGTGCCATGCCAAGGCCGATCCCGAAGTGGACGAAACTGGTGGTGATATCGGTCAGCAGGATCCCCTTCTTGACGAGACTGATGAACGCGAGGAGGACATCGTAGGGCGAGGGGAGGAGAAAGGAGTTCTGTACAATGAAGACCGCGTACCAGTACCAGAGGATGAGCGCTAAGATGAGTGCAAGGGCGCCGAGCCAGCGGTTCCGGGGATCCTTTCGGGATTGATTCATGTACGGTTGCGCTCTCCACTCTGCAGCGCGGACAGAAACGATAAGCGCCTCCATCCGCTCTCTGGTTTCTAGTATAAGGATCGCTGAAGGAAAAAAGTTAGGGGTTCCCTGCCTCTCCTTTCCTTACGATTTCTGGTAGAAACTGAGATCGAAGAGCTGGTCCTTCGTCAGCGGGGTCTTGATGTACCCGAGGTCGTACTGGATCTGTGCGTAATCGACGACAGAGTCCACGATCAGGTTCGGGTCGCTCGTCCACTGCCCGTCCCACTCGGCAAGGGATGCCAGAACATCGTCAAGTTTCGCGCCGGTCTTGGTTGCAAAGATTCCGGCGGCCTCGTTGCGGTTTGCGAGGTTGAATGCGACCGCCTTGTCATTCGTCTTGATGATCTGTTTCACGATCTCGGGGTTCTCGCGGATCAGCTTCCCGCTCACGACCAGCACGCAGCAGGTGTGGTTGGGATACATCTCGCCGGAGCGGACCACGATCTTCCCCTTGCCCTGCGCAACGATGGTGGAGGGGGACGGGGTCGGAAGGAAGACCGCATCGACTTTTCCGGCGGTGATTGCCGTCACTGCGTCGCCGGGTCCCATGCCGAGGATCTGGACGTCCTTCTCCGGGTCAATGTTGTTCTGTTTGAGCCAGTCCCGCAGGATGGTGTCCTGGATGGAGCCTGCCTGGAACGTGGCGATCTTCAGGCCCTTGAGGGCTTCGGGACCGGTGTACGTCAGGTCCGGGCGGACGACGAGGTCCGAGCCCTGATTGTTGACGCCGGCAACAATCTTTGCGTCAAGCCCGGTGCTGATCGCAGAGATGACCGGCGCTGCCCCGACATACGCGACATCGAGATCGCCGGCAAGCATCGCCTGCATCTCGGGCGGTCCCGACGGGAAGACCTTGTCGCTCACGTTCTCCACGCCGAGCGGGGCGAGGTCTTCCATCCACCACCCCTTCGCCATCGCGGTGGTGAATGCCATCTGGTGGGTGCTGGGCTGATATCCGAACTTCAGTTCCTTGATCGTCGTCTTCTCTGACGGGGGTGTCGTTGTCTGCGTGCATCCCGCAGCAAGGACGAGGAGCAGTGCAAGCGCGGCAACTGCGGTAAGGTTCAGGAGTTTCATACCCGGACATGTCGTGCTGCAGGTATTAAACCGTACTCTTTTAGGACATATTTTATCTCTTTTTGTGATAAATTTTACAGGAAATTCTCACATAAGGACATGAATAACCCTGTAAATGTCCAAAACAGCGCCTGCCCCGGGCACAATTGTAAACAAAGTATATCAGGCTTTATCCCAATTGTACCAACTATGCCCCAGACGGATCCGGTGGGAAGACTCCTTCACGCTGCACTCACCTCGGATGAGGAATTCGTCGCAACCCTGAACACGATCCTGAAAAACGATCTTCGCATCAGCGTCAGGGATCTCTCGGAATCGAGCGGGATCTCGGTCAGTTCGCTCTACAAGCTCCTGCATGGCCGGCGCTCGCCCAACTTAAGCACGCTCCGGGCGATTGTCCGGGCACTGCGCCGGTTCTACCATGTCGGGGACGAGAAGTTTGTCGGGCTGATCGCCGCCAGGCCGGTTCTGGAGAGCGTAGAGGAACGGGTTGCGGTCATCGAAGGGAGGAGGATGCGGGTCCGGGAGTATCCCGTGCACACCATGGAGGATGCAATCGTCTCGGCGGTACGGGCGGAACGGGAGGGGGCGATCGCGATCGTCTGCGCCCCCATCGTCTCCTCCATCATCGAGCAGCTCGTCGAGGTCCCGGTGACGACGATCATCCCGCGCGAATCCGTGCAGCGGGCGATCGAGCTTGCGGCGCGAAAAGCAGGAGTTTAACCGCATGGATAACAAAACGATATCAGCAAACGTGCAAGGGAGCTGTCCATGAAGAACGATGTTGTCAGGCTGGGCCGTCTCTCCGGGGAGCGTTCGGAAGAACTGATGCAGTTCCTCTCCTCGATGCAGGCGGACCGGAGCATCGCAGGTGCCGATATCCTCGTCGATATCGCCCACGTTCTGATGCTGGAGAAGCAGAAGATCATTGAAGAGGCTGTCGCCAAAAAGCTCATCCGGGCCCTCCTGAAACTCCATGACAAGGGAATTTCAGAGGAAGCCTTCGACGACCGGTTCGAGGACGTGCACGCCGGGATCGAATCGCTGCTCGTTGCGTCCCTCGGCCCGGAGACCGGCGGAAGGCTCCATGTCGGCCGTTCGCGGAACGATGAGGTGGCGACCTGTATCCGGATCCGGGTCCGCGACGACCTGATCCGGCAGATGGAGGACATCCTCCGGCTGCGGGAGACGCTCCTCGCAATCGCAGGCGAGCATACGGGGACCGCGATGCCGGGGTTCACCCACCTCCAGCATGCCCAGCCGACCACGCTCGCCCACCACATGCTCGCCTACGAGCAGGCGTTCTCCCGCGACTTCGACCGGCTCAGTGAAGCCTACGCCCGCGTCAACCTCTCCCCCCTCGGCGCCGCGGCATTCGCCTCCACCGGGTACCCGGTGAACCGGGAATTTACGGCAAAACTCCTCGGATTCGACGGGGTCATGGTCAACACCATGGACGCGGTGGCGACCCGCGACTTCGCCCTCGAGGTCCTCTCCGGCCTTGCGATTGCCATGACCGGCATCTCCCGGCTCTGCGAAGAACTGGTCCTCTGGTCGTCGTCCTTTGTCCGGTTCGTCACCCTTGACGATCCGTTCTGCTCGACCTCCTCCATCATGCCCCAGAAGAAGAACCCCGATACCGCCGAGATCATGCGGGCAAAGACCGGGTCTGTTGCAGGAGCGCTTGCCGCTGCGACCTTGATCGTCAAGGGGCTCCCCATGAGCTACAACCGCGACCTGCAGGACCTCACCCCCCATCTCCTGCGCGGGATCCATGACGCCGGGACCAGCACACGGCTGCTCACCGGCATGCTCGCGTCGGCAGACTTTAACCGGGAACGGATGGCCGGAGAGGCCGGGAAAGGATTCTCGACGGCAACCGATCTCGCGGACTCCCTCGTCCGCGCCTACGCCATCCCGTTCCGGACGGCCCATTCGATCGTGGGACGGGCTGTCCAGAAGGGATCGCTCGATGTTGCGACGCTCGACGCTGCCGCAGGGGAGGTAGGGGCAGGCTTCACCCTCTCGGAGAAAGGGCTGACGCAGGCACAGGTGGACAAGGCGCTCTCGGTCACCTTCTCCCTCTCCCTGCGCAAATCCCCCGGTGGCCCCGCACCGGTCGCAACCAAGGGGGCTGTCCGGGAACGGAAGAAACAGCTTGCCCGGGACCGTGCAAAAACCGACGAGAGGGCAGGGAAGCATGCAAAAGCGAAGGACCGGCTCATCGCCGATGCCCGGAGGCTGGTACTATAACCGAAGGATTTTCCACCGGGGATTCCGTCGAATGCAGGATCCCGGGAGGGTTACGGACCGGGACCTACATCACCGACCGCGACGGGATGGCAGTTGTCAAGCTCAAGAGCGGGTACAATATCGGGGTCCCCCCCTCCGCGTGTACCCTCTCTGCCCGGTCGCAGCCGCAGGCGGTTTCCGAACATAAGGCGATCGTCCAGGATCCGGACCTTCCGGAGCTTGCCATCGTGTCGACCGGCGGCACGATCGCGAGCAGGATCGATTACCGGACCGGGGCGGTGACAAGCCAGTTCGATGCCGATGATATCCTGACCGCGATCCCCGATCTCGCGAAGGTCGGGAGGTACCGGACACGGCAGCTGTACACGATCCTGTCCGAGAACATGACCCCTGCCATCTGGCAGGAACTCGCCCGGGCGGTCTTCGATGAGATCCGGCGCGGGGTTGCCGGCGTGATTGTCACCCACGGGACGGATACGATGGCCTTCTCCGCTTCCGCGCTCTCGTTCATGCTCAAGACCCCGGTTCCCGTCGTCTTCGTCGGGTCCCAGCGGTCTGCCGACCGGCCCTCGAGCGACAACGCGATGAACGCTGTCTGTGCGGCAGCCGCGGCGACATCCGATCTCGGGGAGGTGGCGGTCGTTATGCACGCGACAACAAACGACGACAGGTGCGCCATCCACCGGGGGACCCGGGTACGGAAGATGCACACGTCGCGCCGCGATGCCTTTTCCAGCATCGGCATACCCCCGATCGGGTACGTGGAGTATCCCTCGCGGGCAGTCACGCTCTCGCCGGATGCCACGCGGCGGGGCTCCGGCGGGGCAGTGCTCTCGGACCGGCTCGAAGACCGCTGCGGGCTTGTCCAGTTCTTTCCCGGCATGGAGGAGAACGTGATCCGGGCATTTGCCGGGTACCGGGGACTCGTCCTCGCCGGAACCGGGCTCGGGCACACCAGCACGTCCCTTATCCCGGCAATCCGGGACCTTGTCCGCGACGGGACCCTCGTCGTCATGACCTCGCAGTGCCTCAACGGCCGGGTCTGCGACCGGGTCTACGATACGGGACGCGACCTCCTGAAAGCAGGAGTCGTCGAGGGCGGCGATATGCTGCCGGAGACAGCGCTGACGAAGCTGATGTGGGTGCTCGGCAACGAGAAGGATGGGGAGAAGGCGGGGGCCCTGATGCAGCAGGACCTTGCTGGCGAATGCAACCGGAGGAGCCGCCATGGCCTCTGAGAGGGATGCGGGCCGGGGGGGTTCCGCCACAAAAGATGGCAGACCATCCATCCCGGTCATTGACTATGAGACCCTGGGGCTCCTTGCCGGCATCGAGATCCACCAGCAGCTGGATACGGAAGAGAAACTCTTCTGCCATTGCCCGACTGCGCTCCGCGACACCGCGGAGCACACCGGCGAGTTCTTCCGGTACCTGCGGGCGACCGAGAGCGAGATGGGGGAGATCGACCGGGCGGCCCAGGAGGAGATGAAGCGGGACCGGAAGTTCGTGTACTACACCTACAACACGACCTGCCTTGTCGAGAACGACGAGGAGCCGCCGGCCCCGGTCAACGACGAGGCGCTCGGGCTCTGCCTCACGATTGCAAAGATGTTCTCGATGACGCCCGTGCCGCAGATCCACACCATGCGCAAGCTCGTGATCGACGGTTCGAACACGAGCGGGTTCCAGCGCACCGCGCTCGTTGCACTGGACGGGAAACTCCCGAACGGCGGTGTGATCGAGACGATCTGCCTCGAGGAGGAAGCCGCCCAGCGGGTGAAGGACGACATCTTCTCGCTCGACCGGCTCGGGATCCCGCTCGTGGAGATCACGACGTCGCCCTGCATGCACACCCCGGAGGAGGTGCAGCAGGTCGCCGAGTACATCGGCATGGTGCTCCGCTCGACCGGCTGGGTCAAACGGGGGATCGGGACGATCCGGCAGGATGTCAACATCTCGATCGCCGCCGGTGCCCGCGTGGAGATCAAGGGGGTGCAGGAGCTGGACCTCATCGCCGAGGTCGTCGCCCGGGAGGCACTCCGGCAGAAGAACCTGCTTGCCATCCGGGACGAACTTCTCGCCCGGAAGGCATCGGTTGACGAGAAGAGGATTGCAGATGTCACGGCTCTTTTTAAGGATACGAAGTCTTCGATCCTCAAAAAGGCGAAGAAGATCCTGGCAATCACCCTGCCTGGCTTTGCCGGCCTCGTCGGAGCCGAGATCCAGCCGGACCGCAGGCTCGGCTCCGAGATCTCCGACTATGCCAAGAAGTGCGGGGTCGGCGGGATCTTCCATACCGACGAACTGCCCGCGTACGGGATAACCGCGGAGGAGGTATCCCGCCTCCGTGAATGTTGCTCTGCCGGCCCGTCCGACTGCGTGATCCTTGCAGCCGGATCGGGCGCAAAGCAGGCGGAGTGTGCGATGCAGCAGGTGGTCCTGCGGGCACGGATGGCGTTTGACGGGGTCCCCGAGGAGACC
>JAKLEQ010000058.1 GCA_022711635.1 Methanoregula sp. | reverse complement strand
AAGCGGTCCGGCGCCCCGATGCTCCCGAAAGACATCGGGCTCGTTATCGCGTATACCGGCATGAACCGGAACGATACCGTGCTTGACGCCGGCACCGGGAGCGGGATCGCCGCGATCTTTTTCGGCGGCGTTGCCGGGACGGTGAAGAGCTTCGAAGCACGGGAGGAGTTTGCGAACCTCGCCCGGAAGAACATCGGGGAGGCGAAGCTGGAGAACGTCGAGGTGATTGCCGCCGATATGCTCGCCGCGACCGGCAGTTTCGATGTCGTCCACCTCGACCTGCAGGTCCAGCCGGAGCACGTCACCCATGCCCACTCCCTGATCAGGCCCGGCGGTTACCTCGCCTGCTACACGCCCTTCCTCGAACAGATGGCGATTGTCGTCGATGCGGCGACAACTCTCTTCCCCGAGGTCCACACCCATGAACTGATCGAGCGGGAGATGACCCGGTCGAAACGGGGGACCCGGCCTTCTACTTCCGTCTGTCACTCGGGGTACGTGACGATTGCGAGGAAATAGAATTCACCGGGAAATCCCCCTCGTTTCCCCGTCGAAAATACGCCCAAATCGGGCTCCGTTTCCCTCCCTTCCTCTCCGGAAAAGCCCGGAAAACCGTCCGTTTCCCTTCGTGTGGAAAATACACAGGGTTTCTGACGTTTTTACCAGAATCCGGCAGATTTTCACGTCACCGGAACCCCGCCAAAAGCCCCGGGTCCGCGCCGTTTCCGGGCCTGTGCTTTGCCCTTTCCGGGCCATGAAAAGGCCGCCGGAACGAAGCTATGAAGATCGGCTTCACCGATGGAGACGTTAAAGATGGAAAATTATATAAAACAGTGAATCAGGCATAATCGCAGAGAGTTCTTGGCCCCCCTCACTCTTTCGTATTCGCCGCCCCGCTCCGCGTAATCTTCTTCTTCACCGTCTCCCACGTCTGTGTAATGAGGAAACTCTCCTCCATATACCCGATCACCTCCTCAAATCGTTTCATCGGGAACGCCATCGTCAGGACATCCACCGGCACGCACTTCCGGGCCGACGGATCGAACATGCCGAGGACGACCTTCGGTTTGTCCATCTGCTGCTCGAGCCACGGGTAGTAGACGATGGAGCTGCACCCCGACCCCATGGGGCAGATGACGCCGTTGGGATTGGACTGGTCGAAGTTCGCGAGCGTAAAGAGCCCGCTCATGACCTCGGGCCGGGCAAAGAAGATGACGACCTCGGGGTTGTCCGTTTCCGTAAGCTTGTCCCACGGAGTAAAGACAAGTTCCTTTCCCTGTGCGGAGAATGGCGGGATGAGCCGCTCCCATGTATCGACGATCTCCGGCGTCCGCTTGTACCGCTCTCCCTCGACAACCCCTTCCTTCCCCTGCGAGAGGAAGTACCGGAAGTTCGGGGGCCGCTTATCGGAATAGCCCGTGTACATGAGCCCGCCCCCGCAGGTGATCGAAGCGGCATTGAAGACAAGGGTGGCCCCGTTCCGGGTGCGGCCGATCTGGCAGACGATGCAGCGCCAGCCCCCAGGTGGTGGGACTTTATCTGAGGATCCGGACTCTTTCCGGAATTCCAGGGTCACCGGGAGGTCGGCGCCGGGGAAGTACTTCTGCCAGAGAGCGGTGAACCGGTCGCGGGTTGCAATGTCCATGAGAGAGTAGTGCATATCCCGGAATATAAGGACATCCGCGGACTCAAAGAGCGCCGGCGGGTCACGGTCCAGCTTGCAGTGTGTCCCATAGAATAAGAAAGCCACAGGAACCTGCAGGAGAAAAAAAGGGGTGAGGATCAGGCGCTGACGATCGGGTGGCTGTTCCGGTCGCCCCTCCCGATCCCCTTGTAGATGAACCCGTGGGCGATGAAGGCATCGGCATCAACCATGTTGCGTCCGTCAACGATCACCGGGTGCGCCTTCCCCGAGAGCTTTTTCATCGCAGCAGGCTCCAGCCCCCGGTACTGGTTGTGCCCGGCAAAGATGGCGATCGCATCGGCACCTTTCAGGACAGCATTCAGGTCAGAAAGGACCGGAACGCCCGGGTACTCGCTGACGTACGGGTCGTGGACGGCGATCTCTGCCCCCTCCGCCACCAGGATGTCGCGGTAGGGTTCGGAGGGCGTGTTCCGGGTGTCGTCGGAATTCGAGAGGAATGCCCAGCCGAGGACGGCGATCTTCGCCCCCTTCACCGGCCGGTCCGCCCGTGCGAAAGCCTCACGGGTCAGGTGCGCCATGTGGACCGGCATGAAGTCGTTGATGTGCCGGGCGAGGACGAAGAGCGACGGCTCGTTCTTCGGATAGTCGAGCGTCCCCTTCCCGAGTACCTGCACGCCGCGCTCGAGATGGTAGGTGTCCTTGGTCAGGCAGTGACCGCCGACACCGGCACCCGGCCAGAGCATGGCGCGGGTGATCCCCTCGCCCTTGAGGCTGTCGACCCCCGTCCGGACATCGTAAACGTTGATCCCCATCGCCTCGCAGTAGAGCGCGAGCTCGTTCATCGCGGCGATCTGGAGGTCGCGGAAGGTGTTCTCGGTCGTCTTCGTTACCTCCGCTGCCGTCGCGGACATCGGGATGACCTTTCCGAGGGTCAATACCGGCGAATACAGCTCGGTCGCCCGCTTCGTGCTGGCAGGATCGATGCCCCCGACGATCCGGTCGTGCTCCCGGATGTTGCGTAACAGGCGGCCCACCATCACCCGTTCCGGCGCGTGGGCAAGGGCAAAGTCCTTGCCCGCGACAAGGCCGGACTCTGATTCAAGGATCTCCCGCCCGAGCCCGTTGGTTGTCCCGGGCGTGATCGTGGATTCGAGAACAACGAGCATGCCGGGTCTGAGGTTCCGTCCTACGTTCCGGATCCCTTCCGTGAGGGCGGAGAAGTCCGGCAGCAGGTCTTCCTTGTTCAGAAACGGGGTCTGGATGGAGAGCGTCACCGCGTCAAGTTCCGCAATCTTCGTAAAGTCCGGGGTGCATTCGAATTTTCCGGCTGCAATGACCTTTTTTAAGAGGTCCTCGAGGCCGGGTTCCTCGCCTTTCAGCGGGCTCTCACCCCGGTTCAGCATCGCGATCTTGTAGCCGGACGAGGGCGAATCCCGCTGGAACCCGTAGACTTTTTTAAAGTCCGGGGAATCGGCAAAGAGCGCTGCGGCAGGGATGCCGACATACCCCATGCCAATGACCCCGATCTGTCGGATCGGTCCCCGCTTGCGCAGGAGTGTTTCGAGTTTTGTCGTCATGGTCTGTTCCGGAAACGTTATGCCGCTGACCGGACCTTCTCGCAGAACGCGAGGTTCCGGATCGCCTGGTCCGGCGTGATGGGGAACGGCTTCTGGTTCTTCACGCAGTCGATGAACGTCTCCAGTTCGCGCTTCAACGGTTCGATCTTGCCTACCATCACCTTCTCGATGATGTTCTCCTGCACGTACCGCTCGGCCTCGATCTGGTATTGGCCGGGTTTCCGGTGGATCGTGACTTCCTGGCTCATGAAATCGCCCTCGATGGTGAACTCCTCGTCCTCGACATAGAACAACCGCACCTTCTTGGATGCTTTCCGGCTCGCGGAGAGGGCGACCGGGATGCCGTTGCACTTCATCAGTACGCTCATGACGTCCGCATTGCCGGCACTGTGGACATCGCAGGGGTCGGGGAAGAAGACGTTGAGGAGGATGTCGATGTCGTGGATCATCAGGTCTTCGACAACGCTGCTTCCCGTGATCCGTGCGGATGTCGGGTTGTGCCGTTTGATCTCCATGTAGAGCGGTTTTTTCACGATCTTCTTGATCTCGGCGACGATCGGGTTGAACCGCTCGATGTGGCCCACCCCGACCGTGATGCCTTTGGGCGCCTTCTTCATGAGCGCTTTTGCCTCGTCGCTCGTCGCACAGATCGGCTTTTCGATCAGCACGGACTTCTTCCTCGCAAAGACCTGCGAAACGACCGGGGCGTGGAACTGGGTCGGCACGACAACGCTGACTGCATCGCAGTGGTCGAGGAGCTCGTCAACCGTTGCGTACGCCGTCGCACCGTGCTTCTCCGCGAGCGCCTTTGCGGCTGCCGCATTCACGTCAAACAGGCCGAGGGAGTCGACGCTCTTTAATTCCGAGTAGATACGGGCATGGTTCCTGCCCATGTTCCCGACACCGATGACACCGACATCCATTCAGACCACCTTGCTGATGGTATCGGCGATATATGCGAGTTCCTTGCTGTCAATCGAGGGGTGGACCGGCAGCGAGAGGACTTCGGCTGCGGCCTTTGTCGCGATCGGGCAGGGGTCGTCCCCCTTCACCGGCCCGTAGAACGGCTGGTGGTGGAGCGGGATCGGGTAGTGGATTGCCGAACCGATCCCCTTGCCTTTCAGGAAATCCATGAACTCCTGCCGCTTCATCGGGAAGTCACCGGTGATCCGGAGGACGTACTGGTGGAAGACGTGCTGGATCCCGTCAGCGACATACGGGGTGACAAGCCCTTTGTTTTTGATATGGGACGAAAGGTACTGGGCGTTTTTACGCCGTCGCGTATTGAACTTCTCCAGTTTTTTGAGCTGGACAAGCCCGATCGCCGCATTGATATCCGTCATCCGGTAGTTGTATCCGAGCTGCGTGTGCAGGTACTTCTCGCTCTGGCCATGGTTGATGATGATCCGGAGCCGTTCCATGGCTGCCTTGTCACTGGTCGTCACCATCCCGCCTTCCCCGGTAATCAGGTTCTTCGTGGCATAGAACGAGAAGCACGCGTAGTCACCGAGCCCGCCCACCGGTTCCCCGTGGTAGAGCGCCCCGTGCGCCTGGGCGGCGTCCTCGATAAGGGTGAGGTTCCTTGCACTGCAGACCTCGTTCACCGCATTGACATCGAACGGCTGCCCGAAGAGGTGGACGCCGATGACGGCCTTTGTCTTCTCAGTGACCAGGTTGCTCACGGATTCCGGATCGATATTGAAGGTTTTTTCATCGATATCGGCAAAGACCGGTTTCGCCCCGCACATCGAGACACTGCTCGCGGTTGCAAAAAAGGTAAAGGCGGGTACGATGACCTCGTCGCCGGGTTTTATCCCCGCGGCGAGGAGGGCGGCATGCAGCGCCGTGGTCCCGTTGCTCACGGCTACGGCATGCGACGCCCTGCACAGGCCGGCGAACTCCCGCTCGAACGCGGACACTTTCGGCCCTGAGGCGATCATGCCGGACATCAGCACCTCGCTGACCGCTGCAACTTCTTCATGCGATATAATCGGTTTCGCGACTGGAATATTCATGGAAGACGGCTCCATCCGACTCACGATTATATATCTTCGTGGAATGGATATGAGCGTTCCTGTCACGGCGGGGAGATCGCCGCGGGCAGCCGGTACCCGAAAGTTAGGTAATCTCCCGCATGCATACATTCTACAGAATTGGCTGGAGGGGGAAGGCTACGCGGCACATAATCTCGATCGGGGACTTTGACCGCCGGCAGATCGACCGGTTGCTGGACAACGCGAAGCGCATCGATGCACAGAAGTTCGACAAAAACGCCCTCTTCGGGAAGATCCTTGCAACGCTCTTCTTCGAGCCAAGCACCCGGACCCGGATGAGTTTCGAGGCGGCGATGGCACGCCTCGGGGGTACCTCGCTCTCTGTCGGGAGCGTGGAGGCCTGTTCGATGGCAAAAGGAGAGACCCTTGCCGATACCGTGCGGGTGGTCAGCGGGTATGCCGACGCCATCGTCATCCGGCACCCGAAGGAGGGGGCAGCCCGGCTCGCAGCCCAGTTCGCAACCGTCCCCGTCATCAACGCGGGGGACGGGGCAGGGCAGCATCCCTCCCAGACGCTCCTCGACCTGTACACGATCCGCCAGTCAATGAAACTGGACGAGATCAATGTCGCATTGGTCGGCGACCTCCGCTACGGGAGGACGGCCCACTCTCTCGCGTCGGCCCTCTCCCTCTACGGGGCAAACCTCCATACCGTATCCCCCAAGGGGCTTGAACTGCCCGCCTCCCTCCTCGCGGAACTCACCGGCAAAGGGATGCGGGTTACCGATTACAATTCCATTGGTGATGCGATCCCGGAAGTTGATGTCATCTACGTGACCCGGATCCAGCGCGAACGCTTCCCGGACTCCGCGTCGTACTTCGACGTCACCTCCAGTTACCGGATCACACCGGAAACTCTTGCAAACGCACGTGAGCACGCGATCGTGCTCCACCCCCTCCCCCGCGTCGACGAGATCGATCCCCGGGTCGACAGCCTCCCGCATGCAAAGTACTTCAACCAGTCAAGAAACGGCGTGCCCGTCCGGATGGCGATGCTCCAGCAGGTGATGCAATGAAGCGCGCAGAGAGCGAAGGGGGAGAGGGCGGGAACGCGGAGAAGGGAGAGAACGAGGGGCTGCTCGTCCGCCGGATCCGGAGCGGGACGGTGATCGACCACATCGCGGCCGGTGAAGCCCTGAACGTTGTCAAGATCCTCGGGATCACGGGCACGACGACCGAAGCCCTCTCCATCGCGACGAATGTCCCCAGCGGGCAGATGGGGAAGAAGGATATCGTCAAGCTGAACAACCGCGAACTCTCCAAGCAGGAGGTCGACCGGATCGCCCTCATCTCGCCCCATGCCACCATCAATATCATCAGGAACTTCAAGGTCTGCGAGAAGAAAGGCGTCGAGATCCCCGATGTCGTGGAAGGACTGGTCCGGTGCCCGAATCCGGGCTGCATCACCAACACCAATGAGCCGATCGCGAGCCGGTTTTCCGTCACCGGAAAGGGGCTCAGGTGCGCATACTGCGACTGGATTATCGGCCACGATATCACGAGCTATATCCTCTGAAGCTCTTCTCCCGTCGTTTTTTGTCGGATCTTTTGCAGAACCGCACCGGGGGATACGGCGGAGACCCGGTGCGCGGCCTGTTTATAATGGTTGATAATAAAGCCGCAGGAACGGGAGGTTTTTTCCAACTTTCCGTCGATTTTTGAATAGCAGGCGCTTCGTTTGCTATAAATACATGGGTCGATAATTGATCAGAATGGGGAGACTTGTGATGAAATCGTTAAGACTAGCCCTGACTATCGCAGTGATGCTTGTCCTCCTGTCTTTTGTCCCCGCTGTTTCCGCAGCTGATACCACCGCCGCGGAGGCCGGGTACATTGTCGTAGGCCTTGCACCCAATGCGGATTTTGAAGCGTATTACGCATACAACACCGTCCCGACAAAGGTCCGGTTCGCCGACCTCTCGACGGGAACGGAGCCGCTGACCTACCTCTGGGACTTCGGCGACGGCGCAACCTCCACCGAGCAGAACCCGACCCATATCTACATCGCCCGCGGGTTGTACACCGTCAAGCTGACGGTCACCAACCGGTACGGCGAGAGCACGGCGACCAAGACCGATTACATCGCCATCGGTGTCGGCCCCGTGGCCCGCTTCAAGGCTGCCCCGATCACCGGTGTCGTGCCCTTCAAGGTCAAGTTCACCGATGAATCTATCGGCAACCCGAACAAGTGGACGTGGAGTTTCGGCGACGGCACCGGTTCGACCGACCAGAACCCCGTCCACACCTACTGGTCCGGCGGCACTTATACGGTCATCCTGACGGTATCCAACCAGTTCGGGATATCCGAGACGAGCAAGACACAGTATATCGTCGCGATACCCGCGCTGAAGGCACAGTTCGATGCCAACCCGACGACCGGGAAAGCCCCGCTGCCCGTGACCTTCACGGACAAATCTCTCGGATACCCGACATCCTGGCTCTGGGACTTCGGCGACGGGACGAACTCGACCGACCAGAACCCGGTCCACACGTTTTCCAACGGGGCATCCTATGATGTCGTCCTGACCGTCACCCGTGGCGATGAGACCGACAGCGCGAAGCAGGTCATCAATGTCAACGGCGTTCCGGTCACCGACTTTGTCGCGGACAGGACGCAGGTAAGCGCAGGAGAAGTCGTATCCTTCACAGACCTTTCGAAGAACAGCCCCACCGCATGGGACTGGAATTTCGGCGATGGATCGGAATCGGCGGAGAAGAACCCGCAGAAAGCATATGCTGCAAAGGGTGTCTATACCGTGACCCTCTCCAGCAGGAATGCCAACGGGAAAGATATCGAGATCAAGAAGAAGTACATCAACGTCGGCCTTGCGCCCGAGGCAGAGTTCATCATCTCGGTACCGGTCTACCAGAATATTCCCTCCCGGAACACGGTGCGGTTCATCGACAAATCGCTGAACAACCCGACAAACTGGACCTGGGACTTCGGTGACGGTGAGACTTCCGCTGAACAGAACCCGGTCCACATCTACACCGCGGACGGACTGTACACGGTATCCCTGACGGCGAGGAACGCGTTTGGCGAGGACACCAAGGTCTACGAAGGTCTTGTCCGTGTCGGGTACGGCCCGAAGATCGACTTCAAGGCTGACCGGACACTGACGAGCGTCGACCGGTACATCCGCTTCACTGACCTCTCCACCAACGACCCGTCGAGCTGGATCTGGGACTTCGGCGACGGAACAACCGGCACTGGCCCATCGCCCGACCATGCCTACAAGGCGACCGGCGTCTATGACGTGACCCTGACCGCCTCGAACCAGTACACGACCACTTCGCTCACCAAGAAGCGCTACATCACTATCGTCGACATGCCGCGTGCAAACTTCATGGCGGACAAGACGAAGGGCGAGGCACCGCTCGCGGTGAAGTTCACCGACCTGTCCAGGGGCAATCCGACAACCTGGTCGTGGAACTTCGGCGACGGTGAGACCTCCGCCGAACAGAGCCCGGTCCATACCTATGACGAGAACGGTGTCTATACGGTGAGCCTTGCTGCCGCAAACGCGAACGGCGAGGACAAGGAGACCAAGATCGCATACATCACCGTCCGGAAAGGCCCGGTCGCAGACTTCGTCGTTGACGAGCGCATCGGGAAAGCCCCGTTCATCGTCAAGTTCCAGGACACATCGAAGGGCGCCCCGACCAAGTGGTTCTGGGAGTTCGGCGACGGGTCTGAATCAAACGAACAGAACCCGACCCACATCTACCTCCGCGAGGGTGCGTACGATGTGCGGCTGACCGTATGGAACGCGGACGGGTCCGATTCGGTATTCAAGACCGGAACAACGGTATAACCCGCACCAATCCATTTTTCAATCATTCACATTTTTTTAAAAAAGCGTTGCCTCTTCCGGGGTTTCCGTGAAAATAGCATATCATAGTAATTTCCAGCCATTGGGGTCTGGATACGGGTACGGGATCCGCCGGGACACCCTGAAAAGAGTGGTGAGCCGGCCGTTTTTACCCGGGGGATGGTTATTCCTGCGTCGTGGGATCACCGAGAAGCTTCCCGTGAATGTCGATCTCACCCCGCCAGATCCGTGTCGAGGAGATCCAGCGCCCGTCTTCGGCAAGTACGCAGGTGATCTGGTGGATATCGACTTTCCGTTTCTTCTTCTCCCGGCGCAGGCGGTTGATCTCGATTGCGGCCGGCAGTGTCTCTTCCGAGACGACGATGGCATCGAAGTCGGCATCGAGAGCGGAACCGAACCGGTCGTGGAGAGGCTCGATGGTCCAGATCTGCGGGTAGTCCTTACCGTTGAGACAGGCAGCAAGTTCCTTTTTCCGGACCTCGTAAGGGCGTATAGGGTGGGACTTGGCGCTCGCGAAGGTATCTGTGGTCAGGCCGATAACGACCCGCCCGTTCTTCCCCGCCAGTTCGAAGGAGCGGGCGAGGAGGCGCTTGTGACCGTCGTGCAGGGGATCGAAGGTTCCCCCTACCATAACCTTCATGCTCTTGGTACCTTAATTTCCTATGGTAATATGCATATGGATAGGGTTGTCGGGTGCCCGCTCTTTGTCGCCCCCAACGCGACGGTGATCGGGGACGTGACGCTGACCGCGAAGGTAAATATCTGGTTCGGGGCGGTCGTCCGGGGCGACAAGGACAGGATCGTGATCGGCGAGGCCTCCAATATCCAGGACAACTGCGTCGTCCATACCAGCGCCGGCCACCCCACGATCATCGGGAGCCATGTCTCCGTCGGGCACGGGGCAATCCTCCATGGCTGCACCCTCTCCGACCGTGTCCTTGTCGGGATGGGGGCGATCGTCCTCAACGGGGCGGTGATCGGGGAAGATTCGGTGATCGGTGCCGGGGCGGTCGTGACCGAAGGGATGGTCGTCCCCCCGGGATCTGTCGTCGTAGGGGTACCTGGCAAAGTCATCAAACCTTCAACGGAGGCCCAGAAGCAGCATATCGTGCGGAATGCGGAGGCCTATGTCGCTCTCGCAACGGAGTACGCCGATGGGTGACGTTGTAGTCATTGGCGCGGGTGTTGCCGGCATCCAGGCGGCGCTCGACCTCGCAAACCACGGCATTTTCGTCCACCTCATCGAGCGCGAACCGTCGATCGGC
>JAKLEQ010000057.1:8522-10467 GCA_022711635.1 Methanoregula sp. | reverse complement strand
CCCGGCATCAGGTAATCGGAGATGATGGCGTCATACGACCGGAGTTCCGATGAGGCGAGCGCTTCTTCCGCTGAGATTGCGGTGCTGACGGCAAACGTACGGTCCTTTTCCAGGAAGAGCTTCGTTATTTCGAGGAGGCCTTCTTCGTCGTCGACGTAGAGGACGGATATCATCGGGACATCCCGGTTTTTCTGCCCACCATGATCAGCGGGCATCGTTCCCCCCACGCTCCACACTGGGAATCATGTCGCCTCCCCTGAGTTGTTCATCGGATGGAACCGGTACTTCCCCACCGGCACCGTGATCTCGAACCGTGCACCTATGCCCTGATACCCAGTCTCCCGGATCGTACTGCCGGTGATGGCAAGGATCTCCCGTGCCAGAAAGAGGCCGAAACCGGTATGTTTCCCGTACCCCTTCTCAAAGATCTTCTCTTTCTCCGCCGGGGGTATTCCGATACCGTCGTCCTCGATGGTGATGACGAGCCCGTCAGGGGCACGTTCGCACCGGACTGTAACCTCCGTCACCCGCCCCCCGTGCCGGATTGCATTGTCGAACAGGTTGAAGAAGACCCGATCGAGGAGGGGATCGGCAAAGATTTCTGCGTGCCGGCAGGTTCCGGAATACTTCACCACCTCGCGTTTCGTTCGTTCAACGATGTCATCAAGGAGGAACCAGTCCGGGGTATGGATTCCCAGGTCCTGGTAGGTCCTGGTAAATTCGATCTGACGGCTGATCGTCTGCGCACTCGCATCGATCTTTCCCAGCAGGTCAGCGACGACCGGGTCGGTCTCCTTCATGGCAGCGATCTTGGCAAAGCCCTGCAGCACCGTGAGCTGGTTTGTCACGTCATGCCGCGTGATGCTGTTCAAAAGGGTGAGCTTCCGGTTGACCTCGCGGATCGTACTCTCCATTTCCCGGCGTTCGGTAATATCTTCGAGAGTTTCAACCGCGCCGATGATCGATCCTTCCGCATCCCGGATGGGGGCCGCAGTGAACGCAAGCCATTTACCGGTACTGCCCATGTGGGGGAAGAAGTCCGTTGCCTCATAGGCTCCCTCCACATACCGGGACTTCTGCAGTTTTTTGCCATACCACGTGGACAGGCCGTCCATATCGCCATCCACGAGAAGATCGGCAAGCACGGGCCGCTGCTGATGATAAAACGCACGCCATTGCCGGTCGGTGCCGATAATTTCAGCAGCACTGATCCCGCTGTATTCTTCGATCGCTTTGTTCCAGGATATGACCTTGTGGGTGTTGTCAATGGCAAACTGGAGGACCGGCGAACCCTGGAGGATCGATTGTAACCGTGCCTCGCTCTCCAGCAACGCTCCTTCCGCCAGTTTACGGTCGGTTATGTCGTGCAGGCTCCCGATGATCATGGAGGGAGAACCTTGAGCATCCCGGAGCAGGGTATAATTGCCATGGATCCAGCGGTACTCCCCCTGCTTGTGCCGGATGCGGAATTCCCGCTCAAGGGTGTTTTCCCCCTTGGCATCGGCAGCGACAAGATCGTCTGCGAATGTCAGGAGGCGGGGCAGGTCTTCCTGGTGGATTTCTCCCTGCTGCTCATCCGGCTCCATTGCGATCATCTCTTTGGGAGTATACCCGAGCACCTTCACCACATTCGGGCTGAAGTATTCGAACCGCCCGGTCCGGATATTCTGGCGATAGAAAACATCCGTCGACTGTTCTACGATCTCCCGGAACCGCTCTTCGCTTGTGCGCAGGGCAGCTTCCGCGTTCTTCCGTTCGGAGATATCGGTCGAAACACTCAGGACCACATCACGCTCGTTCCACCGCACCATCTTTGCCTTCACGTGCAGTGGGAATCTCGAACCGTCCTTCCGGTAATGTTCCACATCGAATGACGTCTCTCCGGTTTTCCGAAGCTCAATTATCCGCAGTTCTATCAGCTCTTCGCTCTCGGGAACATCGATCT
>JAKLEQ010000057.1:0-8424 GCA_022711635.1 Methanoregula sp. | reverse complement strand
TCGAATGACGTCTCTCCGGTTTTCCGAAGCTCAATTATCCGCAGTTCTATCAGCTCTTCGCTCTCGGGAACATCGATCTGATGCAGGTTGAGGGCCATGAACTCATCCCGTGTCCACCCGTGCATGTCGAAGGTCCGCTGGTTTGCATAGAGCATCTCGCCCTCGGGGGTGTGAACGGTAACGGAGGCCGGGCTGATATCGTTGAGGCTCGCGAGGAGGGAAATTTCCTGCTCCGCTTTGCGGATGGCGGTGATGTCATGGAAGATCCCTTCGATACCGGCAACCTTCCCGTCCTTTCCGTAGTAGAAGTGGCTGCTCGCGGAGATGATGACCGGCGATCCGTCTTTCTTCTTCAGGATGACTTCGTAGCCGGATATCGATCCTCGCGTTCTCAATTCATCAAGGAATTCCTGCCGGCGCGAAGGCTCCATCCAGAACTGGTCCGCAATGTTCCTGCCGATACATTCTTCCAGCGAGTCGTACCCGAGCAGCGTCAGGAAGCTCGGGCTTGCCATGACGAGAATGCCATTGCAATCGCTCCGGTAGATGACGTCCTGGACATGCTCGATCAGCATCCGGTAGTTCTCTTCACTCCCGCGGAGCGCCTCTTCCCGTTTCCGCTCTTCGGTCACGTTATGGAGCGTGCCGATGGTTGCCGGCCGTCCCCTGAAGGTTGATGGGGATACATGCATGATGACCCGGATGCGGCTTGTCCCATCGTGGTGGAGTACAGAAAATTCGTAGACATCAGGGAGGTGGGAAAGGGGCCCTCCGCTCAGCCGCTCCCGGTGTCTCGTCAGGACAAGATTGCGGTCTTCCGGGGCGATCATGTCGGCAATCGGCCTTTCGGTCAATTCGGCATCCGCGTAGCCGGTCAATTCCGCAAACGCCGGATTATGGAAGACAAGGAGGCCGTCCTGTGCAATGAAGATTGCATCATTGCTCTGTTCGACAACGGTACGGTACTTGGCCTCGCTCTCGTGCAGAGCTTCTTCAATTTCTTTCCGATTGGTGATGTCCGTGAACATCCCGAACGATCCCGCAAATGTCCCGTCGGAGGAGAAGAGGGGTGTTGCGGAGGTCAGGCACCATATGAACGTCCCGTCTTTCCGGACCCACCGGCGCTCGTAGCGGCCAGGGATGCCCCGTGGTCGTTTTGCGAGTTCCTCTTGCATCGATTCGATGTCATCCGGCGGTACAAAGTCCCAGACCGGGCGCCCCAGCATCTCCTCTGCCGTATAGCCGAACAGCTCCTGCATCTTCCGGTTGGTAAATGTCGTGGCGAACCCGGTATCTATCGACCAGATCCCCTCATCCGCCGTTTCAACAATGACCCGGTATCGCTCTTCGCTCTCCAGGAGTGCCTTCTGTGCCCTCCTGCGCTCGCTGATATCACGGCAGAGGGTGAGGATCTGGAAGGAATTCCCCGATCGTATCACGCTCGCGTTGATCTCCACAGGAGTGATCGTGCCTGAATTATCCGTATAATCGATTTCGAAATTCCGGATGAACCCGTTCCGGATACACTGGAGGACGGCCTGTGCGTTCTTCTCCCTCTCGTTCTCTGCTGTCCATTCGATAACGTTCCTGCCCCTGATCTCTGAGAGAGACGAATGACCGGTCAGGCGGACGTATTCGGGATTGGCGTCCAGGACGCAGCCTTCACGGTCTATGATGACGTAACCGGTCGCAGTTGTCTCGATAAGCGTGCGATACTTCTCCTCGTTCTCCCGGATTATCTGTTCAGCCTGCTTCTGCTCGGTGATGTCGAGCGCGGTAAAGGTGACGCCTTTTGCCGGATCCACCGGATCGATCGGGGTCGAGCTCAGCAGGATATCACGGATAGAACCTTCTTTTCTTTGCCACCGGGTCTGTACCGTGCCGGTACCGTACTGCCGGATCTGGTCATATTTCTCGCGCCCCACGTACTCGAAGTCTTCATCGGTGGGGTACAGGATCCGGGCACTTTTCCCGATAAGATCATCGGCGGAATACCCGGTCATCTCGCAGAGCCGGTTGTTCACCTTCGTGATCACCCGGTTGACGACCATGCCAATTCCGGTAGGTGCTGCCCGGAAAATACTCGCGAGCGTTGCCTCCTGATCTCGTGCAGCATCCTGTGCCTGCCTGCGGTCGGTGATATCGATGACAATACCCTGGTAATGGGTTATTTCTCCCGACGGATCGCGCTCAATGGTTGTCCTGTCATCAATCCAGCGTATCCGGCCGTCTTTTGTGAGGATCCGGTATTCCTGCGGGAACTGGTCGATTCCTCGTTCAGCATAGTCATGAACTTCCCGGGCAATCCTTTCGAGATCGCCGGGGTGAACAAGGGAAGAATAGGGTACGGTGCCAGCGAGGAGTTCTTCCGCGGAGTATCCGAACCGGGCGACATTCTGCGAGACATAGGCGACCGGCCAGCCTTCTTCCGCCTTCCAGCGGAAGAGCACGACCGGGCTGTTCTCGACAACGACGTTTGCCTGCCGCAGGGCTTCTTCGTCCTTCTTGCGCGCCGAGATATCGATCAGTACGCCCCGGAAGCCGGCGATTTTCCCCGCGCGGTGAATGAGCGCGGTATAGATAAGGGCAGGGAATATGCTCCCGTCAGTCCGGATGGCGGTATATTCAAAATCCTCGTCCGGCTCGCCGCGGACAAGCCTTTCAAGGGCAGCACGGGCACGTTTGTGATCTTTGGCATCGAGAAACGAGAGGGCGTTGACACCGCGGGCAAGGTCATCTTGAGAGAGGCCCATCGTTGTAAGAGCACGCTGGTTGGCATAGGTGATCCGGAGATCCGAATCCATCTCGAAAACCATCTGGGGGAGGAGTTCGGCGAGGTCGCGGAACCTGCTCTCGCTCTCGCGGGTCCGCTGCTCGCTCCGGGCAAGTTCTTCATACTGGCTTTTCAGTTCCTCTTCTGATGCCGCCAGCTGCTCGTATGCTGCGCGGAGTTCGGATTCAGCCTGTTTCCGTAACGTGATGTCCATCGCGATATGGATGACTTTCTCCAGCCTGCCTTCTTCATCGTAGACCGGCGTACAGGTAACCGCATAGTACCCGTTGAGACCTTCAACCTCCAGCTCCTCGGTTGTGGTCTGCCCGGTTATGGTGAGTTTTCCGCACGGGCAGGAATGCACCGGGCCGGTCGTCCCGCGTTTATGGAATATCTCGTAACAGTATTTCCCTTTCAGTTCCTCGAGGGACCTGCCCGTCGCACGGATCGTGGCATCGTTGACATCGAGGATACGGTAGCCCGGGTCAAGGACGAATGCAGGATGGCCGATTGCCCGGAAGATCGTTTCCCAGTCCTTCTTTGCGTGGAGCAGCGCGTCCTGGGCAATTTCGCGATCCGTGATGTCCCGGATCGACTCGATCGCCCCGACAATATTCCCGCCCCGGTCGTAGAGGGGGCTTGCCTTCCCCATCAGCGTGACTTCCCTCCCCTTCGGACGGGGGAGCGAAGTGTCGGCGATCAGGATGTCTTTATCATGAATAATATGGGAATAATCCTTCGCAATAACATCGTTTGTTTCGAAGATCAGGTCGATGAGGATCTTTCGCCGTGTTCCATAGAACGGAACAGCGTACTCAAAATTACCTTTCCCCAGCATCTCGGAAGCCGGAATACCGGTCATCTCCTCGATGGCACGGTTCCACGCGATGACATGCCCGCCCCGGTCGATGGCAAAGGTCGCGTCGGGGAGAAAGTTAATGATATCTGCAAGGCGCTTTTCTGATTCACTGCGCAGCAGCTCGGCCTGCCGCCGTGTTACGGTCTTCCGGATCTTATGTTTGAGTTCGGCGAACTGCGCTGCCGGGTCCCCGCCTTTCTGGAGGTAGAAGTCCACGCCGTTGTTGATCGCATCGATCACGACGTCCTCCCGCCCCCTTCCGGTGAAAAGGATGAAGGGGAGGTCCCCGTACCGTTCCCGTACTGCCTTTAAGAACGCGATCCCATCCATGCCCCCCATGTGGTAATCCGAAACGATGGCATCGTAGCCCGGGAGCTGTGGTGAGGAAAGGGCCTCCTCTGCGGAGAGGACGGTAGTGACCTTAAATTCGCCATCCTTCTCCAGGAAAATCTTCGTTATTTCAAGAAGCCCCGGTTCATCATCGACGTAGAGGACGGAGATCATACTATTTTCTCTACCATCCGGTGATCTACCGGAGACTATTCATCTATATAAAAAAATACCCAATCTCTTATTTACCCGCAGATCTGCCAAGCATATCCCCGCGCGATGATGTGTGTGTCAGGGATACTGCGCCGGGAATGTCCCGCACTACCGGCACGCTGCCGATCATGACACCGTTTGGTCCCTGTCGTCCGGAATTCCTCTGCATAACGGCCTGGCAAGGTGCCTGCGTGCCGAAGGCGGGACTTCGTACCATCCCGTTTTCAGCGTACGGGGGATCTCCTGCACATCCGGCATTTTTGCCCGCGCCCCGCACTTTTTGCACTTGTATCCTTTGCCGCTGCCTGCGCTCGTCATCCGCTTGCTGCACGCGGGGCAGAGGGGCGGCCGGACGGTTTTTCCTGGAGCAAGGGCGACGATCTCCATCTTTTCGAGGTTGACGCTCCCTTTCTTGCAGCTCCCGACTGCTGTGATCGCATCACCGGGAACGAGCATTCGCACGACCTGCCGGAAGTCCTTGGTCGGTTCGTACGCCATGCAGCGGATCACAAAACCGCCGTCACGCAGGGTGAAGGAGACGTGCCCGCCTGGCCCTGTCTTCGGTGCATCTTCAACCGTACCATGGACCCGGTACGAGAGCCCTTCGCGCAGTCCCCCGATCCTGCCCGGGAGGATGTGCGCATCCGTCCCCTGGTTGGTGATCCAGACCTGTTCGAGCGCCGGATGCTCGGAGCGGATCATCCGCCGGGCTGCCGTCACCCAGAGCGGGCTCTCCCCCCGGATCCCGAAAAGGACCGGGTCGGGGGTGTGCGGGACGCAGACAACGACATCATTCTCCTCATCGACCGTGTCCCACGTATGGGGGAACGTACGCCTCTGTGCGTCAAAGAGGCTCTCACGGTCGACCTCCCGGGGCGTGCCGAACCGTTCCTTCCTGCGGTACGTAAGGATCTCGAATGTCAGGTCGGGGAGCTCGCAGGCGACTGCCGCTGTCGCCCCGATCAGCCCCCGCCGGTTCCTGAAGCCCCGGTACAGCCCGCCCGCTGTTTCGAGGAGGGATACCGCTTCCTCCACCGTGCAGAAGTCCGTCACCGCCTTACGGTAGAACGCTCCGTCCAGAGGCGCATCGACGACAACGACACCGGGATTGGTGTTCTCGCAGGAGAACTCCGCGAGCTCCTCCACCATCGCGCAGGCAATTTCGAATGCGGAATCGCGGTCCCCTTCGGCAACGAGCCCGATGGCGGCGTTCCCCCGGGTCTTGAACGTAACGTTGGGATTGAGCCGGACGAGCCGGGCCTCGCAGACCGGCATCCCTTCCCCGGCGAGTCGCTTCGCGAGGACTGCCCCGAGGTAGGTGGTGCACATCCCCTGCGGGGAATCGGTGTCATCGATCCCGATCAGCATGTCTATATTAATATATGGGCAGGGTATTAGTCAATTGTACGAAAAATGACGCAGGACCGTTCGCTCCAGCTCGTAACCTCTGTGATGATTACCGCAGGGTTCGAGGTCTCCGAGCGCTTCTCCCTGCGTCCCCGATCCTTCGACCTCATCGCCCGCAAAAACGGCGTGCTCCTCGTCATCAAGGTTGTGTCGCACATCGACTCGGTCAGCGAGGAGGTCGCCTTCGACCTCGAGACAATCGCCCGGTACCTGCACGGTGTCCCGATGATTGTCGGTGAGCGTGCGCGGGACGCCGAATTGGAACGGGGTGCGGTCTATATCCGGTACGGCATCTACGCGGTCAGCGTAGCAACGCTGTACGACTTCTTTGTCGAGAAGGTTCCGCCCCTCGTCTACGCCTCGCCCGGGGGGCTCTACGTCAACATCAACGGCAGCGCGCTGCGGGAGATGCGCGAGAGGCGCGGCATGTCGCTCGGGGACCTCGGGCACCTCCTCGGCGTCTCGCGCCGGACCATCAGCAAGTACGAGAGCGGGATGGGCACCACGCTCGATGTCGCGATCCGGATCGAGGAGGTTTTTAACGACGGCGTTGTCGAATCGATCGACCTCCTCAGGCATGAACAGAAGGAACAGCAGGAAGAGACCCGGGCAGAAGGAAAGCCGATGCCGGTCCAGGCCGGGATTATCGAACGGCTGGGCATGCGGCTCCATACCCTGCACGGGGCCCCCTTCCAGGCGCTCGTAACCTTTGACGAGCACACGATCTTTACCGGCTACGGAACCGCGCAGAAGATCGTCAAGCGCGCTGCGCTGATCGGCAACCTCTCCCATATCGCCAAGAAACACGCGATGTGTGTAATCACCGATTACCACAAGGAGAAGAAGATCGGCCGGACGCTGCTTATCGGGGAGGACCAGCTCCGCAGGCTCCGCGACGGTTCCGAGCTGATCGACCTTATCGGGGACCCGGGTCCCGATATGAAGTCCTGAACGGCCGTTCGATCTTCACGGACAGGGAATTATTGTCAATCCGCACGAAGGGCGCGTTCATTCTGCCCTTGCGATACCTCTCATACCCCACCCCGCAACCTCAGGGTATGGCTGAGAAGGACCATCCTGTCGAGCGGTGTCCGTTCTGCGATTGTGCCGATCTGAAAAGTTCGACGAACTCCGCGATGGAATAGGCGAGGAGAATCTCAGCGAAGAAGAGCCTGCCGCTTACAAGGCAGGAAAATGGGGCACCGTGATCTGCAGGGACTGCGGGCTTTCCATCGATTACCAGCAGAAGGAGCGTACCGTTACAGACTCCTGCACCTCGCCCCGCTCCTGCGGGATTTCCCATGGGCGTTCCACCGAAAAAAGGTGGCGTTTGCACAATTTTTATATAGAACCACAAACCAATTTTAGTGCTAAAAGTGGTGAAATTTCTATGTCACAACAGCTTGGAGGTCAACCTATCCTTATCCTGAAGGAGGGCAGTTCACGCACACGTGGACGCGACGCACAGGGCATGAACATCACTGCCGCCAAGGCAGTGGCGGGCGCCGTGCGCACCACCCTCGGTCCGAAAGGCATGGACAAAATGCTCGTCGACACCATCGGCGATGTCGTGATCACGAACGACGGCGTCACCATCCTGAAAGAGATGGACATCGAGCACCCGGCCGCTAAGATGATGGTCGAGGTCGCAAAGACCCAGGACGATGAGGTCGGCGACGGCACCACCACCGCTGTCGTCATCGCGGGAGAACTGTTAAAGAAGGCGGAGGACCTCCTCGAGCAGGACGTCCACCCGACCGTGATCGCCGCGGGCTACCGGCAGGCAGCCGAGAAGGCGCAGGAGATCCTCAAGGACATCGCCATCGATGTCAAGGCAACCGACAAGGCAATCCTCAAGAGCATCGCCGCGACGGCAATGACCGGCAAGGGCGCAGAGGCGAGCAAGGAGAAGCTCTGCGACCTCGTCGTCAAGGCAATCACCATGGTTGCCGATGAGGACGGCACCGTTGACGTCGAGAACATCAAGGTCGAGAAGAAGACCGGTGGCTCCATCGACGACTCCGAGATTATCGAGGGCGTTATCATCGACAAGGAGCGCGTCCACCCGTCGATGCCGAAAGCAGTCACCAACGCAAAGATCCTGCTCCTGAACGCAGCCGTCGAGTTCAAGAAGACCGAAGTCGACGCCGAGATCAACATCACGAGCCCGGACCAGCTTCAGGCGTTCCTTGACGAAGAAGAGAAGATGGTCAAGAACATCGTCCAGAAGATCGTCGACTCCGGCGCAAACGTCCTCTTCTGCCAGAAGGGTATCGACGACATCGCCCAGCACTACCTCGCGAAGGCCGGCATCTTTGCAACCCGGCGTGTCAAGAAGAGCGACATGGAGAAGCTCGCCCGCGCAACCGGCGGGAGCCTCGTCTCCTCCATCGATGCGATCAATAAGGAGGAGCTCGGCAAGGCAGGTCTCGTTGAAGAGCGCAAGGTCGGCGGCGAAGAGATGACCTTTGTCGAGAAGTGCAAGAACCCGAAGGCAGTCTCCATCATCGTCAAGGGCGGCACCGAGCACGTCGTTGACGAACTCGAGCGCGCCATCCACGACGCACTCCGCGTTGTCGGCGTCGTCTTCGAGGACAAGAAGGTTGTTGCCGGCGGCGGCGCACCCGAGACCGAGCTCTCCCTCCGTCTCTCCGAGTACGCGGCAACCGTTGGCGGCAAGGAGCAGCTCGCCATCGAGGCGTTTGCAAAAGCCCTCGAGATCATCCCGCGTACCCTCGCGGAGAACGCAGGGCTCGATCCCATCGACATGCTCGTCGAGATCCGTGCATCCCACGAGAAGGGTAAGAAGACCTTCGGCCTCAATGTCTTCGAAGGCAAGGCT
>JAKLEQ010000056.1 GCA_022711635.1 Methanoregula sp. | reverse complement strand
ATGGAAGCGCTGACAACGATCGCCCGCAGGCGTGCTCTCCTTGCCCGCGAGACCCAGCAGGGGATTACCCTCGGCATCGACTCGGGTTCGGCCACGACGAAAGCCGTCATCATGAAGGACAACAAAATCATCGGCACCGGCTGGAGACCGACCACAGAAGTGCTCAAGAGCTCCCAGGAAGTCGTCGCCCTTGCACTCGCCGAAGCAGGTATCCGGCGGGAGGAGATCGAGGCGGTCGGGACGACGGGATACGGCAGGTTCCTCGTCGGGAAAGATGTCAACGCCGACCTGATCCAGGAAGAGCTGACGGTCAACTCAAAAGGCGCTGTCTATCTCGCGGACCGGCAGCACGGGCCGGCGACCGTGATTGATATCGGGGGAATGGACAACAAGGCGATCTCGGTGCAGGACGGTATCCCGGGAACGTTCACGATGGGCGGAATCTGCGCGGGCGCGAGCGGGAGGTTTTTAGAGATGACATCGAAACGGCTTGGCGTCGACATCACCGAACTCGGGCCGCTCGCGATGAAAGGACTCGGCAAAAAAGTACCGATGAACAGCTACTGCATCGTATTCGGGACACAAAGCCTGGTCAACGCCCTCGCAGCGGGGAGCCTGCGGGAGGATGTCGCCGCTGCGGCCTGCCACTCGGTTGCCGAGCAGGTCTTCGAGCAGCAGCTGCAGGAAGTGGATATCAAGGAGCCGGTTATCATGGTAGGGGGGACGTCGCTCATTGAGGGGCTCGTATTCGCAATGGGAGAACTCCTCCAGACAAAGATCCTGGTTCCGAAGTACTCCCAGTACATCGGTGCTGTCGGTTCTGCGCTGCTGGCGAGCGGGTTTATCAAGGGACGATGAGATGCACGCGGTTGAGCATTTCGTGGTAGAATGCCCGGAGCCGAGGGGGGCCGAGTCCTATGACGGGATTGCGAACACCGTCCTTTTAGACCACAACCTCATCCGGGTGATCCGCAAATTCCACGTCTGGGTCGATCCGAACGTCCCGGTCTTCATCGCTGCCGGGGTCATGCAGCGGATCACGACGCTCGTACGGGTCGGGGACTTTGCCAACGTGAACCCGTTGGAGGGAAAGATTACCCTCGTCCTCTCGAATGAGACCTACCTCGCCCCGATGCTGAAGATCTTCTGGCAGCGGTTCGGGCAGGAGAAGGTCGAGCAGGCGGACCGGTTCACGGTACACCTGCGGGGCGTCCCCGCAACGGCGAAGGAGATCGAGGATATCGTGGTCGCGGATCCGAGCGAGGGCGTCCACCGGGACCTGATCTACGCACTCAAGGTGATCGCCCCAGAGGGTTTCCGGATCCGGCGCGAGAAGTTCTCCGGCGACAAGTTCTGGTTCGTCGCGAGCGAGGACACGCTCCCCGACGAGGTCGAAGAACTGGCAAAGGGCCTGTTTAAAAAGATGGGGGAGGAGATGCCATGATCCTCGTCCCGGTGACCTACAAGGGCGGGATCTACCGGCATTCCGACGTCGTCGACCTCATCGAGGACATCGGGGGCTATGTCGTCCAGAAGCATGTGATCGCGCAGGAGGTCGTCCTGCAGTGTTTCGTGCCGCAGGCGGACGTGGAGTTCCTCCGCAGTGCCGTAAAGCCGGTCTCCGGGGAGGTAACCGAATCCCCGCTCGTAGGTACCGAAATCGCGGTCGTTACCATGTCGCTCGAGATCCACCACCTGCCCCACATGTCCTGCGATGTCGCGGAGTACGTGCGCCGGTCCGGGGCGAAGAGCAACATGGTGAGCCTCGCCCGCGGGGTCGGGAAACGGATCTCCCAGCTGAACGACGAGGAGCGCGACGTCATCAACGAGCACGACATCGCCATCTACCTCTTCGGGAACTTCGAGAAGTGCCTCGCGGTCAAGATCCAGAAACTCCGGCGCGGGATCACGGTGCCGATTGTCATGTGCGGCGGCCCGGACGAGGATGTGCTGCGCCTGATTACGGATCCCCCTGTCGATGCCTACGTCGGCAACTGCGGGCGGTTCATGCACCGGACCAAGGAGTCGGAGGACCTGACAAAGCTGGACGAGATCGTCGCGACGGTCACAACGGTCCTCGACAAGAAACGCGAGGCGATCGCAAAGGACCCGCTCTCGGTCTCCCCGGCACGGCTCATGGACCTGATCCGGGAGAAGGTCCCGGCAATCCATGAGGTGACCTCTCCTACACCCCTTACGGTGCAGATGCAGGGGCTCCGGGTCAAGCTCCCCTACGATACCTACGCAGAAACGATCCGCCGTATCGAGATCGAGGACGGGGTGACGGTCGGGGACGTCGCGGACGTGAACCCCTCGCGGATGCGGGATTACATCATGGTGAAGATCCGTCCGTTCTCCGAGACGAACGTGGTGGTGTGACATGGGCAGGGCAAGCAGCAGGAAATTCGAAGAGAAGCTGGCGATGATCGTCGAGCAGGGCGCGACGGCGACTGCCGAGGAGTGGATGAAGGCGATCGAGGTCGAGTACGGCAAGGTTCCGCTCATCTTCCGGCGGATGAGCGAGCGGCCCGAGGTGCTCCTCTCGCACCTGCTCTACAAGGGCACGGTCGCCGAGACGAGCCCGCTCGACCCGAAGTACGTGGAGCTGATCTCTATGGCGGTCGGGGCGGCGCTCAAGTGCCCGCACTGTACCGGCTACCACATGTCGGCCGCGATCAAGATGGGGGCGACCCGCGAGGAGATCCTCGAGGTGATCCTGCTCTCGGGCATGATCTCGAACTCGTCGGTGCTGGCCAACGCCTACCGTATCATCGACGACAAGCTGGAGCGTTGCATCCCCTGCGAGACGAAAGGCGTCCGTAAAAAAGCCGCTCCGAAGAAGAAGACCCGGGCAAAGGCAGGGAAATAGACCTTTTTGTTTCACGGTTGGCGTGGGCCCGCCCTGATCGGAGATCACGGCGTCCGTCCGGTATCCCCGCCTGTCACCGTAAGGAGAAACGACATGAAGGATCACCATCATACCCATGAACCACGCCTAGTAACGTTCGAAGACTGCGTCCGCTTCCACGGGCACTCCTGCCCGGGGCTCGCCTCCGGCTACCGTGCGGCTACCGCCGCCATGGAGGCGCTCGGCGTCACGCGGCCGGAGGACGAGGAACTCGTCGCCATCTGCGAGACCGATGCCTGCGGGGTGGACGCGATCCAGATCGTTGCCGGGACAACCGCCGGCAAGGGGAACCTGATCATCCGGGACTACGGCAAGCACGCGTTCACCTTCTTTAACCGGAGGGAGGGGAAAGCGGTGCGGGTCACGTTCCACCGGAAGGAGAAGCCGAAGGACCCGAGTGTAGCCGCCCTCCAGGCGAAGGTATTCTCCGGGACGGCGACGGATGATGAGGAGGCGCAGTACCACGAGCTGATGCATAAGGCGACGGTAGACGTCCTCCATGCCCCGGCTGAGGAGATCATGAAGATCGAGAGGGTCTCCATGCAGCCACCGGAGAAGGCCCGGATCTTTGCCTCGGTCACCTGCGCAGGGTGCGGAGAGTCGGTGGCGGACGCAAAGACCAGGATCGTTAACGGGAAACGGTACTGCATCCCGTGTTCGGAGAAGATCCGGTAGGTCTGATCTCTTTTTTACAGGTTGAGGTCATTTCGAAGGGATTTCCATCTGTTAAAAAATTCCGGTAACGTCATTCCGCACATAATGTTTATATATTGGTTGTGCAACATTTGTTTTTTATAAAAAGGGGTGAGAAGAAATGGTCTTTGTGAAACGGGAAACTGACGGAAGTAAGACACTGGATTTCCGGGCGGTAGGATTGGGGGTCGTATTCCTGCTTATTATTCTTGGTGTGACATTCTATGCCCATTCCATCACATGGGACGACGGAGCGAACCTTCTCATGACGGCATTTACCGGCGGAGCCGGTCTCTTCTTCGGCTCAGTGTTCGGAGAAAGTGTCGCAGCCTAATCCTTCAGATGCTTCATGAGACCGGGGATACTCCCCCGATTTCCCGTCATCAACCCTCTTCATCGAGCTGGAAGATCTCCTCGACCGGGACATTGAAGAGTTTCGCGATTCGGAATGCCACCTCGATCGAGGGATTGTACTTCCCCCG
This sequence comes from Methanoregula sp., assembly GCA_022711635.1. GTDB lineage: Archaea > Halobacteriota > Methanomicrobia > Methanomicrobiales > Methanospirillaceae > MVRE01. The sequence goes on along the minus strand of JAKLEQ010000056.1, from coordinate 6,393 downwards.
CTCGATGGAGTTGACGGTCCGGCGGGTGACCCGGAGGAGTTCGGCGAGCTCCTCCTGCGTCATGTCGTGCATTGCCCGGTAGACCTTGATCCTGTTCCTCATTCTTCTCCTGTCAATATTTTCTGCTGTAATAGATAGAGAATGCGCCGTACAGGGAGACGAGCAACACCACGACGACCCCCATCGCTGCCCCGAACGCCAACGGGAAGTCCTTGACCTGGTGGCCTTTCGAGAAGATCCGGTCGAGTCCCCAGAAATCATCGGCATCCATGTTCGCAGGATCGGCGATCAGGTACGTGTCCCGGTAAACAAACTGGCCGTGGGTGATGGTATCGAACTGCGTGAAGGAGATCCTGACCGACCCGTTGTCATACGTATGGAATCCTCCCCCAAATCCCCCGTTGAAGACAAAAGTCATCGCCCCGGCAAAGAGGACTGCCGCGATGACGATGGTAATCTCAAGTGCAGCAAGGGCTGCTTTCCCGCTGATTGTCGAGACGAGGTCGTCGTCCATGACCTCCGTGACATGGTGGTGGCAGATGCCGGCGATGACAATTCCGGCGATGGTGATCGCTGCAGGGATCACGGGGTTTCCGGAGACGAGCCCGAGATACAAGCCTAGGGCGATCGCGGCAATGATGATACCGAGGCAGATGAAATACGTCTGTTTCTTCATGGGTTCTCCGTGTAACAAGTACTTCTCATTTAGATAATAATATTTCTCATATTGGGAATGATTGTTCGCATTTTTCCACCACTTTCGGATTTGGGAGTTGGGAACGAAACGCCCTTGCCGGATCACTTGTCCTTCCGGACCGGGCTTCGGTCCTGTCGTCCGCCGCCGGGAGGGGGACTTGCCGATTTGAAGAAAGAACCGCTCCCATGGTATGAATTCAAATCCCCTTTTTACAGACGTATGCAACAGGGTATGGTGAGCATGCGAACAATGTTCCCTGGAACGAGGGCACCCCTGTACGGGCGGAACATTGCCACCATCCCTTCTCTTCTTCGAGGCGCACCCCCATGATGCCGGCCACGTGGACGTCCTTTCTCGAATATTCGGGGGCGGGACTCGGCATCCTTGGCTGGCTGGGCGTGCGCCAGGTCGGGGCTGCCTGGGCGCAGGAGCTCGGCTTCTTTGTCTGGATCGTCGGCGGTCTCATTCTCGTCGCGTGGGGCTACTGCAGGCAGGCCCGGGGGGTCATGCTCATCAACGGCGTCAACACGGTGATGGCGGCGTCGGCGCTGTGGGCGCTCTTCTGATGATTTTCAGGTCCCTGATCGCCAGGACTTCCTCTCTGTCACCCTTGCGGCAGGACTGCCTTTACCTGCAGGTACTGGTCCCGGGTTTAAGAGCAGCGGTGGGGAAAATTCCCAACAGCGCCCGTCACCGTTCTTGTTGCCGTGTGCAGGGTGAATACAACTGCGTTCACGGCAGAGTGCGAAACCCAGCTGCAAGGCGGAGAATTGTCATTTAATACCGGCACGACAGAGTAACTTTTGCCCTGTCCCGCCTGTGGCAAGGAGCGAAGAAGACCAATACCCGGATTGGAATCCTTCTATTAGTCAAAAAAGTCCAGTCATGGTAAGTCGGCCTCAATACCCGTGATTCTGGCGGTATCTGGTTGTTGTGCGCGGGACAGGGTAATATCACGACGCTTTTCTTTTTTGGTTGTCCCGGTCCCCCCCGCGTATCTCCTCCCGTATCTCCCGATTTGTGTCTCCTGATTATATCTGAAACCAGGACAGTGGAGGACCCCATTGCCACGTACCCCACCACCTGAGGGGGGTGACGGGTGATCGGCCTACGCCCTTGCACAAAACCCCGGCGCCGCAGAGAATTTCCGGAACATGGCACCGACCCACCGCATGATGTATGCCGCATGGGTAAGTTCTGCAAAAAAGCCGGGGACACGGCCGGCGCGGGCAGAGAGGAGTGTCGGGTTTCTCGAATCAGGCAAGCGGCTGATCGACGTATTCGGGATCGGGAAGAAACGCCCGTAGTCCTTCACGTTCCCGTTGAATATGCTACGAGCGTCATGGTGAGGAAACAACTATTCTGTCCCTGTCCTACCCTGCTCAGTACCGGGGATCGATCGCTGCTGCCCTCCGGTAGCATTCTGTCGCTTCATCCTGCCGGCCGGCGTCCGTAAAAGCTGCACCCTTCAGGGACCAGATCGCCGCATTCTGCGGGTCGAGGGCAAGGGCCTCATCATAACAAAGGACCGCTTCATCATAACGTTTCAGGTTGTGAAGCGCAACGCCTTTTGCATACCATGCTTCCGTAAAATTCCTGTCGATGGCGATGGCTGCATCGAAATATTTAAGGGATTCGTTATACCGGGCATACTCCGTGCTGGAAGTAAGCCCCGTAAGGAAGAACTGCTTCGCTTCCGGAGAGCGGGTAGTAATCTCATCCACATCCACCGCAATCGCAATTGCCCTCCCGCCGTACGAGACGGGTGCGATGGTGTCCGGTTGATCCGTCAGTGTCGCCGAATTCCCGGTACCGGTCGTGCAGCCGCCAACAACAGCCGCGAGAACCAAAAGGATACAAAAGGCGGCATCCCGCATACGAAGGTACTCCTCCTTCCGGAGGAATAGCGTTAGCGGTCTTTACCGAAATCCTGCTGAAAGGATTGCGGTTCAGCTCCGGTCATTGAACCGGTACTCCCCTTCCGGCACGATGATCTCGAACCGGGCGCCTCTCCCGAACTCCCCGGTCTCCCGGATCGTGATCCCCGTGATCGCGAGGATCTCGCGGGAGAGAAACAGTCCGTACCCGGTATGGAGGTAGTAGCCGCGGTCGAAGATCTTCTCCTTGAACTGCGGGGGGACGCCGGGTCCGTCGTCCTCGCACACGATAACGAGGCGTGTTCCGGATTTTTGGCTGGAGAACCGGATCTGCGTCATGCCCTTTCCATGACGCAGCGCGTTCTCGATGAACGTGTAAAAGACCTTCTCCAGAAGCGGATCGGCAAAGATCTCGAGGTTCCTGATATCAATGACCAGACGGACGGGGTCAAGCGGGAGACCCGCCGTTGAAGACACGATGAGGTTCCGTATTGGGAACCATCCCGGGGACCGGACCCCAATCTCCTGGTACTCCTTGGAGAACCGGATGTAGTTCTCGATGTTCTCGGATGCGAGGAGCGCCGGCTGGATAAAACCCCGCAGCCCGGGATCGGTAACGGTAGTATTCATCAGGTCAAGATACCCGGTGACTGCCGTGATCTGGTTGAGGATGTCGTGCCGGGTGATCGAGTTCATCAGGTTCAGCTTGCTGTTGGTCCGGCTCAGCGCATCGGCATACTGCTTCAGCTCCGCGGTATGGCGGGTTTTCTCCTCCTCGACCCGCTTCCGCTCGGTTATGTCGCGCATGGCAGCAAGGGCGACCTCCCGGTTTTCAAGGTCAAAGAGCCGGGTGCTGATCTCGGCAGAGACCCGTGTCCCGTCCTTGCGGAGAAACTCCGTCTCGAATATCGCGCGTTTCATCGCCGCCATCTCCCCGGTGATCTGTGGGATCCGGGCAGCATGCTCCGGAACACTGATGTCCCGGATCGTCAGCCCGATCAATTCTTCAAGGGTGTATCCCAGCATCTGGCACGCACGGTCGTTTGCTTCCCGGATCTTCCCCGGTCCGGCAGCAGAGACATCGTAGACGATCAGCCCATCGTTGACATTCTGGAGGAGGATCCGGAACCGCTCCTCGCTCTTCCGGAGGGCCTCCTCGGCCTCCTTCCGGGACGTCAGGTCCCGGATCGCCTCGATCGCCCCGACGATCTCACCTTGGCGGTTGAAGAGGGGTCCTGCCTTCCCCATGAGCCACATGGGCCGGCCGCGGGGCCGGGGGAGTGAGGTATCGGCGATCAGGAAGCCTTTCTCCCGGACGATATTCGTGTACTTCTTCGCGATTACCTCATCCGGCTCATTGATCAGGTCGATGAGGATCGGCCGCCTTTCGCCGTAGAAGGGCAGGGAGTATTCGTAGTCGCCCTTCCCCAGCATCTCGGAAGACGAGACCCCGGTCATCTCCTCCATCGCCCGGTTCCAGGAGATCACCTTCCCCTCCCGGTCAATGGCAAACGTCGGATCGGGAAGGAAGTCGATGATGTCAAAGAGCCGGCTCTCTGACTCCCGCAATGCTTTCTCAGACGCCTCGAGGATCTCCCTCTCGTGACGGTCACGCCGCCGGACATTCACGAAGAACAAAACCAGGAGAACGAGCACGAGGACGCCGACAACGATCGGGATGCAGGCGATGACGATCCGGATGATCCAGTCGCCCGCGTCAGTATCGATCCCGTAGATGGCGACGACCTCTCCCGTGACCGGATCGACCAGCGGAACGAGAGAGGAGAGCCATGTACCCCAGCGGTCCGTGTACGGCCCGCCGGTGAACTCCTCCGGGAATGAGAACATGGCGCCAAGTTCTGCAGAGGCCTCGGGGTATTCCTCCCCGGGCGGGGAGTACCCCTCGGAACCGGGGGCCTCGGAATCGACGAGGAAGATGAGCATCCCGTCAGGACGTTTCCCGATCAGGTACGCGAACCTGATGTTCGGATCAGCCGACCGCATCTGGGCCAGTTGCCACTTGAGGTCGAGGTAATCGGCGGAATAAAGGTCGGATGAGGTACCGGTCAGGTTCCCCACCTGCCCGGCATGGATGCTCCGTTCCATGAACCGGGTCTTGACCAGCTGGTCCGTCCGGATCCGGGTGTCTTCCTGATGGGCGGTGAAGGAGAGCTGGAGGATCCCGCCCGCAAGGATCAGGGCTATTATGAAAAATAGCCACCAGTCTTCGTTTCCCTTCCCGAACGCCATTGTACCTTTTCTGTTTTTTCAAGAGATTAAAGGATTTTATCTGCCTGCCGTTATTCCCGTCATTTTATTGGAGATGAATGTGACGGGGGGATAGGAAAGGTCATAAGTCGGAAAAATGCCAATAATCCTGATCATGAAATATACGGCACGGCACATCCGGCGCTTCCTCGAAGAGGGCAGGATCGACCCCTTTCTCTGGAAGAACCATTTCCCCTCGCTGCTGCCATCGAAGGTCCCGACCTGCGAAGAGTGCAGCGAGTTCCTCGACAGGACCTGTGCTGGGGGAAAGAACCCGGTCGAGTGTTTCCTCGCAAAGGTTCCGGAACCGCAACCGGGAACGGACGCGGAGCACAGGAAGAAGAACCGGGACCCGATGCTCGGTCTCGGTTCGAAGACGCAGGATCTCCACACTGCAAAGCCGCCGGACCAGTCGAAGATGTAAGATTCCCCCCGTTACCGGATCCACGGGACGGGGATCAGGAGATCCATCCCTCCGGGCTGCCTCCTCTGCGGTGGAGCCAGTAGATCCTTTGGGATGTATCGGCCTGAGAAAGACGTCGTGTCTTTCGAGGACATAGATTCCCTCCCATCCTGCTGATGAGGAGGGAAAATAATCCGGTCCTGTTGACAATACCGACCGGAAGGAACCGCCACCCTTTTTTCCCTCCCGCACAACCAAGGTACCAATGAAGGTGACCTTTCTCGGGACCAACGGCTGGTACGACAGCCCGACCGGCAATACGGTCTCGGTCCTCGTCGAAACGGAGGACTACGATATCATCCTCGATGCCGGCAACGGGATCGCGAAGGCTGACCGGATCATTACGCAGGAAAAACCGGTGTACCTTTTCTTAAGCCACATGCACATCGACCACATCGCAGGCCTGCATACGCTCTGCAAGTTCCGGCTTAAAGAAGGGCTTTCTGTTTTCACGCAGGCGGGGACGAGGGATGCCCTCGAACGGTTCGTGAACGAGCCCTACACGGTCCCGTTCAGTTCCCTCCTCTTCCCCTGCGAATTGCGGGAACTTTCGCCGGGGACACACGACCTCCCGTTCAGGGTCACCTGCCTGCCGCTCGTCCACCCTGTTCCCTGCTTCGGGTACCGGCTGGAGGTGGACGGAAGGATCATCGCATACTGCACGGATACGGGGATCTGCGATAACGCCGTTACGCTCGGCAGGGATGCCGATCTTTTAATCACGGAGTGCGGCCTCAAGCCCGGCGTCCGGTATCCCGACTGGCCGCACCTGAACCCGGAGGACGCGACGGAGATTGCGCGGCGTGCCAAAGCAAAACGCCTCGCCCTCACCCATTTCGGGGCAGAGATCTACCGGACGCTTGCGGAGCGGAGAGCTGTTGAGGAAGAGTACCGGAAAATCTTTCCGGGTCTTGTTGCAGCAACGGATGACCTGAGCATGGAGCTCTGAAGAAACCGGGCGGGGCTTCTTTCCTCTTCTCCCCATGATCCCACGGAAAAAGACGGGAGCGACGGTCACCGATGGCTCTCGTAACAGTCCCGGCAGGTAAGGTGTTTTTTGATCAGTCCCATTGCCTTGATGCACCGTT
>JAKLEQ010000055.1 GCA_022711635.1 Methanoregula sp. | reverse complement strand
CGCCGGTGGGGGGCATGCCGTACCCTATCGCGTTGATGAAGTCGTAGTCGCTCATCTGGGCTTCGAGGTCGCCCTTCCGGCGCTTCTCGTCCTGCGCTTCGAACCTTGCCCGCTGGTCGACGGGATCGTTGAGCTCGGAGAACCCGTTTGCGATCTCCATCCCGCCGATGAAGAGTTCGAAGCGCTCGGTGAAGCCCTCCATCTTCCGGTGCTTCTTTGCGAGCGGCGAGTTCTCGACCGGGAAGTCATGGATGAACGTCGGCTGGACCAGCTGCTTCTCGACCAGTTCCTCGAAGAAGAGGACGAGGAACTCCCGCTGTGTTCCCGCCTTCTCCCATTCCTCGACGTTCTTCTCCTGCGCAATCTTCCGGAGATCGGGGACGCTTGTTCCGAGAACATCGATCCCCGCATACTCTTTCACGGCATCGGCCATGGAGAGCTTCTTAAACGGCTTTGCAAAGCTGACGGTATGCTCCCCGAACGGGATCTCCGTGCTGCCCCGGACCCCGGTTGCAAGTGTCGCGAGGAAGTCCTCGGTGAGTTCCATCATATCCGTAAAGTCGTGGTATGCCCAGTAGATCTCCACCATCGAGAACTCCGGGTTGTGGCTTGTGTCCACGTCCTCGTTGCGGAAGTTGCGTGCGACTTCGAAGACCCTCTCGAACCCGCCGACGATCAGCCGCTTCAGGTAGAGCTCCGGGGCAATCCGGAGGAAGAGCTTCTGGTCGAGGTAGTTATGGTACGAGGTGAACGGACGGGCGTTTGCACCGCCGTACACCGGCTGGAGGATCGGGGTCTCGAACTCGAGGAATCCCCGGTCATCGAGGAACCGGCGGATCATCGCGAGGATCCTGCTCCGGACGCGGAAGGTCTGCCGGCTCTCCTCGTTCACGATCAGGTCGATGTACCGCTGGCGGTACCGCTTCTCGGTGTCCTTGAGCCCGTGGAACTTTTCGGGCAGCGGGCAGACCGCCTTGCACAGGAGGGCGATCGAGTCCACCCAGATGGTGATCTCGCCAAGCTTCGTGCGGAAGACGTGCCCGGTCACGCCGATGATATCCCCACGTTCGATGTACTGGGTGAAGAACCTGAAGTTCTCCTCACCGATGTCGTTCTTCCGGATGTAGACCTGGATCCGCCCGGTCTCGTCCCCGATGTCGGCAAAGAGGGTCTTGCCATGGTCCCGGACGATGAAGATCCGGCCCGCGGTCGTGACCGTCTCTGCGCTCTTTTCGTGGGTCGCACCGGCAAAGACGGTCCGGATCTCCCCGATGGTGTGTCTGCGCTCGAATGCGTGGGGGTAGATGAGCACACCCTGCTCCTGCAGAGCTTTTACCTTATCGAGGCGCGTCTGGTCGAATGCGAGCTGGTCCTTCGGGTCGGTCATGAATTTCTCTCCGGAAGAATATGGCAAACAGCCTGTAGTACTTGGGAACGCGGGGTATTAATTATGCGGATAGCGAAGGCGTCCCAAGGCACGATCCGGGATTGAGAACGGCCCTGTGCGGGAAGAGGGGGGAGCGCCCCTGCTTCGGAGCGATACGCCGGTAAATGGTTGTAGTGACAGGAACCTTCCGGGTGGCGCCTGAAAAATTCAGTGGTTGCCGGATTTCCGTTTTTTCAGCATCCCGGAAACATACTTCAGGAGGCCATATGCGCCATCGGTCGAGGGGTGGACTTCGATGAACTCCTCGAAATCATGGGCGGAATAGCCTTCTTTTGCGAGAAATGCAAGGTACCCGGTGATGAGCCCGGCTCCGGGCCCGGCAATGGCGATCCCGGCAAGTGTGCCGTCATCCTCCACCCGGACTTTGGCAAGCCCGGTGTCCCGGTACGGCACGTCCCAGAACGAACCAGGTCCCGCCGGCCCGGGGATCGCGATCGAACCTGCGGTCGTACTCCCGTTCCCGCAGAACGCGAGCTCGTGGCCGAGACTTATCGACTGGGGGACGAACCTGAGATCGGCAGCCCGGTCGATACCGAGGATGTTGTCCGCGGCAATGGTCCCCTGGTACCGGGCGACCGGCGTCAGATTGGGGGGTCCGGTCACATCCCCCGCAGCGTAAACCCCCGGAACGGTCGTGCGCATGTGGTCGTCGACAAGGATCTCTCCCGACGATCCTTTTCTCACCCCTTCCACCGCCTCGGAACGGGGGATGATGCCGGCCGCAAGGAGTACCGTTTTGGCCGGAACCGTACCTTCCGTTCCCTCAGTGGTGACCCGGAGACCGGTCACTCCCCCGCACCCTTCGACAGACAGGAGACCGGTATTCTCCAGGATCTCCACCCCTTCGAGTTCCTGCAGGGCGAGGGAACGGAGCTGGGGATCGATATTTTTTAAAAAGCCGGTCCGGGCAATCACCCTCACATTGCTGCCGAACGTCTGGAAGATGAACGCAAATTCTGCCGCAACAACGCCCCCGCCGATGATCGTGATGTCCTCCGGAAGCTTTGGCATCTCCCAGAGGCTGTGCGTTGTATACACCCCGTGGAGGCCGATCCCCTCGATGTTCGGGACATTGGGTCGCGACCCGGTCGCAACGAGGATGGCATCAGTGTCAACCGGTTCATTCCCGATGAATGCCTGCCTCCCCTGCGTCCTGCCGTGTTTCCCGTACACAAGCGTGACTCCCGCCTCCCTGGTCTCGGCATCGAGGATCCCCGCGATCTTCTGCTGGATCTCCTTCGTCTTTGCGAGGAGTTCCTTAAACCTCACCGTGGGTTTTTTGTCGATGACCGAGAGGTCGGCGAGCCGCTGGGAAGTCTTTACCAGCCGTGCAGCATCGTTCAGGGCACAGACCGGCATGCAGCCATAGTGGAGGCACTGGCCCCCGATGCCCCCGGATTCGACAAGCGTCACGTCCTTTCCGGCAGCGGCGAGCCGGATCGCACCAATCCGTCCTGCCGGGCCTCCGCCGAGAACAAGGATCATAAAAGAGGGATGGTGAACGGGGAGTCACTACAGGTCAGAAGACCTCGACTCCCTCGTCCATCGGCTCCGAGAGGAGTTCCCCGGTAAATGCATTGACTTCAACGATCTTCTTCCCGCGAATCTGCCAGACGGGGATGTACACCTGCTTGCTCTCGACGGTGATATTCTTCCGGTCGGGCTTTAGGATCTTCTCTTCGTAGAAGATCGCGTCTCCCTTCTCCTGCTTGATCCGGACCTTCTGGGTCAGCCGTTCGATGAGCTCGGTCGTGATGCGCTCGGCGGCCTCTTCCTTTGCGATATGCGGGTCTGCCACCTCTGCACCGGCCGGGATCTCGTCCTCGACGACCGCTTTTCCGTCCAGTTCGATCTTGATGCCGTTGATGGCGTTGATCGCACCCCATCCGTCGGCATCAAAGGGGATGCGCCGGTCGCGGTAGACCTGCTCCCCGGTACTCCGGTAGTGGAAGAGATAGTACGGCATGAACCGGAGCTTGGCGGCCCCCTGGATCCCTGCAGTCCGGACCGCCGCCTGTTCGTTAACCTTGATCGGGAAATGCGGGAGGGTGATACCTGATGTCTCGACAGGTGCCGCAGTCGGGGTCGCAACGACCGAAGGTTTCTTCACCTTCGTCCCCGAAAGGTCGAGGGCGAGTTCGCGGCCGAGGATATCTGCAAGAACGGCCTCGCCGGCATACTGGACGAATTCATCGATCCCCCACTGGATGCAGTTCTCGGTGACAATGTCCTTCTCAAGGGTAAAAAGGAGTTTTTTGCAGGTCATCTCGTGGTCGTTGACCATCAGGCTGTAGTTCGTCCGGTCGAACTGGGTCGCAGCGTTCTTCTCGTTCGAACACAGGACAAGGAGGCAGGAATCCTCCCGGACAGCGGAGAGGTCGAGCGGCTCGTCGACCTCGTCAACTTCAAAACGGGCCGCTTCCAGAATGAGCCTCATGGCATTTCTGGCCTTTACCCGCATATCGTCTTCCATCACATAGAGATTGACGTATGCTTATAGAACAATTTTTCTATTGCTTCATCGGAGATCTAGTGGTACAATGACCGGGACTGCAGCCGAACCATTGAAGTTCGTCAACCACAGCATCGATGATTTCGCCATGCAGGTCACCTACAATCCCGCGACCAATGAAGGGAAGCTTGTCTACAACCTCTCGTTTGTAAAGAACGAGGACCTTGAATTCGCGATCGGGATCTTAAAAGACGCGTACAAGACCGGCCTTGCGGCAAGCGGGCTCGTCAGATTCCTCCGGGAGGGGGAGAAGGCAGGAGATCTCAAAGTTCCTGCAGGCCAGACTGCGGTCTGTACCGTCTGCAGCGTGACGCTCGACGGGCTCCTGATCCGGCGGGGTGTCCCGGTCAACCCCATCGGGGGCGGCGTCGTTGAGATCGAGAACCGCAGCCCGATCCGGTTCACCCATATGATCCTGTACGAGCATACGACGATCGATCCCCTGCAGGTCCTCAACTCCCAGCGACTGACCTCGGTAACGAGCGTCATGCGCCGGGGCAGCGGCAAGATCCTTGCGAACATCCGGGAGTTCCACATGGAAGCAGAACCGCTCGTCGGAGAAGTCCTTGACGAACTCGGGAACAGTTCCTTTATCGGCATCCTTGAAGTCGGGATGCCGAACCTCCCCCTCCTCGGGGTTCCGGTCAGTCCCCAGTTCATCGGGATCGCCTGTGTCGGCGGGACAAACCCCCTTGCCGCCATCAAGGAGAGCGGGCGGACCGTGCGGACAAATGCCATGAAGGGGCTTATCGATGTCTCCGAGATGACGGAGATCCGGGATTTCTGAAACATTTTTCCTAATCCCCATTTGTATGACCGCCTGCGCCGACGGTCTTTTTCCCGGGTTGATCCGGCATGGCACTCTTTTTGAGGAAAAATTGGTTTTCCCAGGTGAAATCCGATTCATCGGGCACCTCCCCTGCCTGCAGGTGGCGCCCCAGGCTTGCAGGAAGGGTATTATGTGGGTATAATGAGAAAGAAATGGTGATGTGGGGATGGGGAGGGGAGCTCCCGGAACCGTCGGTACGGTCGATCGGCGAGATGCGATCCGTTCTCGCCGATCCGTCCTGTACCTGCCGCGAGCCGCTCTATTTTATGTACCGGGACCTCGCCCTGGCCGCCCCGGACCGGCTCTGGCTCCGGAAAAACAACCTCCGGTACGACCTGACTGTTATCCCCCCGCGGGACCTCTGCGGGGAGTGCGTCAAGACGAAGGGGCACTACCACCCGAAAAACCCGGCGGGTGTCGGGTATCCGGAGATGTACGAGGTACTCGAAGGGCAGGCACACTACCTGCTCCAGAACCGGCCGCTGGACGAGGTCGTGCTTATCGCCGCATCTGCAGGGGATATCGTGATCATCCCGCCCGGCTACGGGCATGTCTCCATCAACCCTTCCCCGGATGCGCCGCTCTCGATGGCGAACATCGTCTCGACCGCTTTCGAGAGCGAGTACGGCGAGTATGAAGCACTGCACGGGGCCGCTTACTACGAGATGACGGACGGGAGCCTGAAGAAAAATCCCCACTACCGGAACACGCCGCCGCCCCGCCGGATCCGGGCGGCGAGCGGAAAAGGAAAACACCGCTTCTCGAAAGGGCCGATCTACGGGCTCGTCGGCAACGGGGAGACGCTCGCCTTCCTCAACTATCCCGAGCGTCACCTGCCGGCACTCTCGGTTCTCCTGAAAGACTAGGGGCGGGCATCCGCTTGTGGGCGCTTTTTTTCATGAGGGCGAGGACTTTCTCCTCGGTCGGGGTCACCGCTGTCCAGGCTCTCTTCTCCAGTGCCTGCAGGGAAGCGTCGATCTCGGCATAGGAGAGCCCTATCTCCCCTTCATCCGTCTGGCCGGCCCAGAGCCCGGCTGAGGGAGGCTTCCTGACGATGGGATCGGGGATCTTCAGCTCCCTTGCCATCTCGTAGACGTCGGTCTTGTAGAGATGCAGAATTGGCTGGATGTCAGCGGCAGAATCCCCGAACTTGGTGAAGTAGCCGAGCAGCAGCTCGCTCTTGTTCGACGTCCCGCAGACGAGCAGGTTGTCCCGGTTGGCATGATAATAGAGTACTGCCATCCGGATCCTGGCCATCAGGTTGCCAAGGAGAGCAGGGCTTTCGGTAAACCCGGGTATGGTTCGGTACGCATCAAGCATAGGGCCGATCCCGATGACCTGGTGCCGCACCCCGAGCGATGCACAGAGGTCCGCGGCATCCCGGGTATCCTGCGGGTTGCTGACCTGAGAGGGAAGGGAGAGGGCGAGAACGTTCGCGGGACCGATGGCCCGGCAGCAGAACGCGAGCGCCACCGATGAATCGACACCCCCGCTCGCGCCGATGACGATCCCCTTGCAACCGCTCGACCAGTACGCGTACCGGATCATCTGCTCGACTCTTCCCATCCGGCATCCCAGTTCTTCCATCATGCTTAAGCTCCTCACTCCCCGTTTCCTGAGAATATCGTCACGCCATGATTTAATCCGGCTGAATGCGCGGCATCCGGGGGCAGGGGATTGCTGCCCGCTAGCATCTCCTGCCCCCTGCCGGATCGCCATCCGGGGCAGGGATCCCGCTCCTGCGGAGGCGTTCGCCGAGATTGACGAGTGCATGGGGTGCCGACGGGTGGGATGCCCCATGGGCTGTCAGCAGGTCCTGTGCGTCATGCAGGAACGGATCGGAGGGTACCCTTCGGGCGAACGGCCCCGTATACCCGAGCGTCTCACGTGCGTACAGGGCAACCTCGCGGTCCGGGATGTGCAGGAAGGGCCGGATCCAGGCCATGCCGCTCCTTCCGTCCTGTTCCGGGCCAATAAGCCGCTCCGTCTCCCCTTTCAGGATAGCAGCGAGGACGAAAAGCGCTTCATCGTCAAGATCCGCATCGCTGACGATCTTCGTCGCACCCTGCTCATGTGCAATCCGTTCAGGATCGGTGTTTTTCGGCGACAGGGCGCCTTCTTCGCCATCGCCGCACCACGGACCAGCAGCCCACCGGATCCCAAGAGATGCAGCGAGATTTCGGATCCCCAGACCATCGTCATCTCCGGCACCTGAGGGATCGATAACAATCGCAGAGAGGCGCACCCCCCGGCGTTTCCCCGTCAGCGCTGCCATGAAGTGCAGCAGGGCACACCCCCGGTAGTCCCCGTGGACCGCGAGGAGGATATGGTCGTTTCGCGATAGCCCTCCGTTGAACCGGATACCTTTCTTCGCCTTGCTCTCCAGATCTGCAATGAAGTGCTCCCGGCAGAGGCGGAGTCCCGAGTACCGCTGGTGGATTATTGCCCGGCGCCTGCACTTGTCGCACTGCATCGTTTCGCCACATTCTCTTTTCACCGGAGATGGTTATGATTGTGACGGCCGGATCACCGGATGAACCTTCCTGCAGGCAGGAAGAAGCGTCCCCTTAAAGCGGTGTGACCGTCATCCATCATCATTTATAGTCGGCAGCATAACGTTTCATCACATGCCGATTCCTGCCGAAAAGATCCGGACCCTGCATAAGTACGAGCTCCGGATCCTCACGGTACTCGAACGCCTGATGAAACGGTACGCGTGGGTGCCGGAGGAGCAGGTGCGTCACGCGGCAGAGCTCTCGGAATCGGAGACGGCATACCGGATCAGCAGGCTGATGGAGTTCGGCATGGTCCGGTACAACACGGTGCCGTACGACGGGTACTCCCTCGTCTTTACCGGGTATGACACCCTCGCCCTGCATGCTCTGGTGAAGAAAGGAACGATCTCGGCAATCGGCTCCCTTATCGGGGAGGGCAAGGAGTCTGTTGTCTACGAGGCGCTGGGGCTCTGCCCTGTTGCCATCAAGTTCCACCGTGTCGGCCAGCGATCGTTCTCGGCTGCCCGGAGCAAGCGGGAGTACATGCCCGGGGAGGGGCATGTCCCCTGGATCTTTGCCTCGCGCCTCTCCGCTGAGCGCGAATTTGCAGCGTTGACCGCGCTCCAGGAGACGGTAAGCGTCCCCCTGCCCATCGGTTGCAACCGGCACGCTGTCGTCATGTCGCTCATCACCGGCTTAAACCTGAACCGATGCCCGCTCGAGGATCCGGAGGCGATGCTGGATGCTATCCTCGCAAACGTCCGGTCCGCGTACAAAGCGGGGGTTATCCATGCCGATCTGTCGGAGTTCAACATTATGATTCAGGACGGAAAACCTGTCATCATCGACTGGCCCCAGTGGATTGAGACCGGGCACCCGAATGCAGAGGGGATTCTTCAAAAAGACCTTACAACAATCCTCACCTTTTTCAAACGGAAGTACCATATCTCCTCCACACCTGAGGATGCACTCCGATGCGTGACCGGCTGAAGGTCTTTGGGATCGACATCATCAAGGGGTCCGTGCGGTCGAAATCCCGCCGCCCGTCCTATGCCCTGGTGCGGATGGAAGGGCAGGAGATCATCGACGAGAACGAGGTGACGATGTTCCGGCTCTTCCGGCTGCTGGCATCCGAAGAGCCCGACATCCTTGCCGTCGACAGCCTGCAGGAGATCGCGGCCGACCAGCACGAACTCTTCTTCTTCCTCCAGGGACTTCCTCCGCAGACCCGCCTCGTCCAGGTGACCGGCGGGGAGCGGAAAGAGACCCTTGCAAAAGTGGCAGGACGGTACAACATCCGGTTCGACCGGTTCAACCCCTTCGATGAGGCGCGGACAACAGCACGGGTTGCCGCCCTTGGTGCCGGGGCCGAGGTGATCGCGTTCGAGAACGAGAGCGAGATCGTCGTCAGCAGGCACCGCTCTCCCGGCAAGGGCGGGTGGAGCCAGAACCGGTACGCGCGGAAGATCCACGGGGCGGTCCAGCGCAAGGGACGGGAGATCGAGCAGGTGCTCGTCTCCGCCGGCCTCCGGTACGAGAAGAAAGAGACCCGGGCGTTCGGGGGCTCCAGCCGGGTCGCGTTCCGGGTCTTTGCCGCCCGGGGCCAGGTCCCGGTCTCAACGTACCGCGGCGCGGACGTTCAGGTCCGGATCACCGGAAAGCGTCTCGAGCGGATCCGGTTCCGGCCGCTCTCCGGAAAGCCCCGGTACCTTATCGTGGGGATCGACCCGGGAACGACAACCGCGGTTGCCGCCCTCGACCTCGATGGCAATCTCCTCCACCTGGCGAGCTCCCGCCAGATGGATATGTCGGCGGTGACCGAGACCCTCTGCAAGGTGGGAAAACCCCTCATCATCGCGTCAGACGTCCATGATATGCCCTATTCTGTCGAGAAGATCCGGCGGGCGTTCTCGGCGATCGCATTCTCCCCGAAACAGGACACGAGCGTGGATGCGAAGATGGAGATCACCGCCCCGTTTTCTTACGCAAACGACCACGAGCGGGACGCGCTCTCGGCCGCACTCGAGGCGTACCGGCAGTACCGGAACAAGTTCCAGAACCTTGCAAAACGGATGCCCCCCGGCCTCGACCTCGATGAAGTCCGGGCCCGGGTCATCCGCGGGCAGTCGCTCGAACAGGTCCTGAGCGAACTGACCGAACGGGTCGTAACGGAAGAAGCAGTCGCTCCGGTTGTCGAGACCGGGGGAAAACAGGATGAACGGGTCCGGGTTCTGGACGGGACCGTGAAACGCCTGCGGAGTTTTATTGCAGAACTGCAGGAAGGCCTGCAGGAAAAGGAATACGAGATACGGCGGTTGCAGGGGCGGCTCCGGAAGGCCCATACGGCGCGCGACACCGCGCTCGCGAAAGATACCGAAATTATCCGGCGGGACGCCGTGATCCAGAGCCTGAAGAAACGGCTGCGGAAGGAGGAGCGGCGCAACCGGGCGCTCGGCAGGAGGATCGGACGGAAGAGAGAAGCGGAGGAGATCGCGCTCTCCGGGGATGCCGTCCCGGTAAAAGTCCTTGATGCCCTGACCCGCGATGCCCTGCACCGGCTCTCGGAAGGCGAAGGGATCGATAAAGGAGATGTGATCGCGGTCATTCGGACCGATGGATGGGGGAGGAGTATCGTTAAGGATCTTGCCGAGGCCGGGATACGGGCGGTCATCAGCAGTGACGCCGCGCTGCGCGGAGATCCGCTCCTCCTGCCGGCATTCCGGGAACTGGGTCTCCCCCTCCTGTCGGATAGGGATACCGGAACCGTCGTGAAGGGCAGGATCGGGCGGGCACCGTCCGAAAAGCTTACGATTGCCCTTGAACGCTGGAAAGGAGAGCAGGAGCAGCTCAGGAAAGAGGAGCAGTCGAAAAAGATCGAGCACATCTTCAAGGAGTATCAGAGCGAACGGGGTAAGGAGGTGCGCAGGATTGGATGACCGCGAGCTCTTGAAGACCGTGATGGGAGTTGTCGGCCGGGACCGCTGCCTCGACGACTGCGCCATCATCCCGTTTGGCGACCAGGTGATGGTCGCAACGACCGACATGCTCCATGCGACGACCGATTTCCTTGGCGGGATGAGCGACTGGGAGATCGGGTGGATGAGCGCTGCGGTCACCCTCTCTGATATCGCGAGCATGGGGGCGGCGCCCCGCTACATGCTCTTTGCGGTCGGCCTCGACCGCTGGGAGCAGCTCTCCGGCATCATGCAGGGCGGGTCGGACTGCTGTAAAAAATACGGC
>JAKLEQ010000054.1 GCA_022711635.1 Methanoregula sp. | reverse complement strand
CGTACTCTTCGGCGATTGCCCCCGTGGGCAGGTCCCGGATCTCGCAGCCACCGGGGACGCCGCACAGGGATATCCCGGTGAGCCCCGCCGAAGCACAAATCAGGTGCTGTTCAGGGTGCGTCCCGCGCCGGATGCTGCAGTCCGCCCTAATGACCGGACCGGCCGAGACGACATACCGGAGCCGCCGCGAACCCGGGTGGTCTTTCGGGAGGACGAGAAGGGGGGTATGAAAACGGCGCAGGAGCTCGATGAGCATCACCGCCGCCTCCGGCTCCCCACCTTCCGGGGCCGAGACAACGAGAAGATCGTCGGGTTCGATCCCCTGGCAGCACTCTCCTGAGGGGGACTCGATGCACAGGGAGAACCGGTGACCTGCACCTGCAACGAGGAGGAACGCAGCTCCCTGCCGGATCAGGAGAAATTTTCTGTTAAAAGAGTGGATCATGCCTCGGCAACATTATCCGACTGGCAGCTGGGACAGACCGGTTTTTTGCCAAGGCCCTTGAACTTCTCCCCGCAGTCTTTGCACTTGTAGTCCTTGCCCTTGACACGCTCCGAGAACTCGATGTCCATAGGTCCGCCGACTGAACACATCTTCCCTCACCTCAGCAGAAGATCTCCTCAGGAGAATTTAAGGATATGGATCTACGAAAAAAGGGCCGCCCGTCCGGGGAAATCCGGCAACCTGTCGGCCGAAGTCGCACTGGTTATCGTACCGGGAGGTGCCGGGATCAGATGATATAATTGAACGTGACCAGGGAGATGATGAGCAGAACGCAGGAGTGCTTGACCCCGGCGCCGATCGATCCCTCCCCCATCTGCCCCGCGATCAGGCCGGAAAAGAGTGCCTGGATGAGGCAGGTGTGGTAGAGGAGCCGCCCGAACGTGATGACCGGGACGGTCCCGATATTGGCAAGGGGCCCGGCAGCTCCCTCAAAACTGTTCAGGGAAATGTTGGCAAGGACCGGCAGGAACTGGGTCATGAGGACGGCGACAACGAAGAGGAAGACGAAGAAGGAGAGATACACGATCCCCGTGTAAATGAACATCTCGGAACGGCGCTCTTTTTTCAGGATCTCCGACATCTTCGCATCCGACGATGCAATCGTCAGCACTTCGCCGATCTGCCCGCTCATCTCGGACGCCTTGGTGATCAGGGTGACGGTCCGCGCAATAGACGGGGTGCTGACCCGCTCCTCGAACCGCATCAGCGCCTCGGAGAAGTTCGCCCCCCATTCCATGTCCTTCTTGATACGACGGATCTCGTAGCTGAGCAGGCCCAGATTGGTATTGACCATAATGGTAATCGCCTGCGCAATCGTCAGTCCCACCTGGTTGATCCCGGCCATGCGCCCGAGAAAGTCGGGGATGAGCGCCTCGATCCCCAGCACTTTTCTCGCCCAGAGAGCGTAAAATACCGCGTACGGGATGAGGATGATGAGGAGCGCGACGATGAGGTGGTCGTCGATGACGTCGATGAGGAGTTCGATATCTGTATACCGGGGCGTGACGAAGAGTGTCGCGATGATGTAGACGAGGGCGATGGGGACGGTGATGTAGAGCGTGTGATCGGCATCGCGGACGAACGATTCAAACGGGTGACGGATGTAATTGACGATGTTCCGGAGCCGGTCGAATTTCGCGAGCTGTGCAAACAGGGTTTCTTCTCCGTCACGCTGCTCGATACGCACATCGGAGTATTCGTTAAGGACCTTGGACCGGATGAACCGTTCCGTCTTCTCCCCCTTTTCAGAGATCAGGTCCAGGAGGAGAATGAAGACGAGAGACCCTATGGGGATGATGGCATAGGTGATCAGGGTGAGTTGGAGGATCGCCCCCGAACTGATCATGCCCATGACCACCATGATGATGATCAAGAAAAGCGGGCCGGCGACAAACACCGTCACGTACGACTCGGCGATGATCGAGAGGAGGGAGAGGAACTGTTTCTGCTCGAACCGTGCATCGTCCTGGTACAGCCGCACACGCAGGCCGAGAAATTGAGTCATATTGCCCCCGCTCTCGATGACCGAGAGGAGGTCTTCGAGAAAATCTTTCAGTTTCTCCGAGGGCGTTTTGTCTGACAGGTGGCGGATCGAGGAGACGATATCGTACCCGAAAAAGTCAGTGTCCCGCACGATCTGGCGGAATTCCAGCGCGATCTCGCCGTAAATCCGGGAATTGTCCGAGAGCGATCGGAAGATGACGGTCAGCTGTGCGCCACCGCGGCGCATCGCGTACATATATGCGACTGCATTATGGAGGGACATATTGATGCGGACGGCACGGTTCTTCTTCCGGAGCGAGGGAAGACGCATCAGGAGGGCATATGCCGCGTATGTCCCGGCAGCAAAAAAGATGACCGCGAGAACAGCTTGGAGATAGAAGCCGGAGACGGGAGAGATTGTTTCCGGTACCTGGAGGTTGAAGATATTGTAAACACCCCCGTGTCCGCCCTGCAGGAGTCCGGGGATCAGTCCCCCGAAAAGGTAGCCGGTAAGCCCGAGAAGGAATCCGCACAGGCAGGAGATGATGAGGGAGCGCAGGATGTACTCCCCGACAGTCATGCCCATCCGGGCAGAGAGCATATCCGAGTGCAGGTTGTTGTACCGGACAGGATCCTTCCGGACCGAAGAGCGGATATACTCCCGGAGGGTCATCGGATTACCTTTTTGAGATCTGAAATGTTTCCGATGACCTTCTGCCGGTTGATGTGGAAGACATGGATGATTGAAGCGACCGAGATATAATCGTACATTCCCTGCTGCTGCATCGCTTCAAGGACCTGCCGCCGTAGCCGGAGCTCGCTCTCGATCTGATCGCCCGACCATCCCCGGCGCCCGGCGATATCGGAGAGGACGCGGGAGCGCCCGGTGAACGAGAGCCGGTCTTTCACCGGATCATACACGAAAACGTTGTTGACTCGGAGGTTGCCGGTCGCCGGGTCGATGCCGGCGACTTCCACGATCTCCTCAATCCTCCGGACCCGCGCCGTCCCGTGGTAGATGAGGGCCTGAACGGTAATGATATCGAGGGCCTGGACCATGTTCCGGGGGACGTTGAGAGGCTCGGACTCGAGCCGGTGGATGGCGGCATCGACGCTGCCGGCATGCATGGTGGAGAACGTCGTGTGCCCGGTATTCATCGCCTGGAAGAGCGTCTGGGCCTCGTGACCGCGGACCTCGCCAACGAGGATGAACTCCGGGCGCTGGCGCATTGCGGCTTTCAGGAGGTCGAACATGTCGATGACCGTGCCTCCCTCGCTCAAGGCTGCACGGGTAACGCTCGCTATCCAGTTCTCGTGGTGGAGGGAGAGCTCCCGCGTATCCTCAATACTGACGACTTTTGCGACCGGCGGGATGAACATCGAGACAGCATTCAGGGAGGTCGTCTTCCCCGATGCCGTTCCCCCGATGAAGAGGAGGCTCTTGTTGTTCTCGATGGAAAGCCAGAAGTAGGCGAGGGCGTCCGCACTCAGTGTCCCGATATCCAGGAGCTCGATGGGGGAGTACGGCTCCTCCCGGAACTTCCGGATCGTGAACGAAGTCCCCCGCGTCGTCACCTCGGCCCCGAGCGTGAGCTGGAGACGCGAACCATCCGGAAGTGTCGCATCCAGGAGGGGATTTCCCGTCGAGATATGCTTGCCGGACCTCTGTGCGAGCGTTATTGCAAGAGAGTTGAGGGCATCATTCCCGAACGATATATTGGTACGGATATTGCGGTATTTCCGGTGGTAGAGGAATATCGGGATATCAACCCCGTCGCAGGAGATGTCTTCGAGTGCGGGATCCTTCATCAGTGCGTCGATCCGCGACCACCCGAGGAAATTTCTGGTCAGGTAGTACTGGAGTTTGAAGAGTGCGTCTTTTTGCACCGCGACCCCGTATTCGTCGAGGAGGTCGTCCATCTTCTCCAGCAGAAGTGCCCTCTTATCCGCCTGTAGTTCATCGTTGGAGAGTATCAGGATGTCCCGGAGATCCTCATGGATGCGTTCCAGCAGTTCATATTCGAATTGCGAGAGCACGGGTTCGAAGAGGAGATACTCGTTCTGGTTTGTCTGCCGGTTCAGGGCAATCACGACAAGGGCGGTTCCCTTCTCCACCCAGTACTGCTCGAGAACCTCGTACCAGTCCGGAACATGCGCCTCGGTGAGAGGTCCATGCTGCGCCACGTCGTATTGGACGATCTCACGCCGCGCCGTGCGCCGGAAAAGACCGGAAAGGAGCCCTTTCCGTTGTGCACCCGGCACCGGGGCGCCGGCCGGCCGGGCCGATCCCCCCCCTTCAGCTGCCGGTCCTGGTGCAGGCAAATTGTCCCGCCGGGCCGTCTCCGTTTCTTCCGTCAGTCTGCCAGTCATCTGATTTCACGTGCTGCAAAAAATCCCGCTGCCGCCGGCTCGATTTTTTGCGTTCGAAGTAGTTTTAGAGAGGGGATATATAAATAACAGTGTCCCTGCAGGATTGTCCGCCGGCAGATAATTCCAGAGATCCCCGGATTCAGATATATTTATCATAAATTGTCAAGAGAGTTCACACATCAGGTTTACGGGGGGGTTCGAAAATGACATCGGATACAGACCGGAAAATTCCGACCGGGATTGGCTCACTTGACCCGGTGTTTGAAGGGGGAGTCCCGGCGGGCTCCGTGATCCTGCTCCTCGGGGAGACCGGTGCCGGCAGCAACGAGTTTGTATACAGTTCGATCTCCGGCCTCGCATCCCGGCAACCGCTAGCGGGATCTCCTGCCGGTGGATTGGCCATTCCCCAAGAGATCCGTTATATAACATTCACCCGCACGAAGGACGATATCCTCGGGGAGATGACCTGTTTTATTTCTCCCGGGAACGCGGCGGAGGCGATCAGGAGGATCCGGTTTGACGACCTCTCCGACACCTACTTCGACAGCAGCATCGTGCCGGCAGCATGGTACAGCAGCGGGGATATCATAACCCGCCTCAAGAAGAGGACAGACCGGGCGGGGGTCCTTGCCCAGCTTGCAGGAGTTCTGGATTCTTCAGTGCCTGACAGCCTCGTCGCCATCGACTCCCTGACAGACATCGGAACACAATGTTCGACGCCAGAGCTCTGGAGAGATTTCACCGGGCTGCTCAGGGGATTCCAGAGGATGGCCAAGCTGCGAAACCAGACCGTTTACCTCCTCCTGACGAAGGGCATCCTGAAAGAGGAACAGGAGAATGAGATTGCAGATATTGTTGACGCGGTGTTCCTCTTCCGCTGGGAGGAGACGACCGGGTCTCGGCGGCAACGGATTATGTTCTTCGAAAAATTCCGCGGCGTGATGCCCCACCTCGTCGAGCAGGACCTCGTCAAATTCGCCGTCCGCATATCGACTACGGGATTTGAGGTCTCCAATATCCGGGTGGTCATATGAGCGGTGAACGGTTGAGGATGGGAATCGCAGGTCTCGACGATATGATGGGCGGGGGCCTGTTAAAACAGAGCGTTTGTGCCCTCATCGGGACATACGGGACCGGCAAGACAACGTTCGCCCTCCAGTTTCTCCGGGAGGGTTTGGAACGGGGGGAGAACTGTATTTACATCAGCCTCGAGGAGCGGGAGGACCGGCTCCTTGAATACATCGCACAGAAAGGCTGGGACGTCACGCAGTTCCTCAACAAATCGCTCTTTATCATACGGCTCGATCCTACGGATTTCAACCTCGCAAACAACCGGATCAAGGACGAGCTCCCCCGCCTTATCCGTGAAATTAACGCCAGCCGCGTTGTGATCGATCCCCTTTCGCTCTTCGAAGATCTCTTCGAGACGGACGTCACCCGTCGCCAGGAGATGATCCGGTTCATCGAGGGAATGCGCGACCTTGACTGTACGGTTGTGGTAACGTCGGAAGCGGACAGGAACAATCCCTTCTCCAGCCGGCATGCACTGATCGAATACCTTGCCGATACCGTGATCCTGCTCCGGTATGTCCGGGCAACGGATCTTACTGATGTGCACCTTGCCCTCGAGGTTGTCAAGATGAGACGTTCCGCCCACTCCCGCGAGATCAAACCGTACGAGATCCAGCAGGAACAGGTGCTGGTATACTCTGAAGCAAACGTATTCTGAAAAGAAAACAACAAGGCAATGATATCCTTTTTCAGACCGTGATACCGAAGATCGAGAGCAGCATCAGGATTGCGACCCCCGGCACACCGCCAATCGCGCTGATGAGCAGAGTGGGAATGCTGTACCCGAGATCCCCTCGCCCCAGCCAGCTCATGATGTGGAAAAAATTGATGAGAAACAACAGGATCAGTCCGAGTACGGCATTCGCGAGTAATACCGCCATACGTTTTGCGAGATAGTACCCGATCACGATGACAACGATGACGAGCGCGATGGTGATCAGAATATCCGACATGGTCGTGTCCCGTACATACATTCTGAACGGAATGTAATCAACACATCGGACGGCCGGTCTCTCTGTTCAACATCATCCGGGATCCTGTCTTTAGACCGGATACTATCCGGTATCATTGAAGAAAAAATTCCGGTGTCTTGCGCTTCCATGCTCCGCGATCGCTGTCGATCCGCTGCCGGGGCAATACCCTGCCGGCGCGACACGGCTCACCGCCCCGGTTATTGCCTTTTATGCGGTTTCGGCCCCGGATTTCCGGTAATACACATCAGCCTCGCCGGGTCTTCCAAGCCGTATCAGGCAATCAGCGGTCTCCCTGAACGCAACAGGGAGATCCGGGGCGATTAAGGCTGCCTGCCGGAAAAACGCGAGGGCTTCCTGATCGTTCCCCCTCTGAGCGAGTTCCCTTCCCCTCCTGAGCCGGAGCCCCGCATCGAGGGGCATCCCCTTCAACCGGTACCGTTTCATGATCGTCCTCTCCTCCCCGACCCCTTTTTCCTCCGGATGTCCTTCCCCATTATCTGTCCTGAAATCCTGCCGGCCCTGCCCTTCTGGACATTCCCCCCGATTTTCATCCGATCCCCCCCTTTTGCATGACCGAAATCCCACAATCCCTGATCCTCATACGAGCGAGCGCTTCTTCAGCGATGCTCCGGATCAGGCAGTGTTCGCATCCAGCTGTCCTGCAGTGGTAAAAATCTATCCGGGAATTCTGTATTTTTTCCGCCGACCGAAGAGCTGCTTCACGCAACTGCGGATCCTGGGATACCATCAGGGGAAGCAGGTCCCCTAACGTTTCGGTGTCGGCGAGTGCTCCCAGGGCATCCGCGGCCGTGCTGCGGACCTCTGTATCCGGGTGTTCGAGGCCGCTGATGAGGTATTGCAGGAGAGGTTTCCGGAATTTTTCCAGATTCCCCTGCGAATCCTGAACCAGGCTTCTTTCTGTCTCCGGGTTTCTCCCATTCATATCCGTTGTCTCCAGTCCCCGCGCCGGGCGATACCGCACCGGGCGATAGCCGGCATCTTGGGGGAGAACTCTTCAAAATTTGCAAATCAGGGGTGCGATACAGGAAGCATGCAGGTCTGCGCCAAAGTCTGCCATGCATGATACACGCGGATAGCGGCTCTGGTTCATCGGGTAGATTAATTTTTTAAGGGGGTTCCATACACTGGTATGGCAGTACTTGATGATGAGACGGTAAACCGGATCAAACAGAGCATCAAGTGGCATCCCCGCGGGATCACCATCTCCGACCTGTCGTCGAAGCTTAAGATGAACAGGAACCTGGTTGCAAAATATCTTGATATGCTCCTCATCTCAGGGCAGGTTGAGATGGAGGTGATCGGGGCCGCCAAGGTCTATTTCCTTGCACGGAGGATTCCTGTCTCCGCGCTTCTCGAGTTCTCATCCGATCTGGTGATCATGGTTGATCGCGACAATAAAATCCTCCAGGTCAACGAGCCTGTCCTTGCTCTTCTCGGGGAGAAAAAAGAGAGGTTGATCGGTCACGGGATCGATGAGATCGAAAGCCCGTTCATACAGATTCTCGAAAAATCCCGGCTCGCTATAAAAGATCCGGTACCCGGTCAAAACGCCATCGAATCCAGCTGTATCGTGCGGGACGAAGAGCGTCATTTCCATATCAAACAAATCCCGACCGCGTTTGAGGATGGTAGTACCGGCAGCACGTTTATCATCGAAGAAATTACGGCACGGAAGAACTACCAGCGGAGGCTGGAGATCAGCGAGGCGCAGTACCGCGGCCTGGTCCGGTCTTCCGGAGAGGCGATTGCCGGCGTTACTGTTGACGGCAGGATCTCCAGCTGGAATCCTGCCGCACAACGGCTGTTCGGCTTTTCGGAACCGGAAGTCCTTGATAAACCGCTGCACATTCTTGTTACGGAAGGAGGCCACGAGGAACTCGGGACCATGGTCGGGAGGGTTCATCGGGGGGAATGTATCCAGCGGCAGGAGATCCAAATGCACACAAAGTCCGGATCAGCCATCGATACCCGGTGTACGATCTGCCCCATCCGCGGTGAGAGTGGCGTTATCACCGGAGCCTCTGCAATCATCCAGGATATCACCCGTGACAAGCTGGAACAGCATGCAAGGGAACAGGAAGACCGGTACCGTAACCTTGTCGAGGACCTTAATGTCGGCATCTACCGGAGCACCGGCGACCCGAACGGCAGGTTCGTCTGGGGGAACACGGCGCTCCTCCGCATCCTTGGATATAAGAGTCTTTCCGAGCTCGAAGAGGTCCGGGTGACGGAGCTCTTCACAAAACCGGATGGGAGGACGCAGCTTCTCGAAGAGCTGCGAAAAAACGGATTTGTGAAAAACCGCATCCTCCAGCTGAAAAAACCCGATGGTATCCCGATTCTCGTCTCTGTAACGGCACTCGCAGAGTTCGATGAGAGAAAAGATCTGATCTATATCAACGGCATCGTCCAGGACATCACCGGTTACGGGGAAGCAGGGAAACACATATCCAAGGAAAGTGGCGGGAAAACGACATAATACCCGTCGTCAGAATCGTTATTTTCCGATAACGCGGAGCCCGCAAAGCCGGATCGAGGGGAGGACAAGCGGCCCGATCTGCCGCACTTCTTGTGAGATCCCGACAATTCCGGTATGCATATCGAAGACATTCGCGGCAAGCATCGCGGACCGGACCGGTTCGGAAAACGTCCCCCCCCCCATCCGGAAAGCATTCGCCATCTCGACGGAGAAATCGCCATTCATCGGATTTGCGGTGTGCGCCCCGATAACGGAATGGACGTAGATGGCCGGCTCCTGCGTGATATCGTCCCGCGGCCCGTCGAGAACGAGGTTATGGTGCCCGATTGCTGTACCGCTGGATGCACCTCCCCTCACGGCACTCCCCGTCGTCGTCTTCCCGTACCGGTACGCGGTCCGGAGATCGTATGCAAACGATTTCAGGATA
Source organism: Methanoregula sp. (assembly GCA_022711635.1). Taxonomy (GTDB): domain Archaea; phylum Halobacteriota; class Methanomicrobia; order Methanomicrobiales; family Methanospirillaceae; genus MVRE01. Next base: position 1,206 of record JAKLEQ010000054.1, on the reverse strand, counting down.
CCATTCTCGACGAAATCAATGCGGCGGGCCGGCACTCCTTCCCCGTCACGCAGCGTGCTCCCCAGCCCTTTTTCCCGGTGCGGATCGTCATACAGGGAGAAACGGGAGTCCATGACCTGCTCGCCAAGGCGGTCTGCAAGCCGCGACCTCCTGGCGTGTACATTCCTGCCGGAGAGCGCAGGAACAAATGCGGCACCGAGAAGTTCGGCATACGCAATCGGGGAAAGAATAACATCATAACTTCCGGTGGCGATATCCTTTCCCCCGGTCGAACGGGCGGCAAAAAACGCAGCCCTTTCCCCGACGGCATACGGGTCGATGTCCATGAAACAGGACTGTGCAAATTCGGAACCGGTCGACTGCCCGGCGATAGCTTCCAGGGAAACCGATACCCCGGTATGCCGGCTTTCTGCCTGGAGTCCCTGGCTGTTCGCAAGAGTCATCGTGGACATCGAAAGCGTTGCGGACCCCGAGGTGACATCGGCCGGATGTTCAGAGGAACCGTCGAGCATGGAGGCAAGGAGGGCGCGGGCGGCGTCCGGTTCGAGACTGATCGCAGGATCGTAACAGGAGGTGTCCGTCGCCGCCAACCCTTCCGATGGTTTCGGGAGACCATCCCATGGTTGCGCTGTTGCAAGACGTGCGCTCGACACCGCTGCATTGAGACATTGTTCCCAGTGCCGGGGGTCGTTCGTCGTCGATGAGCCGATCTTCCCCTTGCTGATCACGCGAATGGCAAGCCCGCAGTCGTCCGAGCGGGACGCGATGCTGATGTTCCGGCGTTTCAGGTCGGCAGAGACTGAGGTGCCTTCTGCAAAGACCACTTCAATCTCCCCGACCCGCTTTTCCCCTTCCCGTATCAGCTGATCAATCCACGCCACTGCCACCGACCACCGCGTTTTTCAGAAGAATATGGGGGGCCCCGTCGCTGACGGGAACACTCTGCCCGCCTTTCCCGCAATAGCCGGGGTGCATCTTCCGGTCATTGCCGCAGAGAATGATATCATGGAGCGTTGAGAGGATGTCGCCCGAGAGCGAAACATCCCGTACCATCCACGTACATTCGCCATCTTCGATCAGGTACCCGTACTCAGCATTAAACTGGAAGACGCCCCGTCCGGGATCGACCTGTCCCCCGCGGGATCCTTTCAGGAGAATACCGTTGCCGCACTCCTCCACGATTTCATCGAGGGTCGCATCCCCGTT
>JAKLEQ010000053.1:5657-10775 GCA_022711635.1 Methanoregula sp. | reverse complement strand
AGGCTGCCCAACTCGCATGGGACGATCCGGTTCCCCCGATGAACGGGGAGATCCGACCCTGCGTTTTTCCGGTGACATGCAAAGACGGAACGGTCCGGCCCACCAGCTTCTTCCGGGCCCGGCTCCAAAGCGGGGAGAACTTCACGGTCTACGAAGACCTCACGCCGAAAAAAGAATCGGAACGGCTGCATTCCGTTCTTGCGTCCATCGTGAACACGTCTACCGATGCCGTCACCCTGTACCGGATCCTCCATGGCTCCATGCACGACCAGAGATAAGCCTGCCGGGGTACCGGATCTTTTCCCGTCGTGAAAAAAGATATGTCAAGAACCGGATGAGGATTTTAAAAAAACCGTCCCGAGATCGCGGTTAAAAAAAGAGGTGTGGGAAAAATTACCGGGTCTTTCTGGCAACCAACGGAGTACCCGGTATTATTTGTTGATCTTCTGCAATGCCTCCTCTGCCGCGATCTTTACGTAGGCGTTGTCATTCTTGATGACTGACTGGAGTTCTGCTACTGCCTTTGCATCCCCGATTTTACCGAGTGCAGCAGACGCTGCAAACCGGACGTCCTGGTCCGGGTCTTTTAAGAGAGATATCAGGGGGTCAACCGACTGGGTTGCACCAATGTTTGCAAGCGCGTCGGCAGCCAGGTACCGGACCCAGCGGTCATCATCCTTCAGTGCCTTGATCAGGAAATCCGTTGCCGGTTTCCCGTACTTTTCAAGTTCGATGACTGCTTTGAACCGTTCGGCATTCCCCTTGTTTTCAAGTGCTGCTACAGATCTTTGCATGATAATACTCCAACCCTCGTGGGTTGAAGAAACCTCATGCAGGAATTATATTATATATTTGCCAGAAAATATTGGGTGGCGGTTCCGCACGGCAATAGGGAGGGACTCTCGGACAGATCGAAAAAGATCTGAAATACCATCCCTGTCCCCAGGGGGCTCTCCAGAATATCTCCATTCCTTCCATCGTCCGGCGTTTCGGGTGATGTGATGGACAGTGAGATCCCGAGGCGAAAGGGATCGGACGCAACGTTTCCGTACGTATTTACTTGTTGCGGGCAATAGAGAGATCATGGAGGGTCGGGAATGACGAGCCTGCTGACATTCTCCGTTGACGGGATCCCCTGTGCGATCCCGAACGAGTATTCCCTGTTCGTTGTGCAGATGATTGCGCTGAAACAGCCGGCAGTGCCGGGAGGAATGACGGCAGGAATGGTCAATATCGAAGGCACGATCCTACCGGTATACTCCCTCCGCCGCCTTTTCGGGTTCGATGACCGCCCGCCGCGGACCTCCGACATCCTGATCATTGCCCATTCGGGGACAGAGACCGTCGCGCTCTGGGCTGATGAGACTTCCGGCGTTGCCGACATCCCCCCGGTTGACAATACGAATTCCCCCCTCGCCCCCGCTGGCCTGCGCATCACCAGTGACGGCGTTGTTATCATTCAGGATCTGCCCGCATTACTTGCCGGCGCGGACCCCGTTGCGGTCCATGCGATTCTTCCCCCGGCCACCAGGGATACCGGTACGGAAACGGAAGATTTCAGTCATGTCCAGGATGTTCTGAAAAAGCGGGCGCAGAGGATCGCGCGGCCGGTACGGGCAAAAAAGGAAGAGATGCCCGTTGAAGTCCTGAAATTCCGGCTGGCAAACCAGGAGTATGCCCTCACCATGGACCATATCCGGGAAGTGGACTTAACCGGGGAAATCACCCCGGTACCCGGCACTCCTGACTACATCTCCGGGATCTGTGCCATCCGGGGCGAGATCATCTCCCTTGTTGACCTGCGGGAATTTTTCAGGATCCGTAATAAGGGGCTCACCGACCTCAACCGGGTCATTGTAATTACCGATGGCACGATCACGTTCGGGATCCTTGCGGATTTCATCACGGGGATCGGGATGCTCCCGCGGGAGATGCTCGCCCCGGTACGGCCCGGCCAGACAACAATCGCGGACAAATACCTCCTTGGTGCTGTCCGCGACCTCATTGTCCTGGATGCCGCCGCGTTCCTCGCTGATCCTCAAATGGTGATTAACGATACCCGGATGTAGATCCCGATCATCCGGCCCCGTGCCAGTCCGAACCATGCCGGGGAGTGCAGTGGCGTTGTCGTAACGACAACCAAATCACCATGTTTAAGATACCCCGCATCCGTCTATTCATTAGCGGCAGGATTACCGGATCCGGGAGGAAACTGGGTGTTATTTTCAGATATGAAAGTCGGAACGAAGATTCTCGTCATCTGCCTGTTCCTTGCGATCATCCCGACACTGTTACTCGGGCTTGTCGCGTATACCAGCTCGAGCAGTGTCATCAACGAACAGACACGGTCGTTGTTGGAGACGCAGGTCGCAGATATGAAAGGGTGGACCAACGATGTGTACAAACTCACCCGCAACAAGGTCAACAGCGACCTCAACGTGGCCAAACAGAACTTCTATGGCAAAGGTGTCCCGCAGGTCATCAACGGGAAGATGACGCTTGTCGACAGCAACGGGGGGGAATATGTCGTCAACGACAACTTCGAGATTGTCGACAAGGTCCAGGCGATGGTCGGCGGGGCTGCGACCGTCTTTCAGGTCTACAATGACAGCTATGCAGTCCGCATATCTACAAACGTCCTGGACACGAACGGGCAGCGGGCAGTCGGGACACGGCTTACCGATGAAGTCTATAAAGTGACCGTAAATGACGGCCAGACATACTATGGCAGGCGCGACCTGTTCGGGAAGAACTACGTCACCGCGTACGAGCCGATCAAAGACCCGTATGGGAAGATTATCGGGGTTCTTTTCGTCGGTACTGAAGAAGGACAGACCCTTGATGTGGTCCGGAAAAGTATCAAGGAGACGGTCGTCGGGAAGAACGGGTACATGTATGTCATCGACAGCACGGGAAACGTGCTCGTGCACCCGTCCCTCGCAGGGCAGAACTGGTCGGACAAGGACTTCGTCCAGGAAATCATCCGGAACAAGGAAGGCGCGATCCCCCACGAGGCTGACGGGACCCAGGTCCTCGATGCCTATACGTACTACGAACCGCTCGACTGGTATATCGTTTCCCGCGCCGAACTCTCAGATTTCACCGGCCCGATTGATACCATCCGGAACACGATCTTCGCGCTGATGGGCGCATCGATGGGTATCGGTGTGGCTATTGCGATCCTCTTCGGCCGTTCCATCTCCGGCCCGCTGCAGCAGGTCGTCGTGATGATCAAGGAGCTGCGCAACGGGCACCTCTCAGCGCGGCTGAATATCAAGCGGCAGGACGAGATCGGTATCATGGCCGCGACCATGGATGAGTTTGCCGACGACCTCCAGACCAACGTTGTCGGGAACATCAAGAAGATCGCGCACGGGGATTACATCGAGACCTTTGCGGAGCCGGTCGATGACCGTGACGAAATCCGACCGGCGCTCCGGATGATGGTGGATTCCCTCGACCACCTGCACAAGGAAACGATCAAGCTCACGGATGCCGCCCGGGCCGGCGATCTCTCCGTCCGCGGTAACGAGAGAGCGTTCCGTGGCGGGTACCGCATGATCATCGCAGGATTCAACAAGACACTGGAAACCATCACGGAACCGGTCAACGAGGCGATGCGCCTTGCCGGGTTCTATGCATCCGGGGATTTCACGGCACGGTTCGATGAAAAAATCCCGGTAGCCGGGGAATTCGTGGCGTATCGCGACGCTCTCAACACGATCGGTATCGAACTTTCCCGGATGATGAAACTCATCAACGAGGAACTTTACGAAGGTGTGTCCGTTCTCTCTTCAGCATCCAGCGAGATCCTTGCCGTTACCACCCAGCTCTCCACCGCCAGTTCCTATACGGCAAACACGGTCAACGACACCTCGGACTCGGTCGAAGGGGTCCGGAAAAAGACCGAGATCGTTATCCAGAAGTCCAAATCCGTGTCCGAGAAAGCCTTAAAGGCAATCAGCGTGTCCGGTGAAGGCCAGAAATCAGCCCAGGAGATCCTGAACGGTATGAACCAGATCCAGCGGCAGATGGACATTATCGGGATGAACGTCATCAAGCTCTCGGAAGAAAGCCAGGCGATAGGGGAGATCATCGCAACCGTTACGGATATCTCGGAACAGAGCAACCTGCTCGCGGTCAATGCATCGATCGAGGCAGCGAAAGCCGGGGAGCTCGGGAAAGGGTTCGCTGTCGTCGCCCACGAGATTCATAACCTTGCGGAACAGTCCAAGAAAGCGACCGCAAACATCAGGATGATCTTAACGGATATCCAGCGCGGGGTTTCTTCAACGGTAGTATCCACCGAGCAGGGCACCCGGTCTGTCGCCGATGCCGTACGCCTTACGAGCGATGCACGGGAGGCGATTGAAGTTCTTACCCGGTCGATTGCAGACTCGTCAAGGGAAGCGATTGAGATCACCACTTCGATCCAGGAGCAGGCAGCTGGTGTTGACCAGATCTCCCTCGCCATGGAAAAAATCCGGAACGCTGCACAGAAGAATCTGGAGATCACGAGAAAGGCGGAAAAGACCGCGGAAGACCTCCACGAGCTTGGCGTCCGCTTAAAGAAGCTCACCGTGCAGTACCATGTATAACCCGCCCTGCAATGACCGGACCCGATGATGATTTCAAAAAGAGGCTGCTCCAGACATTCCGCGAGGAAGCTGACGAGTATCTCGGGGTCATAACACAAGGGCTTATCGAACTTGAAAAGGCAGGCCCGGATGCAGCCCCTGACCTCATCGAACAGGTATACCGCAAGGTCCATAGCCTGAAAGGGGCAGCACGGGCCGTCCAGCTCAAGGAGATCGGGCTGATCTGCCAGAACCTGGAAAATGTTTTTTCCTTAATAAAACAGGGAACGTACTTCCCGGATGAGGCTGCTTTCGATACGTTCCACCGGACGCTCAAGGTCATCGAAAACATGCTCTCCGGCCGGGAGGACAATGAGGCCCGGAGTGCCGGCATCCTTCGGGAAATCCGGTTCCTTGCGGATGTGCAAAAAACTGCCAGTCCACAACCCGGATCCACTCCCGGCGGACCCTCCCCGGAACAATCGCTGTCGCCCGATCGCGGGCAGATTCGGAACGGATCCTCTCTCCGCAGGAAGACTCT
>JAKLEQ010000053.1:0-5560 GCA_022711635.1 Methanoregula sp. | reverse complement strand
TTATCCGCCAAGGAGAAACCACTAACCGTTCCTGTTAATGCACCGGCACTGCCGGATGAGCCGCCCGGCCCGCTGCGGGAAGGGGAAAAAAATGCCCCCTTCACCTCGCGTATTGAACCAGAAAGTACGGTCCGTATCGCGACGGACCGGCTCGACCGTCTCATTGCCGGCTCCGACGACCTTTTAACAACCCGGCTGTTTATCACGCATCGTTCGCACGAACTCGAGGAGATGATGACCCGGGTCTCGCTCTGGCGATGGAACCAGACGCTGGTATCCTCCGACCTTCACCGTATCCGGAAATACACGCTGGGCACAAACCAGTCTGCCCTCCCGCCGGATCTTGTCCTGCCCCTCCAGCGCATCGTTGAGTCGATAAAATATGACCATGAGTTTATCACGTATCTCCAGTATGCGCTCTCTGCCCATATCCGTGCAACCGAGCGGGACAGCGCAGCGCTCGAGTCGAGCACTTCGGGCATCTCCGATCTGATCCATGATGCGGTGCTCCAGCCGGTCTCGGCGTTCCTGATGCAGTTTTCCGGGTTTATGCGGGAATATTCGCGGGATATGGGGAAGATGGTGGATCTCGTAATCGAGGGGGGGGAAATCGAGGTGGACCGGCGTATCCTGAGCGCGATCAAGGATCCTCTCCTCCATCTCATTAACAACTGCATCGATCACGGGATTGAATTCCCGGATATCCGGAAGTCCCGCAACAAAACGGTCCGGGGGATCATACGGATCCGTATCATCCCGCTCTCCGGCAGCATGGTCGGGATCGAGGTATCGGATGATGGCAACGGGATCGATTGTGATGCAGTCCGTCAAGCCGCGGTCCGGACCGGCATAATCACCCGGCGACAGGCAGCCAAACTGACCGACAGCGAGGCGATCTGGCTTATCTTCCGGTCCGGTCTCTCGGTCAATCCTTCGGTAACAGAATTGTCGGGCCGGGGGCTTGGCCTTGCCATAGTCGAGGAGACCATCACCCGGCTTGGCGGGACGGTTTCGGTCTCTTCTGTGCCAGGATCCGGTACAACCATCACCCTGCATATTCCTGTACGGCTTGCGACGCTTCATGGCGTCGTGATCCAGTCCGGAAACCAGTCCTATGTGATCCCGATGAAACAGGTGAGCCAGGTCATCCGGGTTCGGCCGGATGCGATCCGGACCATGGACAACCGTGCGGTGATAACCGTCCAGAATGAGACGATCCGTGTCATCCAGCTGACGAATGCGCTGGGAGGTTCCGGAAGCCGGATCGATGACGGGGGGACCGGGTATATTCCGGTGATCATTCTCGCGTACGGTGCCGGCAAGATCGCGTGTATTGTTGATCGGGTAATCCGGGAACAGGAGATCGTTGTACGGCCGCTCGGTTCCCAGCTCAGGAGGGTGCGGCGGATCACGGGTGCGGTCATCCTTGGCGACGGTACTGTCGCCCTTGTCATTGATCCAATCGAACTGATTCAGGAAGCCCTTGCCGCCAATCGCCCTGCACCGGTCATGCCCGTCGAAGCAGAGAAGCACTGCCGCGTACTTGTCGTCGAAGACTCGGTCACATCACGCACGCTGCTCCGCGCCATGCTCGAACAGGAGGGATGCCAGGTGAAGACAGCGGTTGACGGCATAGAGGCATTCGCAATGTTTAAAGAGCATGAGTTTGATATGGTCGTTTCAGATGTGGATATGCCCCGAATGAGCGGTTTTACCCTCACCGAGAAGATCCGTTCCGATCCCCGCCTGAAGAAAATTCCGGTAATTCTGGTAACCTCCCTCGATTCGCCGGAGGATGAGCGGCACGGGTACGCTGTCGGGGCGGATGCGTACGTGGTAAAAAGCGGCTTTGAGCGGGAAGAATTCCTCAGCATGATCCGGCGGTTTATCTCCCTCGCAGGCCGCTGATTACCCCAAGAAAAACCGCAAGGGTGCTTACGAAAATGACGAACGAGACTGAACATGCCGGTATGAAGGTTCTTGTTGTCGAAGACAGCAGGACACAGGCAGAATACCTCGGCCATATCCTTGAAAACGCCGCGTACAAGGTCATCGTTGCCACCAACGGAAAAGAAGCCCTCGAAAAGATCCGGACTGACCGTCCCACGATCGTCCTGACCGATATTGTCATGCCGGAGATGGACGGGTATGAGCTGTGCCGTGCCATCAAACAGGACGAGAACACGGCATCCATCCCTGTCATTCTCGTTACCCAGTTGTTTGATCCGGCCGACCTGATCAAAGGCCTGGAAGCCGGGGCCGATAACATCATCATCAAGCCGTTTGAGCCCGAACATGTCATCTTCCGGATAACGAGCACCCTGAAATCTCTGGAAAAGAAGGATGCCGGTGGTGAAGAGCCCGATCTCGAGGTTTCGCTTGCAGGAAAGAAGCATGTCATCCCCGCAGGCAACCTCCACGCTCCTGCGATCCTTCTCTCGACGTACGACCTTGCCATCCGTAACAATACTGAACTGAAGGAAGCCCAGAAGAGTCTTGTCGCCGCGAATGAGGACCTGCAAAAGAAGGTCGGAGACCTTCAGAAAGCCTATGACACGCTCCTGAGGGAGAACAAGGAACGGATCCGTGCGGAAGATGCGCTCACCAGAGAGAATAAACGACTCCGGATGATGGCAGGCCTGACCCGCGACACCGTCATGGACCAGCTCCTTGACCTGCAGAAATGCCTGGAACAGGCTGATGTTCTCCGCGAGAACGATGCTGCGATGGCATGGGACCAGATAATAAAGGCAGAACTCGTTCTGCTGCAGACGATCAAGACTCTCCGCTGATCCGTCCCTCCTGACAATGGAGAGAAATCAGATCTTTTTTGGACGATTATCCGGTTTCCCCGGCGATGACCTGATTTTAAAAAAAAGGTCGGTATGTGCCCTTTCGCCACTCTTAATATCTTCGCCGGCAGAAACACGGTACCCATGAAGAACTCCCGCTCTTCCCGCCGTCGTCCCGATCCGGCAACCGAATCCGCGATCCGGGCGTATGCCGGGAAACAGGAATCCCTCCTCTCGCCGCTCGCGGCCACCAGCGCAGACGCCGTGAGGCGGCATAACCGGAAGGCGGAGGACATCCGCACTCCCTACTCGCGGGACGCCGACCGGATCATCCATACCCGGGCATACACCCGGTACATCGACAAGACGCAGGTCTTCTACCTCGTTGAGAACGACCACATCACCCACCGGGTCATCCACGTCCAGCTCGTCTCCCGGATCGCACGGACGATCGGCCGGGCGCTCCGGCTCAACGAGGACCTCATCGAGGCGATCGCGCTCGGGCATGATATCGGCCATATACCGTACGGGCACTTCGGGGAGACCTGCCTCTCGGCACTCTGCGAAGAGCACGGGATCGGGAAGTTCTTCCACAACGTTCAGAGCGTACGGTTTCTTGACCGTATCGAGGACTGCGACCTCACGATGCAGGTGCTGGACGGGATCCTCTGCCACAACGGCGAAGCCGACGATGTCCGGATCGCGCCGGAACCATGCGGCAGCTGGGAGGAGTTCGACGCAAAGGTTAAGGCCAACGAGCAGGGTATCCGCACCCGCCCGCCGATGACGCTCGAAGGGTGCGTGGTCAAGTTCGCCGATACCATCGCGTATATCGGGAGGGACCTGCAGGATGCACGGGAGGTCGGGCTGCTTTCAGCTGACGAAGCGATCCCCGCGGAATGCCGGCAGGTGCTGGGCGGGAGCAACGCGGCGATCATCAATACGCTCATTTACGACCTGCTGGAGAACAGCGAGTGCACGGAGAAGGGATTCATCTCCTACAGCAGGGACGTTGAACGCTCCTTAATCGCCCTTCGGGCTTTCTCACGGGAACGGATCTATGACAACCCGCGGCTGATTACGGAGCGGGAGAAGATCCGGGCCATGTACCGCACGCTCTTTACAACGTTCCTGGCCGATCTCGTCGGAGGGCGGCGGACGTCACGCATCTTTACCGAGTACATCGATACTCCCGGGATAAGCCCGGCATACCGGGATGCATCGACTCCCCCGATGCTGGTCCGGGACTTCATCGCGGGGATGACCGACCGGTACTTCGCACGGAGGTTTTCAGAGGTCACCCTCCCGAGGAAAGTCGAAGGCAGGTTTTCCTAAAAACACAAAAATGGGACCGTACGGATCTCAGTCGTACTTCCCTTTCAGCCCCGCCCAGCCGGTAAACCCGCAGTAGAAACAGCCGACCCCGTCGCAGTGGCGGCAGGGTTTCTTCGGGGCACGGACAAGCACGCTCCCTGTTTTATCGCAGTACAGGCAGCCTTCGCCGTCGCAGTGGGAGCAGGTCGCCCGTTCATAACATAGTTGATTGTCTGTCATTCATCCATCCTCGTTCGCGTACTGTTCAGGGGAAAGCATCAATCATCCTCGTCGAGATATCCGGCAAGGGCACGCAGGAGTTCCGTTGCGGTCTGGTACCGTTTCGCCGGATCTTTCTCCAGGCATTTCATGATGATGCGGTCGACGACGGTAGCGTCCGGGTTGTACTCGGACGGGACGAGGGGGGTCTCCCGCAGGATCGCGTTCCCCACAGAGACGATGCTCTCCCCGCCGAAGGGAATGGAGCCGGAGACGAGCTCGTAGAAGACGACACCCAGCTGGTAAATGTCTGTCCGGACATCGGTGGTCCTGCTGTAATCCGCAGGGGAGACCTGTTCGGGCGCGGCATAGGAGAGCGAGAAGCCGGCGATGCTCGATTTCCGCGGGTCGGTTGCCAGCACCTTGCTCATCCCCCAGTCAGTGATCTTCGGGGTCAGGTCGTCGGTCACGAGGATGTTGTGGGGCTTGATATCCCGGTGGATGATCCCGCGTTCGTGGGCGTATGCAAGTGCATCGGCGATGCCCTGCACGATGTACACCGCCTTCCAGACCGGGAGCGGTTTTTTAACCGCCTCAAGGCTCCCGGCAACGTACTCCATCTCGACGTAGGGGACCGGCAGGATGTTGACCGCCGTGATCTCGACGATGTTCGGGTGGCGCAGCATCTCCCAGACCTTGATCTCGTTGAGGAACGATTTCCCCGTCATCTCGTCGAAGCTGATCGGGATCTTGACGGCAACCCGTTTCCCGTCGGAGATGCGCATCGCGGAATAGACCCAGGCGATCCCGCCCCGCCCGATGAGCTGGATATCGGAGTATTTCCCTTCCAGCTCCCGCGGGAAGTACGGGTGCGGGGCTGCGGCGGCCGGCCCCTCTCCGCCCTGCGTCGCACCCGGGAGCGTGGTTGTCGCAGGATCGGAGGGCTGCGGTGTTTCCGGTCCGGGTTGCGGTTCAGGAGACGGAGATGGCCGGGGGGATGGCTCCAATACCGGGACAGGTGGCGGAGCCGGAGCAGGTTCCTGCGCAATCTCCGGTCCCGCTTCCTGCGGCATTCCGGCGGGCATCCCTGCTGCGTCCGGCGCTCTTTCCTGGTCAGGAGCGGATGACTCACCCGTCGGAGGGGTCTGTCCTGCGCTGCCTGTTTTCTCACGGCGGAAGAACAGGACCACCGCTCCGCCAATCAGGATGACAAATCCTGCGATCCCGGCAAATGC
>JAKLEQ010000052.1 GCA_022711635.1 Methanoregula sp. | reverse complement strand
GAAATATGGAAATAGCAAAGCCGGATATCAAAGTTAACGTCCAGGAAGAGTTTTTCAGGAAATACCTGCGGGTCCTGAAACTCGCGCGCACTCCTACCCGCGAAGAGTTCACCAAGATCGCGCTCGTTGCCGCAGCCGGGGTCCTCATCATCGGCCTCATCGGATTCTTCATCTACGAGATGTTCCTCCTCGGGAACCTCTGATCGCCATGATGCTCACTGAAGAGACTCCGTCTGCCGGGCAGCAGGAGCAGGCACAATCCGCCCCTGCGGCACAACCGGCACCACTGAAGGGAGCAGCCCCTGTACCAGCTCCGGGGCCGGCCGCGCCTGCTGAAACCAAGCCCCCGTCGGACGCAAAGCCCCCCGCATCGCAGCCGGTGAAAGTCCCACAGGAGAACCGGATCTTTGCGATCAAGACAACCTCCAAGCAGGAGCGTACTGTCGCCGACAGCATCATGAAGGCGATCACGACGAATGCGACCGATATCAAGGTTGTCGCCGTCATTGTCCCGAACGAGCTGCAGGGATACGTGCTCGTCGAGACCCCGGAGAAGATGAACCGGATCGAGCAGCTGGTCGAGAAGATCCCCCATGCCCGGGCTGTCGTCCGACGGGGCAAAGACGAGGGTGAGAAGAGCTCGATGGCGCTTGCGGAAGTTGCGCACTTCCTAGTCCCGAAGCCGGTTGTCTCCGGTATCGAAGAAGGAACCATCGTCGAGCTTATTGCCGGGCCGTTCAAGGGAGAGAAAGCGGTCGTCAAGCGCGTGGATTCGGCAAAGGAAGAGATCACCGTCGAGCTCTACGAGAGCGTCGTCCCCATCCCAATCACGGTCCGGGGCGACAATGTCCGGGTCGTCGAGAAGGTCTCGGACAATAAATAACCGTGTCTTTTTTCCCCAGCATCAGGATCAATACCGGCCTCCTGCCGGATAACGGAAGAAGTCACATTTCCGGTGCGTGAAGAATGCTGGCCGAACACCTTGTCTATAGTGCCGCCATCGCCATCGTTGCGGGGATGATCTTCTTCCGGTACACGGGGCGGGACTGTTCATGGATCATTGTCGTCGTTGCCTACCTGCCGGACATGGACAAGATTGCCGGCCCGGTCCTCCGGCACTTTTTCGGGATAACCATGATCTTCGGGTATACGATTCATCGCGGGGTGTTTCATACGGTCGCGATGATGTTCCTCTTCGCCCTTATCATCGCCGTCCTCCTTCACCCGTTCGGGATCCGGTACTTCGACGCCATTATCTTTACGGCGATAGGTACCGGCGCCCATCTCCTCGAGGATGCGCTGGTCTATCCTGCGGGCTACATGTACCTCTGGCCTTTCTCAAGAGACAAAGCCGGGCTTGCATGGCTCTCCACGGGTCTGAACGAAGAAAATTATACGGCCACGTTCTTCCATATCGCCAATACCGAGGTTCTCCTTATCGGCCTTGCGCTCCTTGCGGCTGCAGCCCTCATCCGCACCCGGATCGAAGGGCCGGGGTGGATCCGGTGGTACATGCCGGAGAGTGTTTACCAGAGTTTTTTTGGAAAGAAAACAGTTTAGCGGCCTTTTTTCGAAGCATCCCTGGGAGTTGAATGGTCCGAAATGAGAAGGAGAATTTTCACGCAGGCGGGATTATGTCCTCCCCTCAGCAATATCCGTACGCCATGGGATACCTGTCGAACGGATCCTCATCACGGATTCCGGGTCTCCCCGTGCGCCGGAACGAATCCCACATGGTCCTGCACAGTCAGTTCCCCCGTCATCGGAATGTTGCGGTTATCTAGGGGGTCTGCATGGTCTTTTCCTTAACAACAGAACGCCTTGATCTGACGGACATGACCGGAGGAGATCTCCTTAAAATCCGGAGGATTGCCCGGGATCCCGGGGTGATGCGGTATGTCCTCATCTGGCTGGAAAACGATGAGGATGTGGCCGGCTTTCTGAACCATGCCATCAGCGAGGCGCAGGCGGAAGGCCGGATGCAGTACCATCTTGCCATCCGCATCCGGCAGACCGGTGCGTTTGCCGGCATTGCGCTTCTCGATATCGACCCGGTGCTCCGGACTACCGCGGAGGTCGGGTGCATCCTGCTGCCGGAGTACTGGAAGGCAGGCTACGCGTCCGAGATCCTCGAATCGCTCCTCGCCTACGGGTTCGGTCCCCTCGCCCTCCACCGCATCTTCGGGAAGTGCGATGCGCTCAACTCCGCATCGGCCCGGGTCCTCGAAAAAGGCGGGCTCACGTACGAAGGCACGCACCGCGAGGACGTCTGGCTCCGGGACCACTGGCGGTCAACGAAGTATTACGCGATCCTCGCCGGGGAGTACCGGGCCGGCCGGCGCTGACACGCTGGCAGGCGGTTTTTTTGCATACGATTTTTCCGCGTGCCGTATACTGGCAAAAAATGTTCCCTGAACGGGAGTTGCAGGCAGAAGTTGCGGGATCTTCCGGTCCGGACACCGGTAACTGTATCTCGGTATGAGGCCGGTTTTTCCATAAAAAGATGATAAAAAAATCCGGGGGCCTGTCCTGCCCCCGTTAAAAATGGTTATGGAGTGATGATTACAATTTGAATGGTTGTGGACGTGCGTGTGGCATTGTTTCCTGTTACCTGAGAGATCTCCGTTCAGCGCTTTTCCCGGTCTGATACATCACCTGACCCTTCTCGTCGTTCTCCTCACTGTCCGTTACGCTGCTGGTACACAGTGCAACTTCGCCCGGCTGCTGTTACATACCCGGTAGTCGAGCCCGCAGATACTGCAAGTGGAACTTGATGCATGCTCCCTGTACTTCGGGTCCTTCCAAAGTCTGCGAATCTGTTCTTCTGCCTCGGACATTTTCGGATGGTGTTCCGTCATTTCTGCATCACATCTCCAATCTGCCGGGCCTTGATGGGTATGCAGGCGATCCCGGCTATCTGCCTTGCATTTATCTGCTACAATTAACCAGTGTGGAAGTTCGATATAATAATGAAATCGAGTAGCACGACAAATACGCATGGCATAAAAAACAAGGGTTCCTGCGACGATGACGGTCAGCTGCAAACAGGATTATCCGGTCAGGATAACCGGGATACCCGTGAATTCCCCGTACCGGGCCGCGGCCGCCCCCACCGCGTCCCGTTCCCTCCTGTCGAGCGGGCGGAACGGGTTCAGCAGGATCGCGATACTCTTCTTCGCTACCTCTCTCCGATAAGTCCCCGCCACTTTGCCGTCAATCACGATGACCGCGGTCAGGGCATTTCCCCTTGCGATCAGCTGTTCGATCGCCCGCTCCCCGGCAAGATCGCTCCGGTCCTTATAGGCGATCAGGTATTCGTCATAGATTGACAGGAGGAATCCTGCGGGCGCGGGAGGTGCAGGGATCTCAGCGGGGAAGGACCAGAACGTCCTGCTGCCGGATTGTATCTGCTCCATCTCCGCCCGGATCGCATCGAGGCCGGCCTCCGCGTCCTGCCGGGAAAGCCCCGACCACCAGGAAAAGTCCTTCAGCTGCGCCGGTCCATGGCTCGCAAAATACCTGCGGGCAAGGAGTTCCAGGGACTCCTCCCGGGTCAGATCCCGGGATTTTTTTACCCGGTTTTCGACAAGGGTATACGTGAACTGTTTCCCACGGCGGGGCCCGCTGCAGATGAGCCCGTCCAGTTCTGCCTGCATGATGATGTGAGCCAGCTTTTGTATATCGGTCGCAATCCCGGCTTTTGCCAGCAGGGCCTTCAGTTCCTGCCGGGTGAGAAATGTACTACTTTCCAGGGCTTGTACAATCGTTGCGGTACTCTTTGCGAACAGTTCGCGGGTAAGTCCGATCCTCCGGTTTGAGCCCGCGACGGTCGCCCGCACGCCTTCGGCCGTGAGAGCCGTCATCCAGCGGAGATCCTCCGGCAGGATGAAGTGCCAGGTCGGGCGGAGCACGTGGGTCCGCAGGATCTCCCCGCTGTTGAATGCCTTTTCGATATCCGCATCGGTCGAGCCTCCCACCCGGAGCCCGATCGACCATTTCGCCATGGGAAAATCCTGGGCCTGGACTGCTCCCAGATGACGGGCGACCTCGGCAGGGCTCCGGAACCGAGAAACGGTCAGGCCCGTATTGTACAGCCGTGTCATGAGAATATCCGGGCCATTCACGGTTAATGCCATTTTAGGATTGCCTGAGCGGGACACCGTTCTTCTGTATCGGTCGCCGGTTGAAAAACCTGTGGTTTCCGGCACAAGGTGTTCCGATACCAATGATTATGTCCCTTCCTGCCCGAACAGGAATCCCATGGCTACTGTTGTCCATATCGATGTACCGGCAGAGGATTCCGAGCGGGCGAAGAAGTTCTACGCCGCGATGTTCGGGTGGAAATTTACCCTCGTCCCCGAGTTCCAGTATAACCTTTTCACGACGACCAATCTCGATGGGACCCCGGGTGTCGCCGGCGGGCTCGGGAAGCGGATGGAGCCCTCGCAGCGGATGATGAACTATTTCGGCGTGAAGTCCATCGATGCCGCCATGGAGCAGGTGAAGAAACTCGGCGGAAAGGTGGTCTCGGAAAAGATGCCGGTTCCCGGTATGGGATACCTCGCGAACTGCATGGATACCGAGGGAAACTCCTTCGGGCTCTGGGAAGAGAATCCGAAGGCAAAGTAGATCCTTTGAGATCATTCCTTTTTGCCCGCTGGTCCATAGCGCGGCCGCGGTGATAACCGGCGTGCGGATTCCTTAAAAAAGCTGGCAGCCGATCTTCCTTCCGGAAGATGCCACGGCTGCATCCCTGGGGCGTGACCATGGAGGTGACACGGACTCTGACCGTGAACGGACAGGAGGAATGGCGCTCGTGGCTCGAGGCTAACCATGACCGCGAGCAGGAGATCTGGCTGGTCTTTTACCGGAAGGCGACCGGGAAACAGACGGTATCGCTTCCGATGGCACAGGATGAGGCGCTCTGTTTTGGCTGGATTGACAGTACCGAAAAGAAGCTCGACGGGGAACGATATGCCCTCCGGTTCACTCCGCGGAAGCCGGGGTCGCACTGGTCGGAGAGCAATATCAGCCGGGCACGGCGGTTGATCGCGGAGGGAAAGATGACCGTTCCGGGGTTCGCGGCCCTCCCTCCGGAGTACCGGGAGAAATTCTCCGGCTTGCGATCATGACCGTTGCCCCAATCCCCGGCACGGTGACACGGCCGGGGGTAATCCGGGAGGACGGGGTCTGGCATCTATTTTTCGACGAGGACCGTAAAACCGCCGTACGCCATCCTTTTGAGATCGAACGGCATCTCTTTGCCGGTAAACTCCGGGTTGTTCATCGCCATATCGTTCATGACCATACTGTTGATCCTGTCGCGGTCTGCCCGTGATTTGAAGACGATGAACGAGAGGATCACCTTCTCGTCCGGTTTTGCCTTCACCATCTGGGGGAACCGCATCCCGGTCATACCTCCGGGCATCTCTGGCGACAGGTCGTCTCCTACGCACTCGAAATACTCAAGCGCCCCGTGTTTCTTCCATACTTCTGCGCCCATCTTTGCCATTGCACGGTACGCATCCATGTTCTTCTCGGGAACAGCGATGACGAATCCATCGACATACTTCATCTGGTTTCAGCTCCTTCTCCCTGCCCGTTGCCGGCAGATGGTATATACCTGTCGCGGTGTTTCAGATTCTGCAGGATACCCCGGCCCGCCAATGCTTACTCCCGGTGAAAAAGACCGGAAAAAACGGAACGGGGAGTAGCGGAGAAACAGGATGGCTCCTGCAGGAACAACGGGGGTAAGGAATGCTGGATGGACGGTTGTCGCAGCAGGAGAAACAGAATGGTTCCTGCAGGAAACGGGCGGGTCAGGGAGGGATAGATCGCGGGTGATATCTTATGCTGCCGGTCCGAACCGGAATCCTCCCTCCGGCACCCGGATCTCGAACCGTGCCCCGGCACCCGGTTCGCCGGTCTCCTGGATGGAGATCCCCGTAATCGAGAGGATCTCCCGGGCAAGGAAGAGGCCGGGTCCGCCTCTCCCCTTGTATTCCCATCCGAAGATCCGCTCCTTCTCTTCCGCAGGAATACCGGATCCGCAGTCCTCGACGAGGATCGTGCAGGTCTTCGTGTCTTTCCGGTACCTGATTGTGATGACCGGTGAACCCGACCCGCGGACGAGGGCGTTCTCCATAAGGGTGACAAAAACATCCTCAAGCATCGGGTCGGCGTAGACCTCGAGACTGCCGAGGTCAACCGTGCGCGAGATCCGCAAGGCATCCAGGTGGGAGAGCGCGCTGAGCAGGACGTAATTCGCGTTCTGCCAGCGGGGCTCCTGGATCCCGAGGTCCTGGTATTTTTTCGCGAAACGGAGGGAACTTTCGACATCCTGGATGATCTCCAGACCTTTCCCGAGTAAAGGCTGCGCATCCCCGCTGCAACCGGCGCTCCTGATGAGCTGGAAATATCCTGCAAGAGAGAAGATTCCGGTCTGGACATCCTGGAAGGTGAGCCGGTTCAGCAGGGTCAGCTTCTTCCGCGCCTGGAGGAGTGCCTGCTCGTTCCTGCTCAGGGTCTGGTAGTTCTGCCGGAGTTCCTCCTCAATGGCGGTCAGCTGCTGGTTTGCGGCACTGAGCTCCTCGTTCTTCCGGACCAACTCGCCGGTCTTTTTCCTGACTTCGCGCCGCAGCGCGAAGCTCATGACGATAAAGAGGATGGCAAAGCCGGCGACACCTGCAAGAATCCATACCACATAATCCGGAATCACTCCCCTGGTACCCTTCATGCCAAAATATTTTTGAATTGTCTTGCTGTACGTGGATGAAGGATCATTCTTCCCGTCGACAAGGTAGTGATCGATTGCCTCCAGGAGATCGGCGTTCCTTCCCTCCGGCGCTGCAAATACGATTAATGAGGGATTGAACATCACGGGAGTCTCGGAAAGGTGGTATCTGTCCGCGGCCTGCTCACTTGCAATATTGAATCCGACAAGAGCGTCCGCACCACCTGCTGCGGTTGTCGCGAAGGCTTCCTCAATGGTTTCCTTTTCAACGTACGTAACGTTGATGTTGAATTTTTTCGCGTAATCGCGGAAGGCGATCCCGTTGAAATCCCCGTTCAGGACCGCCACCCGCTTGCCGTCAAGATCGAGAACCGTCCGGATGCCGGATCCGCCCGGTGCATACACCTGGGTCCAGGCAGAGAGTACCGGCTCACGGTTAAAATCGTAGAGGCTCCCGCGTTCCGCTGTCTCGACCACCCCCGGCATGAGATCGATCTCGCCTGCGGACAAACGATCCCAGTTTTCCGCGAGCGTCCCATGGACCCAGATGATATTCCAGCCCTCCTGTGCGGCGATATCCTCAACCATGTCAAAAAAAATTCCAGCAGGCTTTCCGTTCTCATCGGTATAGAGCGATGGCGGGACCTCGTGGAAGGCGACCCTGACATCCCGTGCGTCAACGGCCGGGAAAAAGAGTGCGGATATGATCAGAAGTACTGATGCCAGGAGAAACGCTCGTTTTATTAACTGAATTCTCCCGGCCATTGTTAAAGGAGTTGAGATCCAGGGATGGTGTGCATTGTCTGTCCGGGTTTTACAGGGAACCATTTTTATACCCGTGATCTGTTGATTAGCGTTAGTATTATAGAGGTTTTATTCTTTTTGGGTTTTCCAAGGTGATTCCCCGGTTTCCATAACGGGCGCATCAGTTGCCTTTTTTTGACCGAATCTGCTTCGAGGATAGCGGTCCCGGTAAAAAATCTGATAAGAAAAATCCCGCCATATATACCTGTTAAGATCCCGTTCAGCATCGTATTCCCTACAAGAATGCCTGAACCACTATGGGGACACCTGTCACTGCCGGCATGTTTTTCATCGCATTCAGCGATGCAACAGTATGCCACCATTACCAGTCTTCCGGAAATTCCCCGCCCGCGAAACCATCGAAGGGGCCGGTGTCCGGCTCCACCGGGCGTTCGGGTATTCGCAGCTGCCCCTCTTCGACCCGTTCCTGATGCTGGACGATTTCCGGGCGGAACGACCGGAGGACTACCTCGCCGGGTTCCCCTGGCACCCGCACCGCGGGATCGAGACCGTGACTTACATGCTGGACGGCCGGGTCGAGCACGGGGACTCGATGGGACACGCGGGGAACGTGACTGCCGGGGGCGTCCAGTGGATGACCGCTGGGTCCGGCATCATCCACCAGGAGATGCCAAAGCCGGTGGAAGGGAGAATGGGCGGGTTCCAGCTCTGGGTCAACCTGCCCCGGAAAAACAAGATGATGGAACCGCGGTACCAGGAGCTGGACGCTAGTGCAATCCCGGAGGTTACGGTGCAGGACGGCGCAAAGGTCCGGGTCATCAGCGGGAAGATCGAAGGGGTCACCGGCCCGGTACGGAACATTATCGCGGCTCCGGATTTTTTCGATGTGACGCTTCTGCCGGAGATTTCATTCACGCTCCCGGTCCGGCCCGGCTATATGGTTGCGGTGTACGGGACGAGCGGATCGGCAGGTTTTGATACGGGCCGGAAGGACGAGATTTCCAACCGAACGATGGTCCTGTTTGCGGAAGGGACACGATCGTTGGATTTCCGTGCCGGCAGGAACGGCGCGAGGTTCCTGTATTTTTCCGGCAAACCCCTCCGCGAGCCGGTCGCATGGGGCGGGCCGATCGTGATGAACACGGATGAGGAGCTCCGGCAGGCGTTCGAGGAGTACCAGGAGGGGACATTCATTAGGAAGAGAACGCCGACACCGGCCGGCACCAGAAGGTCAGGGGGAGAGACGTACTGGGGGCACCAATAAGCTCTGATCCACGGGCAGATCAATGAAGAACCCCTCCAGAAAGCGCACCCGCCGTCGTCTACCCGGTCAGCTCCGTAACCTTATCGCACCGTTATGTCATACCCCATCGACAAAATATTCTTCCGGCCTCCGGATTCGACGACCCGTGCAGAAAAATCCACGTCCCGTATTTCCCCACGGACGGTCCGGAACCTGACGTGGCGGCCCCTGACTACCCCTTTTACGAGGAGCTCGTTGATGATATCGTCCCGTTGGCCCGGGCTCTCCCAGTGAAAGATCTCCATGAACGACCGGTTGAGAAGATCCTCCCGCGGATACCCGATCCAAGTCTCGAACTCGGGATTGAGATCGATGATGGCATGGGTATCGAGATCGGTGATCGCGATCAGGAGCGGGCTTGACTTGAAGACCGCGGCGAATTTCTGCTCTGATTCCTGCAACTGGTGTTCGACACGTTTCCTCTCAGTGATGTCCTGGATAACACCAAGGACTATGCGGTGATCCGAATCATAGACGGCAAGCGAATGGATATCCCGCAGGGCGCCATCGGCCGGGCGCCGGATTTTGAATTCGATGTCATAGGGTTTGCCTTCGGTGATGAGCAGGCGCAGTGCATCATCAAGTGCAGAACGGTATTCGGGCAGCGGGATCTTCTGGACCTCGTCGAGCGGGCTCTCCTTCCTGCCGACGCCATAGATGGCCCGGGCACCCTCTGAATCGATCATAGTCTTCGTATCAAGGTGCAGCTCCCAGTGCCCGACCTTCGCTACCAGCTCCGCCCGGCGAAGCCGCCCCTCGCTCTGCAAAATGCGATCATGGCTCTCTTTCAGTTCGTCATACTGAGAACGGAGTTCTTCTTCCGTGGCAGCAATCTGCTCGTACGCGGCGCGGAGCCCGTCTTCGGCAATTTTCCGTTCTGTGATATCGGAATGCGTCCCGGTCATGCGAACCGCATTGCCGTTCTCATCCTGTCCGGTAACCTTCCCCCGCGAGAGCACCCATTTCCAGGAACCGTCTTTGGTCCTGAGCCGCTGTTCTGCGCTGAAAATTTCAGTCCTGCCTTCAATGTATGCGTTCAGTGCGGAGTAGGTTCGCGGCAGATCATCAGGATTGACCAGGTCCGTCCATTTCTGCGCGACCTGGGATATCTCTTCCGGCCTGTACCCGATGATCTCGCACCCTCGCGGGCTTAAGTAATAAGACCCCGTCGGAAGGTTTACGTCCCAGATCCCGTCATTCGCCCCCTCGAGGGCGAACCGCAGGCGCTCCTCGTTCCTGGTCAAAGCATCGGAAAACCGCTTGCTCTCCACGGCCTTTTTGACCTTGTGGGCGAGCTCGGCGAACTGGGCCCTCGGATCGCCGCCTTTCTGGAGGTAGAAGTCAACGCCATTGTTGATCGCCGCGATCACGACCTCCTCGCGTCCCTTCCCGGTAAAGAGGATGAATGGAAGGTTGCCGAAGGATGCCCTGACCTCCTGCAGGAACGCGATGCCGTCCATTCCGGGCATCTGGTAGTCGGAGATAACCGCATCGTACACTGTGGACTTCAGGGACGTGAGGGCTGCCGGGGCGGACAACTTTGTTTCGACGGAAAAATCATCGGTCTTCTCAAGGAACAGTTTTCCGATCTCGAGGAGGCCTGGTTCGTCGTCAACATACAGCACGGAATACATGCCATATTCTCCGAACCGGATATTATCGGACATCTGATAAAAAAGATTGCCCGATTCCCCGGCGGCCCCCTTTCACCGGAATTCGGACCGCGTATTTTATTCCCCCGAATCCTGTCGGTATGCATCAGGGATTCTTCGAGGATTAGCTCAAGAGGCCCAGGAGCCGGAAGGCCACTCCCCCGAGCCCGATGGCGACGATGATCTCTGCCGCGGATATTGCGAGCGCCCGCTTCCAGCCGAACTCCGAAGCAAGCCGAGGATCGCGGCGAGGCACGGGACATACAGCATTGAGACGAGGGCGAGCACGATGAGCTGAACGGGTGTCAGGATCAAGGCAAAGTCGGTCGTCCCGAAGATGACCGCGAGGGTTAAGATGGTCA
>JAKLEQ010000051.1 GCA_022711635.1 Methanoregula sp. | reverse complement strand
CGTGTCTGCTACCTTCATGTCGCACGGACCGGGGCTTTCATTGCTTTCTGCGCCGAAGAGTACGAACCGAGGAATTCCAGCAGGGCTCTGTTGAGCTCTGCTGCGTGCGTCCAGTTCAGCCCGTGCGGCGCTTCATCCATCGTAACAAGACGGCTCCCTTCCACCATCTCGTGGATCCTTTTCCCCGACGCCCCGAATGGAACGATCCGGTCTGCGGTGCCGTGGATGACCAGGGTCGGGATACGGATCAGCGGGAGATCGTGCCGGAAGTCTGTCTCCCATGCCGTGACACAATCGAGGGTCCCCTTCGCAGAAGCGCCGGCGGCAACCGTCCAGCTGAGCCGGAGGGCCTGCTCCGAGATCCGCTTGCCTGAGAATATATCTGCATTGTAGAAGTCGTGGAAGAACCGGGACAGGAACTCCGGGCGGTCGTCTACAATCGCTTTGCGGATCCCGTCAAAGACACTTCCTTCAATCCCTTCGGGGTTATCCGCGGTCTTCAGGAGGAACGGTGGTATTGCCGAGATAAACACCGCCTGGGCGACATGGCGTGAGCCGTAGGTTCCCAGATACCGGGCAACCTCGCCCCCGCCCATCGATAATCCCACGAGGGTCGCATTGTTCAGATTCAGCGTCGTGACGACCCGGCGGAGATCGTCGGCAAACGTGTCGTACGTGTACCCGTTTGCCGGACGACTGGATCTGCCGAACCCCCTGCGATCGTACGTGATCACCCGGTACCCCTCCTCGAGCAGGACCGGCACCTGTTTCTCCCAAGAGTCCCCCGAGAGAGGCCAGCCATGGATCAGGACGACCGGCCTTCCGGAACCATGGTCCTCGTAGTAAATGTCGATGTTCGTTCCGTTCTCCTTTCCGACAGGTATGTAGGGCATTTTTTCGTCCTCCGTTTTTCCCGGACGATCCCCCGCGTCTCGTAAATAGCTATGTCTGATTTTCAAATCGAGAAAATCAGAATGAAAGGATACGGCCCGGCCTTTTCAGGCGTTTCTGGATGATACACGATTATTCAGAAAACGGAGAGCCGGAACTCATGGAGAGGGAATCTTCAATCACCGGACAACGAACCCTTCAGTCCGGATGTACCAGTTCCTGCAGATCGAGCTTCTTTGCGTCGTTCCGGTAATATTCAAATAACTCCTCTCCCCATGAAACGGCCTCGGGATCGCTGCTGAAGAGATCCGTTGAACTGTCATACTGGCTGGTCCCGTTTTTGTAGAGCCCGAAGGAAAGGTATCGTTCAGTTACGGTCAACCCGAGACGAAGAGGCTTTTCCGTTATCCACAGGTGAAAATTTGGGAAATTTAAGAGATCCTTCATGTTGGAGACATATGGTTCCTGCTTCAGGAGATCAATAACACTGGAGTTTACAATGAGTTCAACGGGAATACCCGCGACCACTTTCTCGGCAAGGAACCCGGCGAGCCCTGGGCTCGCAACTGATGAAATTCCGTGGATGAACTTCGCATCTTTCAGGATTTCCAGATAATGCGAATAGACAAAAAACATGTCGGTTGTCGTATCGTATTTTACTTCAGCCTCGGATAGATCCCCAAGCCTTGTGAGGAATTCATGGGGGAAATCGGTGAGATCATGAGAAGAAAAAAAGGCCTGGTGTTTCCCGATTCCGCCCATGAGCCGGACAAAATGATCGATTTCCGTGGATACGGTATGTCCCAGCGGGGTGAGCCGGTATTCGTAGTCAATGGATTCGATAAGTCCCTGGGATTCCAGTGCCCGGATTTTCGGGATGAGTGCCTGCGAGGTGCTCCCCGTCACTTCGCGGAGGCGGGAGAGTGGGGCGTTTCCAACCAGTAGGGTGAGGAGAATCTGGATTTTCAGCCGGGAACTGTACAGTGAGTGGATCAAATGGTGGTGTTTTTCGTATATGCCAAGCGAATCCATCTTGCCTAGTTAGTCTGGGTTACCGGGTATTTAATCAGCACATCTCTTGCCGTATTATAAAAATGCAGCGGGCGGCTGCATTACACTCCCCGGAAGGATGAGCAGAGAGACCGCTGATGAGGCGAGCCAGGCGATAGCTCCGATGGTAAGGAACTGGCCATCCGAGATAATATCGACCAGAATATCATCGGTCTTCCGGTTTCCGATGGCGAGGATACATGCCTGAGAATACACGACTGAACAGAGAAGTACTCCACAGGATGTCAGGGGGAGGCAGAGAAGACCTGCGGTGAGGAGGCAGCCTGCCGTACAACCATTGAACACCGTAAGGAAGACCCGTGTTTCTCTTACCCCGAGAATAACCGGAATGGTTTTTACCCCCGTTGCAGCATCCCCGTCCCGGTCCCTGATATCGGGAAGCACCGAACCAACGACCGTCCATGCAAAGATAAACAGGAATACGACACCGGTGACGAGAGACGGGCTGGATCCTGTCATGAAGACCGGGACGAGGGAGAACGACAGCCCCCATGCTCCTGCGACAACGATATTTTTTATTGCCGGAATCTCTTTCAGTCGACGATAATGCCAGGTCCTCGGGAGGAGAGGGACGCTGTAGAAGATCCCGGAGATGAGCGGGATGAGCGCGACCAGTACGGTCGCCGGACCGCTCATGGCAGCAATGACAAGGACGATAGCGTAGGAGAGGAGAGCCGCAATAAAGAGCGGTTTTTCGAGCCGGGACGTTACTTCGAACCGCTTTCCGTGATTGAGCGCATCCTCGGCCTCATCGGTTTTCCGGTTCAGGTTATAGACGGAAAATACAACCCCGGCAAGAACAACGATTATCGGAAGCGACGGGGAAATTCCCTGGAGATAACAGCAGGTGTACGCCATGCCGGCAACTGCACAACCAAGATACACCGAGCTGTACAAGAGCAGTTCGAAGATCTGGCCGGTTTTATTCGCAACGATTCGAATGAGCTGTTCCAGAGGTGATGGGAACGATTGCCAGCGGGTACCGTGTGTGATTTCCATACCGGGATAATAACCCGCATCGGCTCACATTCATTATGACTACGAATGTTAATCGCAGCGATGAATCTGAAACTGCGTGATATATATGTGAGTCCGGGGTGACCTTTTCGCCAGGTACATGAATCCATACCGGACACGTGATTATCGTGAATGAAGACACGGAACTCCTGCGGGTATTTTCCCATCTCGTCCTTTTGGGGAATATCTTCTCGCCAAGGGAACCGGAACACCGATCGAAGAGTGGGAACGACCTTCAGGAACCGTGCGGCTTTACCATCGTCCGGTCCGGCTGTACGATCGTCGACAAGAGCAGGATCGGGGAATCCACCGTCACGATCGCCCGGTATTCCGTCGAGTACCGGAGAAATGAGGGGGAGCGGGAGAAACGGGTCTTTGCCGAAGGCGGTCTCGCGATGGAGGAGGACCGGTTCGGGAACCTGAACATCAGCATCCGCACGAAGTCCGGGCCGTACCCGACAGGCACCGATGCATTCCAGACGGAAGCGATCCTGATCAGCGGGCCCCCGACGCCCCCCCTCACTTCGCAAAAGGTCAAGCCCTGAGGGCACGGCCCCTCTTTTATGGCGCATCGGGCAGGTTCTTATCTTCGGGTGGAGAAGAGACACCCATGACAGGACCTGTTATCCTTATTACCGGATCCACCGACGGTATCGGGAGAGCATCGGCTGCCACACTCCTGCAGGAGGGTGCCGAGGTGATCATTCACGGGAAGGACCGGAGAAAAGTGGAGACGGTGAGACAGGTGCTCGGGAGGGAATCCGGCGGATCGCTGCCGGAGGCTGTCACTGCGGATCTCTCGGAAATGGGGCAGGTCCGAACGATGGCAGCTGACCTTTCGTCGCGGTACTCCCGTCTTGACGTCCTCCTCAATAATGCCGGGACGTACCAGAAGGTCCGGAGGCTCAACACCGAAGGGTTCGAAGTTACCTTTGCCGTCAACTACCTCGCACCGTTCCTCCTGACAAACCTCCTCATTTCCCTGCTCCGGAAAAGCCCGTCCGCCCGGATCGTCACCGTTGCCTCCAGCGCCCATGAAGACGTCGGCCGGATCGACTGGGACAACCTGCCCGGGCTGCCCCGGTACGACGCGTGGGGGGCATATGCACTCTCGAAATTTGCCGACGTAACCTTCACCTATGTCCTGGCCCGGCAGCTGAAACCGGAAGGAATAACGGCGAACTGCCTGCATCCCGGGGTCACCGCCACGAAACTTTTACATTCGGCCTTCCCGAAAATGACTGGCATCACGCCGGAAGAGGCCGCAAAAACCCCGGTCTGTCTCGCGACATCGGCCCATGTCGCCGGGGTATCCGGAAAATATTTCGAGGAACTCCGGCCGGTGCAATCCTCGGCAATGTCCCGTGACCGGAAGGTTCAGGAGCGGCTCTGGACCCTTGCAGAAAACCTGACCGGGCTTTCCCCTCCTGAGAAATCACCCCGATCATCTTCCGGCCGAAGAAAAGATTAAAGGGTTCGGGAGAAGAAGGCAGTCATCTCCCGGTACGCATCCTCAGCATACGGCTCCCGGTTCAGGCTCCCGTTCACGATCATAAACCCGTGGGGTTTTCCCTGGTATACCTTGAGCTCGAAGTACTTGTCCGCCGCGTCGAGCCGGGCCGAGTAGTTGTAAATGCCGGCAACCGGGCTCGGCTGGTCACGGGAGCCGTGGATCATCAGCATCGGGACGGTGAGTTCATCGATATGCGCTGAAGGGGCCGTGTTGTTCGTATACCCGATGCTTTCCGGAAACCCGTACCAGGCAACACCAGCCCGGAATTCCTTAACCTGCGGCAGGAAGAGCATCGTGAACCTGCCGCCAGCACAGAACCCGGTGAGGCCAAGCCGGGTGTTCTCGACATCGGGCCGTTTCTGGAGCGTTGCGACCGATGACCGGATGACGGCCTCCACTTCAGGATCGCCGGCACGCTGGGTGTAGGTCTGCCACGCGGGAGCGATCACCACAAAGCCGTCTCCTGCCATCCGGTCGGCCATCTCCCTGTAGCCCGGTTCCAGGCCGTTGAAGGAATGCATCAGGACGATCGCCGGGTGCCTGCTGCCGCCCGGTGGGGAGACGAGGTACGCCGGGTAATCTGTCCCGTTTGCGGAGATCTGCGTCATGGTCCCGGAAGGGACCGGGAGTGTCGTCGTTTCGGTCATCTGCCCGTTCCCGGCTGTTGCACACCCTGCGAAAAAGGCGGCGAGCACGATAAGGCCGCTGACAAGAAGGGAAATCCGTAGTGCTTCTCTCAAAAGAATCCACCCGGGTCCTGATACTGCGCCGGCTGAAAAATAGGTATGGTTCGCGACAGCGATCCCCCACCATTGATCCCCGTCTTCCTGTTCCGGAAGGGACGGCGTTTTCCTAGGTTTCCTTTGCATTCCCTTGGAACTGGCGGACCTTCTCCCCGATCTCCTTCAGCTTCCGGTCGACGAGATGGAACACCGTGCCTTCGGGATACGTGCCATCCGGCCCCGGTTCTCCTGCCGGGACCCCGGTCAGGACTTCGATCCCCTCGCTGATCGAACTGACCGGGTAGATCCGGAAGTTCCCGTTCTTTCCTGCCTCCACCATCTCTTCCTTGAGCATCAGGTTCTGCACGTTGGATGACGGGATCACCGCCCCCTGTTCGCCGGTGAATCCCTTGATCCTGCAGACCTCGTAAAATCCCTCGAGTTTCTCGTTCACCCCGCCGATTGCCTGCACCTCCCCGTTCTGGTTGACCGAGCCGGTGACCGCGAGCGACTGTTTCAGCGGGAGGCCGGAGAGTGCGGAGAGGATCGCGTACAGTTCCGTGCTGGACGCCGAATCCCCGTCGATCCCGCCATAACTCTGCTCGAAGACGAGCCGCGCCGTGAGGGTGAGCGGCTTCTCCTTCGCAAACCGGTTCATGAGATAGCCGCTGAGGATGAGGACACCCTTGGTGTGGGACGGACCCGAGAGTTTTGCCTGCCGCTCGATATCGATGACCCCCTCCTTCCCGACACCAATGCTTGCCGTAACCCGCGAAGGTCTCCCGAATGCGAAGTCCCCGGTACCCATGACCGAGAGGCCGTTGACCTGCCCGACCTTCTCGCCGACCGTGTCGACCAGGAAGATGTCCCGGGCGATATATTCCTGGATCTTCTCCTCAATCAGGCTGGAACGGTAGATCTTCTCCTCGATTGCGCGCATGATATGGGCTCCGGTAATCAGAGCAGCATTTTCCTGCATCGCGTAGAAATTCGCTTCCCGGATCAGGTCGGCGATTGCGGCAAAACGCGTAGAGAGTTTCTTCTGGTCGTCTGCGAGCCGGGACCCGAATTCCACGACTTTTGCAACCGCCGTCCGGTCGAGGTGCCGTAGGTTAAACCGCCTGCAGAGGGAACAGATATACGACGCGTACTTCTTCGCGGTTGTATCGGACCGGTCCATGACGATATCGAAATCTGCCCTGACCTTGAAGAGTTCAGGATACTCGGGATCTCCCTGGTGGAGGACCTGGTTGATCTCCGGAGCTCCAATCAGGATCACTTTTACATTGAGCGGGACCGGCCGCGGGCGCAGTCCCCGGACAACAATGAAACCCGCCCGTTCGCCTGGCTCTTCGATTGCGAGTTTCTCCGTCTTGAGGGCGGTCTTGAGCCCCTCCCAGGCGAACGGGTACCGGAAGAGGTCGAGCACCGGGATGACGAGGTACCCCCCGTTGGCCTTGTGCAGCGAGCCGGCACGGATCATGGTAAAGTCGGTGGTCACCATACCGAACTGGACCTCCCGTTCCGCCTTGCCGAGAAGGTTCTGGTAACTGGGATTCTCCTCAAAGACAACGGGAGCGCCGGTCTGTGCTGCATTGTCCACGATCACGTTGACCTCGTATTTCCGGAAAGCAAGATCCTTCTGCACCCACTGCTGGAACTGGGGCGGAACCTGCTGTTGTTGCTGGTCCATGCCCATGAACGTACCGAGATTTTCGAGAATATCCTTCCGCACGGCATCGATGTACGCAAGGACCTCTTCGTTTTTCCCGTATTTTTCCTTCAGGCCGGCGAGGAGATCCCCGATAGCATAGAGCGCTATCTCGTTGTTGAGGGTGTTGACCGTCTCCATTCCTTTCTGGTCGAGATCCCGCATCCGGCGAAAGCCGCCCCGGATATCGGTGTCGAGCGCTTCCCTCTTCTTGTTGATCTCCTCCTGTTTCTCGAGGGGAAGTGCCGTATACTCCTCCTCGGTCAGGGGCTTACCGTCAATGACCGGGATGATGACAAGGCCGGTGGGACTCATCTGGAGCATGAAGCCCTGTTTCCCGGCACTCTCGTTTACCTGCGCGATGATCTCCTCGCGCTCCTTCCCAATCTTCTTAAGAGCCTCCTGTCGTTTGGTCGCATAGTCCTCGCTCTCGAAAGCCCTGGGGAGCGCCCTCCGGACACCCTCGATGAACGCGGCCATATCGGCCCGGAACCGTGTTCCCATACCGGCGGGGAGGCGGATGGCGAGGGGCTCGTACTGGTTCTCGAAGTTATTGACATAA
Organism: Methanoregula sp.; assembly: GCA_022711635.1. Lineage (GTDB taxonomy): Archaea > Halobacteriota > Methanomicrobia > Methanomicrobiales > Methanospirillaceae > MVRE01. The sequence continues at coordinate 3,653 of JAKLEQ010000051.1, read as the reverse complement.
ATCCAGTCATCAGCCATCGGCTTGGTCTTGGCGAGTTCGTCAAGGAATTTCTTCACCGCGGTATGTCTCCCCGTCCCCGGCAACCCCGAGACATAGATGTTGAACCCGTCCTCCGGGATCTCAAGACCGAACCGGAGCGCTTTTGTCGCCCGATCCTGCCCGATGATCTCTTCGGTAGGTTCGGCGGTCTCTGTCGTTGGGCAGTCTACCTGGTCCGGGGGGAAGACAGCCCGGTAGTCCGCTGTCGGTAATTTTTTGATCACATGCATCATCTCCGCCAGAAAGGTTGCGGTCAGGTATCGCCGCTGGGGATAAAAATATAGGGAATCAGCCAGCTGGAGCGGCCCATAAATCCGTGATAATTGACCAAAATCCTGACGGAGAAAAGCGGAAGACCGGGACCCCTAAAAAGCACCGGGAAAACGGATTTTCCATTCGGCCGGACTGGTGTTACAGAAGAAAATTTAAAAGAGTTACGGGGATTATCCCCACCCATTCAGTTCGATAACCGCAGAACCCTGGGAACTGCTGCTCTCCATCTTGATCATCGGCTTGTCACGGACAATCCAGTAGGTCCCCGTGGTGCCCTCGAACGTGGCAGTGTATTTGTCGGCGGTAAACGTGCCCGCGGGAACCGTTACGACTTCTGTCCCGACTTTGACGAATTTGACATCGGGGTTGACCTCGTTGGGATCACTCGCGGATGCAGTACTTCCCGTCGAGCTGCAATCCATCTCCTGCATGCCGGATGGCAGGTTTGCGGCCGCGGCCCCTTCAAACCGCATCGTGCATTTCCCGGTCTTTGTGTTATACTTGTAATAAACGACCATCTGGTCGGATCCCGAACCGGTCGACATCTTGTACTCGGTCCATTCGTACGACTGGGTGCCGAAGATATCGCTCCCGGTTGCACTGCTCCCCGAACCTGCGGCGGCGCTCCCTGCGGCGGTCGTCGCAGCTGCAGCGGCTCCTGCCGTGGTGGCCGGCGCGACAGTTCCTCCCGTTGCAGGGGTCGAACTTGTACAACCTGTGAATGCTACGGCGATAGCCAGAATGAGAATGAGTCCGAGACTCAGCGTTGACACCTTCATGTAACCTCTCCCTTGTAGTATCCCCGGCAGTCTGCTGCCGGATGATCATGGATCATACCGATCCGGCATTTACTCATCATCATGATGGTTAAACATTGCGAGTTTGACCGGTGACGGGCGATACGCCGGCAGGCAGGCCAAATTATTTATCCGAATCTCTGCCATTCTCACACTATGCGAAAATTTTACATCCTCCTCCTTTCTCTCGCGCTTCTCGTGTTGTCTGCCGGGTGCACGACGCAGACTGCACCGGCGGCCCCGACCCCGGCACCTGCCGTCGTGACCGTCGTCGAGACTCCTGTGGAGGTCCTGACCGTCCCTGCCCATAAGGAGATCAACGTGACGGCCTGGCAGACCGACAGGAACGTCACGGTCCAGTATAATGGCGGCAGGGACGCGGCGTTCCTGACCACCCTGTATATCCAGATCGATAACAAGAACGGCCAGAAGATCAGGAGGACGATCCTGACCCCCGTGACAGGCAGTCCCATCGTCTTTACCTACCTTGGGACGGTCAACGCGGACACGGTGAACGTGATCGGGAAATTCTCCGACGGCACAAAGCAGACCGTCCTCCTCACGTACGTATGAACCGGAGCGCGGGGAACCGGATGCCAACCCGGGATAACTGGCGGGATGATCCCGGGGAAACCGGGAGAGCGGCCCGAGAGACCATGAACAACCAGTTCTGCCGCCGCCCCATCGCCGTCCTCATCGCCCTCCTCTTTCTCGCTTCCGTCATCCTTTCTTCCCACGCCGGCGCGGAGACGGTCGCCGGCATCTCGGCGGGTCCCGCAAAAGTATGCCCTGACCCGGGCTGCACCTGTATGCCGGAGGCGCAGGCAACATCTCTGGGATACATCCGCTGTTCGGTGAATGAAACCCCCTGTTTCAGGGACTCGTTGAGCCGGCCCCTGTATTGTTTCCATGCGCCGTCGTCGAAAACCTGCGATGCTTTGGGGTGCAACGGGAGTGGCAGGATCAACGGATCGCCTTCCGAGAGCATCCGGCTGGTCATCACGATGCAGGCGTATGGGACGCAGGCCGCTACGTGCGGGGAAACAGGCAACGACGTTTGCGCCCTGCCCGGGGAGGGACTGACGCCGGAAGGTGCGGCTGCGGACCCGTTTGGCAGCATCCTGCTCTTCTTCCGTTCATTGTTCGGCATACAATAGGCCTCGGAAAAGTCCTGCAACCTTTTTAGGGGCACACGTCTACCTGAATACAACCAGATGTCCAGTCATAGCAGGGTACGGTCCCCCCGCAACGGGCGCGAGGGCGTTGCCGGGGAAAAGGATCGCAGGAGACCCGGGCGAAAGGCCGGCCTTCCCCCGGGGACGCTCATCCCCCCGCCGGGATCGCGGGAGGGGCTCCCACCGGTTATCACGATCCTCGATTACGACGCGAATACGTTCCAGGAGAAGACGGCAACAACCCTCGACGAATGCCGGCCGTTCAGGGATACCGGGACCGTGACCTGGATCAACATCGACGGCCTCTCGGACGTTACCCTCATCGGGCAGATCGGGAAATGCTTCGGCATCCATCCTCTCATCCTCGAGAGCATCCTGAACACCGCGCAGCGCCCGCGGATGGAGGACCTCGAATCGTACATCTATGTGAACCTCAAGATGCTCCAGTACCTTGAAACGGGCCGGAAGGTGAAGATCGAGCAGGTCGGCCTGATCATTGGCACCAACTTCGTCATCTCGTTCCAGGAAGATGTCGGGGATGTCTTCGACCCGGTGCGTGAACGGATCCGGAAAGACGGGAGGATCCGGAAATTCGGCACGGACTACCTCGCCTACGCCCTCATCGACGCAATCGTCGACAACTACTTCATCGTAATGGAGTCGCTGGGGGAACAGGTCGAACTTCTCGAGGAAGCGCTCGCGACAAATCCCTCCCGGGAGATGCTCCTCTCGATCCATACCCTCAAAAAGGAGATGATCTACCTCAGAAAATCCGTCTGGCCGCTGCGCGAGGTTATTTCAGGGCTCGAACGGTCGGACAACTCCCTCATCCGCGACTCCACCCGGATCTATCTCAGGGATGTCTACGACCACACGATCCAGGTCATCGACACCATCGAGACATTCCGGGACATGGTTTCGGGCATGATCGACATCTACCTCTCCGGTATGAGCATGCACCTCAACGAGGTCATGAAAGTCCTCACCCTGATTGCGACGATCTTTATCCCGCTCACGTTTATTGTCGGGATCTATGGGATGAACTTCGACTATATGCCGGAACTGTCGCACCCGTACGGGTATTACGGGGTCTGGGCGGTGATGATCCTGGTGATCGCAACCATGCTCATCTACTTCCGGAAACGGCAGTGGATATGACCGTTCTTCCGGTGTCAGCCGAAGGTATCTGCGGAACCCGCACCAGGTTTTTTTTGGGGTGAGCGGGATCGCAAAGAAGAGCAGCCTCTTTATCCGGCAGTCGGTGATCGGGTTCGGGTTCCTTTCCGGGATCTTTACGGCAATCGGGATCGATCCGGAGGAGGCGATCCTTGCCCTTGCCGGAACTGCAATTGTTGCGGTCTGGCCCGAC
>JAKLEQ010000050.1 GCA_022711635.1 Methanoregula sp. | reverse complement strand
ATGATTATCGAGGCTGATTATTGGCAATAGGGAACAATAATATATGTTGAAAGTCAACACATTAAAAAAAATAGTATGGGGGAAGTATGGAACCGGAACAGGCCAGGATCAAGGATTTATTAAAAGAGAACCCGAAGGGGCTCACGATCGAAGAGGTGTCGAAGAAGCTCTCGGTCAACCGTGCGACCGCGGCAAAATATCTCACTACGCTCACGCTTTCAGGACAGGCCGAGCTGCGCGAACTCGGCAGGGCAAAGATGTACTACCTGTCGCAGCGCCTCCCCCTGCCCAACCTGCTCAGCCTCTCCTCCGACCTGATCCTGATCCTCGACCGCGATCTCTTCATCCAGGAGGCCAATGAGGCGTTCCTTGGCTACTTCGGCATAAAGAAGGAGGATCTGAAAGGAAAGAAGATCGAGCATTCCCCCATCGCCCCGTTCTTTCCTGACACTACCCTCGCCGCAATCGGAAAGGCACTGGACGGGACGGAGACATCCTCCGATATCCATTTCGATGCAATGGCGGACAAGCGGTACTTCCGGATGAAGCTGATCCCGCTGGTCTTTGAAGACGGGAGCCAGGCCGCCGGGATTATCCTCGAGGATATCTCCGAGATGAAGCGGTACCAGTTCGAGCTCGAGAACCGGATCCGGGAGAGGACGGCAGACCTTCTCCGGACCAACGATGCGCTCCAGCGGGAGGTCGAGGATCACAAGCGGGCGGAAGAGGCGCTCCGGCAGAGCGAGGCGGTGCTGCGCAGCATGCTCAATGCAACGCCAATCGGCGTCGGTCTTATCGTCGACCGGGTCTTTAAAACCGTGAACGATTCCCTCTGCCTGATCACCGGGTACTCCCAGCAGGAGTTGACCGGGAAGAGTACCCGGGTCCTGTACGTCGATTCAGACGAGTACGCAAGGGTCGACCGCGAGCTCTACGGCAGGATGGGCGGCCAGGGTGTCGGGATGCTGGAGTCCCGGTTCCTGCGCAAGGACGGTACCGTCATCGATGTTCTCCTCAGCATAAGCCCGTTCGATCCCGAGAACCTTTCCCGGGGCGTGACCGTCACCGTCCTCGATATAACGGAGCGGAAGAAGGCGGCAGAGGCTCTCAAAAGGGCAAGCACGCAGGTCGCGCTCTTAACAAGCATCATCCGGCACGATATCCTGAACCAGCTGACCGCACTCCGCGGATATCTCGGTCATATGAAGAAGCTGGATCCCGGCAGGGAGATTGTCGACCTCATCGGGAAGGAAGAGGCGATTGCGGAGACGATCCGGAGCCGGATCATCTTCACCCGCGATTACCAGAACGTCGGCATCCATCCCCCCGACTGGATCGGGGTTGCCGACACAATCGCCGCGATCCGCACCTCGCTTCCGCTCGGGCCGGTGACGCTCTCGGTTGAAGCGGAGAACCTGCAGATCTATGCCGATCCCCTCATCGGGAAAGTCTTCTCCAACCTGATCGAGAACTCTCTCCAGCACGGGGCACGTGTCACGGAGATCCGGATCTCTTCCTCGGAAGAGGGCGACAACCTCCTGCTGGTGTACGAGGACAATGGTGTCGGCATTCCGGAAAACGAGAAGGAGACGATCTTCTCCCGCGAATATGGCAGTACGCGGGGGTACGGCATGTTCCTGATCCGGGAAATCCTCGCAATCACCGGGCTCTCCATCCGGGAGAACGGGATACCGGGGAAGGGCGCGCGGTTTGCGATAACTGTCCCGAAGGGTTCGCACCGGCTCCTTTCTATCGGGCGCTAAGGCTCCGGCTCTCCCGCCACTTTCTTTCTCTTTTTTTGATTTTTTTATCCCCGGAGATCCCGTCATTGCAGATGCCCGGTACATCCTCCCGGTTCCCGGTGTTCCAACCGCAATCTCCAATACGCGTGACGACCTTCATCCGGATAACCAGGGTGAGTTGATGGCAGCAACCGGTTCTTTCCGTCGGTATATGAAGTATGTCCTTCTGGGTATCGCAGTACTCTTACTCCTCCTCCCGACGGCTGGTGCCGTCACCCGGGGCAGCACGTTCACCGTCTCGATCTATGGGAAACCGGCAACCGATTATTATGTCTGGCTGACCGGGACGCATTCGATGAGTGGCGAGCCCGGTGACCAGCCACCGGTGATTGTCTCCGGGACGGAGAATATCGAGTTCGATCCGGATGAAGGCCCGTACACGATCGGGTCGTACCGGTACTCCGGCGGAAACGGGCGGACGATCCTTGAGGACGTTGCCCCATCGTCCGATACGGTCTCGAATACCCGGTACTACGCGAAGCTGACGACCGATTCCGACGGGTACGGGATCGTCGAATTCCAGACCTCCTCTGCAACCGCCGACCGTACCTTCACCATCAAGGCGCAGAACCCGTCCGCGCCGGGCGACGAGGTCCCGGTCAAGCTCGGTCTCCCGCCGACCCGGGCGACAACGACGAAGACGCCGGTACCGACGCTCCCAACCATCATCTCTCTCGTTACAACCCCGCCCCCGCAGTCCCCTGCCCCAACCACCGTTGTCCAGATGGTAACAACGACACCGGTGCCTTCGCCGACAACGACACCTGCCGGATCCCCGTCACCGGCGGCAGCTTTTGGCCTGCCGGTCATCATCTCTGCGGTTATTGCCGGGTTCCTCGCGATGAGGCGGGCGGATTGATCCTTTCACCCCGGCCCGCAATTCCTTTTTTGCGAAAGAGAGATGTCGGATCAGCGCAAACCGTTTCCCGGTAAAATGGTGAATACCCATGGGAATTTTTGACAAGTTAACCGGAAAAACACCGCAGCTGACCCCGAAATCCGCGCTCGTCCTCTCGGCGCTTACGGTCATTGCAGCCGACGGTGTTGTCGATGAGGCAGAACTCAACGATCTTGCGAAAATTGTCCGCGGCGACCGGAAGGCTATCGACACGGCACTCGACGTTATGAAGGCAAACCAGTTCCCTGCCGTCATCGACCTCGTTGCCGCCTGCCTCGACGAAAAACAGAAGATCGCGACGCTGGCAATCCTCTGCGACCTTGCAATGTCCGATGGCGTTCTCGCCGGGAACGAAGAGAAGATCCTCTCGATGTACATGGAAAAGTTCAAGATCTCCCCCGATACGATGAAACCCATCATTCACGCGATCGGGATCAAGAACGATTTCTCCATCTTCAGCTGAAGATCCAGCCTTCCCTTTTTTTGTCCTGATGGTTATCGTTGCGGCCCGGTTACCCGCGTATTTATGACGGAGCAGCTGCAGAATTGAGACTGCGAGTGAAGGGCATGGAACTTGCGATCTTCGACCGGATGAGCGACGATGAAAAAAAGGACTATCTCGAATTCCTGCTCTGGCACTACCGGGTCGTGGACGCGTTCTGGTACATCAGTGTCGGCGAAAAGTTTGGTGATGACCTTGCGAACGAGTTCAACGAGAAGGTCTGGGGCCGGGTGGCCGGGATGGCGGCAAAGGAGATCGTGCGGCGGTTCAGGATTACCGAGAAAGGCCTGAAGGGATTTGCCGCCGCACTCCGCCATTTCCCTTGGGCACTCATCGTGGGCTACGAGATTGCCGAACGGGATGACGAAGTGGTTATCTCGGTCCCGTCCTGCCCGACACAGGAGGCACGGTTGCGCCGGGGGCTGAAGGAGTACAGCTGCCAGGCGATGCACCGCGCGGAGTTCACGGCGTTTGCACAGGAGATCGATCCCGGCATCCTGGTGGAATGCCTCTTTGCCCCGCCGGATCCTCACCCGCCGGAGATGTTCTGCCAATGGCGGTTCACGATGAAGAAGCCCTGACGGGGCACCCCGTGGGGTTTTTCATCCTGTTCCTTTTCCTCTGAAAAAATGGCGATTCTTATTATGTGCCACCAATTTTAAACCATACCCCCCTCTTGCGCCACCAGAGTCGAAGAGCCTGTGGGCTCTTCTCCAGTCAGCCATTTCCCATGGGAATGGCTGCCTTCCCCCGAGGGGGATGCGGAGGGATCAGACCCGGAGCAAGAGAAGAACGCTTTCGTGTTCTTCGATCCGGGGCGCATTATGATAGGACGATGTTGATAAAAGGGAATCCGTCATTATCGCATTACGGGGGATGCCACAGTGGCGGGGGCGGAGGTGGAACCGAAGCCCCCAAGAACGTCTCCTGTGTTGTCTCTAGGATGGCTTTAAAAAAATAAAACAAAAGACTGGTGGCTTGAATTGAGGAATACCAAAAAAATTACTTCACCGGAACATAGATCTCGGTGAGGATCTCCTCAGGCTTCACGGTCCGGGGATCGTTCGGGTACACTTCCCGGATGGGCCCGCTGATGGTCAGCCCCTTCTCCGCGATCCATGCGAAGAGCTTCAGGTAGGTCGGCTCGCAGGTCTCGTAGGGTCCGCGGTGGATGGTCCGGACCATCTTCCCGCCCGGCAGGGTATAGGCCTTGATCCCCCTGCCGCCTTTCGCGGCACCGGCAATTGGCCACGCGATCTCGACGGTTGCTGTCCCCTTCTCGTTCGCCTCCTTCACCGATTCAGGGGAGGTCTCGTGGCAGACGAAGACCGGCGGACCCGCGATCGCGATCTTCTTCTTTTCTGTAAATTCATACACCGTCATCAGCATCTGCGGAATCAGTGTGTAGTTCCCTTTCTTTGTCATGCCGAGGACCTTCTGGTCGGGAAGGTCAACGATTGTTATCTCGTCCATTTTTTGCACCATCCATGCATCTGCGGGCAGAGGTTTAATAGAGCGGGAACGCGGGGGGTGAAAGTGATCGGCACTGGCGGACCTTCTGCCGGGTTTTCCCCATATTTTTTGTGTCGGATCTTTCCGCTATAATCTCCGTTCGATGCCCGGTCCTGGGGTGACGGATCCTGGAAGAATGTGTTTTTGTCAGGTGCGATTCCGAGAGTTTTTTACAACGGGTGACGCCAGTATCAATATCGGGAGAGATACTATCCGATGCCGTTTGAGTGCATCCAGTGCGGGGAATGCTGCAGCCACCTCGGGCTCGTCCATTCCATCCGGCAGGACCGCGGGAACGGCAGGTTCCTGCTGCATAACCAGTACACCGGCGACGAACAGGAGGTTGTCCTCGATAGCGACAAGGCTGATCTCTATGCCGACCGGAGCACGTTTTCGCGCGAGCCGGAAGCCTGCCCGTTCTTCCGGTTCAACCCGGTGGATGGAAGGGGGTACTGCACCATTCACCTCACCCGCCCGGAGATCTGCCGGGACTTCTCCTGCTGGCGCCTGCTCATTCTCGACCCTGCGGGAAATCGTGCGGGACGGGTGATGTTCATCCGGACACTCGTTACGGATGACCCTGTCCTCCGGGCGATCTGGGAGGAGTCTCTCGACACGATCGGGGATGCGGAAGATGCTGCCTGGGACGACCTGATGATCGCGGCGGTATCCCGGGCTGGGTATTCGGTGCGGAAGTGATGCCCGCAACTGTACAGTGTGCGCCGATCCTGCCGGTTTAATACCCGGGCTTTTCCATATGGTACCGATGCGGACCAACCGGCACCAGTATTTCCTCGATCTCGCCCTGCGCTGCGCCCACCAGGGCACCTGCCTCCGCCGCAACTTCGGGGCGATCATCGTGGACGAATACAACACGATCGTCTCGACCGGTTATACCGGGGCGCCGCGGAAGCAGATGGACTGCACGGAACTGCAGCGCTGCTGGCGGAAGGAGCACAACATCCCCTCGGGGTCCAACTACGAACGGTGCCGGAGTGTGCACGCCGAGATGAACGCGCTGATCCAGGCGGGAAAACTAGCCCGCGGGTGCACGCTCTACCTTGCCGGGTTCGACGTGGAGACGGATGCCCTGACCCAGATCTGGCCGTGCTTCCTTTGCTCCAAGATGATCGTGAACGCCGGCATCGTGAACGTTATCATGCGCACCGCCCCCACCGAGTACCGGGAGATGGACCCGATGGTGCTGTACCAGATGCGGAGCCGGGAAGCCCTCGGCGAGGACGTCCGCTGACCCGGTTCCTGCACGAAACGGCCGTTTCGCATGAACTGCGGTACCTCTTCCGGAACAGGCGGGCTCTCCCGCACCGTTTTCGAACGACCCCGGTTTCCTGCGGGTGATCCCCCCTGACCTTTTCCTGCCGGCAGTGCGGCTCGTGCTGCATGTTTCTCGGTGACTACATCGTGATCGAGGAGCAGACCGGGCCGTTTATGTTCCGCTGCTGCTCGGTTGCGACCGGCACGGAGTTTGCGGCGGAGATCGACCCGGACAAGCGGCACCTCTTTACGGACCGGCACTGGATCGATCAGCACCCGACAGCCTGCCGGTTCCTCCGGCCGGACGGGGATCTCATCCGGTGCACCATCCACCGGGACAGCCCGGCCCAGTGCAAGTCCTACCGGTGCACGGTGCTCCGGGTTTCCGATGCGGGCGGGTACGAGATCGGGAGGATTACCGGGACCCTTGCGCTCCATTCGGAAGATCCGGCGCTCCGTGCCGCCTACGATGCTGCGATGCGGGAGATCTGCGGGAGCGATCCGGATGTGGAAGAGCGGCTTATGGAATTCCTCCGGAACCGCGGTTTTCTGACAACGTAGAAGAGCGTTATGCGGCGGCGCCTCGCCGTCGCCCGGTCACAGCTTCTCAATCGTGATCCGGACCCGGTCGCCGGCTTTCACCGTATGACCTTTCGGGACGTCGATATTGAACCAGAGCGCGTCGGGATTGTCCTGCGTCGGGTCCTGGCTCATCAAGCAGTCCTTCCGCTCGTTGATATCGGCGACAAACTCGATCTCGGCATCAAAGCTGAGAACTTTCTGCATGAAGAAAAGAAGACGTGGATGGTTAAATTATATCGCACGCGGCGTGACCATCCAGGTCGTGCTGTTCGAATAGCTCCACCGGATAATGGTCAGTTCCTTACAGATCTCTGCGAGGATGGCCATGTTGGTTCCTACCTCTTTGGGCGACAACCCGAGGTCCTTTGCAATGTACTTCGACTTGAAGTAGTGCTTGCCCTTGGTTATGCCGGATCCGAGATAGTTGACAATCTTGTGCTGGGTCTCGTTGTACGACTCGCGTAACTTTTTCGTCGTTACCATGTTGTTCCTCAGCGTCTTAAGAATTCATGTAGATCTGCTTGTATATATAAATATCCACTGCTGTTGGTTAAATCAGGCTCTTTTTTGCTTTTGCGCACCAATTATTCGACCAGAAAGCATTTATTGCGCACCGGTTCGAGTTGTTTTTTGGATCTTGAAAATCCTGCGAGATCATATCTTTCCGGCAAAAATTAACGAAAATCGAAAATTGAAGTTTTCAGATTCTGGTTATTTTTGCACCTGCGCCTCGCCAATCTTTTTGATCAGCGCTTCGAGCACAACTTCGCGCATTCCTTCCACGAACTTGATGCTGCCGACCACAAGGTGCCCGCCGCCGCTGATCCCGCCGCCGGGGATCTCGACGCGGAGCTCGCGGACCATGCGGGGGATGTTCATCAGCACGCCCCTTGATCTCAGGACGGCGAAGTCCGGGCCAAAGCCGATGGTGACAACGGGAGAGCCGGGATTCGCCTTACAGAGCCGGTCGTGGACCTCCCCGCTGGTCTTGCCCGGCGGGGGGAAGGTGAACTTGTGGGCATGGATCTCGACGTCGATCAGGAAGACCTTCGCCCCGCTTGAAAGTTCCCGGGCGACCACGTGCGGCATGCAGGCGCTCATCTGGTCCTCGATCATGGTGTTGGCGCCATCGACGAGGAGCGCGACAAGGTTCGTGTGCCGCTCCGTATTGCCATTGATGTTGAGGATGTCTTTTACGATCTCGCGGCCGTCGTTGAACCGGAGCCAGAACTGCTCGTAGTCGAGCGCGAGCGCCATGTCCTTACAGGCGGCCTCGGGGTACTGGTCCTTCACGAGGTCGAGGTACCGTGCACGCTCCGCCGCTTCGCTCCGGTCCCCGACACCGGCCACCGCTGGAATGTGGCGGATCGCCGGTTCGACCTTCGGGTTGATGAGCCGGGCGACCTCGGTGCCGAGCATCCCTGCCGTGATCCCGAAGTCCCCGCCGACATGGTACGGGTTGACATGGGCGATCAGGTACTTGTCGATGGTCGCGTCGGGATGGTGGTGGTCGATGACGACGAAGGGAATATCGTAGACCCTCGCGATCTTGTAGGAGGGCTCGTCCTCTTCGGTCGAGCCGTTGTCGGTTAAGAGCACGAGCGGCATCTTCTGCCCGAAACGGACATGGTCTTTTAAGGAGAAGTCAAGGTCCCGGGTGATGTCCTCGATCTCGTAGAAGGGGGCTTTACTCGGAGCCCGCTTGAAGAGGTAGTTCTCCGCGTCGAAGTCCGCCCCGCTCTCCCGGATCAGGGCGACGACCGCCTGCTCGATGGCGACCGCCGAGCAGATCCCGTCAGCGTCCGCGTGGTGGCGCAGGATGATGGGCTGGGATACAAAGACCGCCTTCCGGATGATCTTTGCGACCTTGCGCATCTCGGGGCGCAGTCGCTCCATGACATCGCTCTCGACGAGCAGGGGGATGTCCTCCGGCTCGGCACGCGTATCCAGCGCCTTGTCGATCCGCTCACGGACGGCGGTGGTGTCCTCACCGGAGAGCGCCGTCACCACGTCCGCCTCGATCTGGAGCTGGTTGTTGCGCATCATCACCTCCCCGATCACCCGCACGATCTGGTTCAGTTCGATCTCGGGGAAGGCACGGACCCCCGCTTCGACGAACGCGGCAACGTTCTGGGTCCCGGACTCATCGACAATGGTGAAGATGGTGGGTCCGCTCGTCTGTTTGATCTGGGCGACCTCGCCCTCGATGGCGACCGTTTTTCCGACCCGGCTTTTCAGGTCGCTGACCCGGACAATCGTGGACTTGCGCTCGATGTTCTGGACCTGGTAGACCTGGATGATGACCTCCTCGAGGTCGATATTGCCGTTGGGCCGGATACCCCGGACTTTCACGAGCACGGTATCCTTCTCCTTGTGCTCGGCTCTCATGTTGCTCTTGTGGACAAGGCCCTTGATCCGGTCGTTGAGCTGGACGAACATGCCGAAGTTGGCAAATCCCTGGACCTTTCCCTGGTAGATGGATCCTTCCGTAACATCCGACAGGTCGCAGGTCGCTCCCAGCCGGTAGACGAGGATATCGTCATTATTGGTCATTTCTTCTCTCCACACACAGCGTAGCGTGATTATGAACGGGGCATGTCACGGTTGATGCCGGTTGTACCCGGTGACACACAAACAACTCTGCGTGATCATCAATCAACCGGGGAGATTATCAGGGTTATTATCCGGGAGTACATCCGGAAGGTCTGGCAGGGGGAGAGCCGGGAGCGGGGGTATGCGCTGCTGGACAATTGGACTACTGCCGGAATGGCAGATCGAGAAGCGTCAGGTCGTCCGGCGCAAAGACAGTCCCGGGAAATTTCTTCTTTGCATCGGCGATATGGTTCTCCGGGCTCGTGTACCGGGAGCTGATGTGGACGAGCGCGAGCATTGCCGCCCCAGCAGCTGCCGCCGCTTCCCCGGCCTGCCCGGCGGTCGCGTGGAGAAAATCGGTTGCTTTCTGCAGGTCTGTCTCGTCATAGGTCGCGTCGTGGATGAGGAGGTCGGCGTCCTTTGCAACATCCGCAAGTTTTGCCGCAATCGGCCCTGTGTCGCCGGTATAGATGATCTTCCGGCCGGGCCGCATCGGTCCCATAATATCTGCCGGATGAACCTCTACGGGTGCACCGTCTTTTTTTACGGTGACCGTCTCCCCCCGCTGGAGCTTCCCGAAGAGCGGGCCGGGGGGGACGCCGAGCGCGATCGCCTTCTCGCGGTCGAACCTCCCCGGGCGCCGGTCCTCCTCGAGCACGTACCCAAGGGCGGGCATGCCATGGTTCACGGAGAATGCAGTGACGGTGTACCCATCGAACCGCACCCAGGACCCGTCCGCCAGTTCTTCGGAGAGGATGGCGTAGCTAAGGTTGAACTTCCCGACGTGCTTGAGGGTCCGGACAAAGTCGTGCACCCACTGCGGGCCGTAGATGGTCAGGGGAGCGGTTCGGCCGTTGAAGGAGAGGGTCTGGACGAGGCCGAAGATCCCGAGGAAGTGGTCCGCGTGCCAGTGGGAAACGAAGATGGCGTCAACCGTAAAGCCGGTCCGTGCCCGCATCATCTGCTGCTGGGCTCCCTCCCCACAGTCAAAGAGAAGGGTATCGGACCCTCGCCGGACCATGATGCAGGCAGGGTTGCGCTGCGGCGTCGGCAGGGCGCCGGCCGTGCCGAGGAAGTGGACGAGCAGGGTCTCGCCGCTCACAAAAACCAGCTCCGGTAGACCTGTATGCTCTTCTTTGCCTCGGGGACCGAACGGCCCTCGATGACAACGACCCCGTGGTACTTCTTCCTTACCTCAGCGCCGACGGCTTTCCAGTCAATCGTACCGTCGCCGAGCGCGAGGTGCTCGTCCCGCTCGCCGTGGTTGTCGTGGATGTGGATGTGGTTCGCCTTCCCAACAATCGGGAGGAACTCGGCAACCTTGCCCATCGTGTTGGCGTGCCCGAAGTCGAACGTCATGCCGATCCCCTCGATCCCTTCGGTCATGCCGACCAGTTCACCGGCGTCCCGGCAGAGGAACTCTTTGACGCTGATCATGTTCTCGAGACAGGCGAGCACGCCGTGGTCATGGGCAACCTTCCCGATCTCCTTCAGCGCTGCCTTCTGGAGTCCCCAGATCTTCTGCGGGACGAGTTTTCCTACCGGTGACATGTAGCCGGGATGGAAGGTGACCCGGTCGGTCAGGTCCGCGGCTCTTTCGATGCAGGAGACGATCTGCCGGATCGACTCCCGGTAGATCGGGTCGTTGAGCGTCGCAAGGTTCAGGTCGCCATAGGGCGCATGGACGGTTGCCTTCAGCTTCGTGCTCGCAAGGACGTCCGAGATCTTCCGGAAATTTTCCGGGTTGTCGAGCCGGTAATTCCCGTCGGCGACGACCTCCCAGCCGGCATAGCCTGCCTCCTCGATGCCGTAGACCCATTCGATCGCGTCCCAGACCTTTGCGGACGAGGAGAAGTAGGAGGCGATGGTCACGGGTCCGCCTCCAGTGTACGGAGCAGCGCCTTCACGGTTGCGGTGAAAGTTGCAAGGTCTGCGTCATTGTTGACCCGGTGGTCGGCGAGGGCGAGGGCGGCGCCAAGACCCCACCCGAGTTCGCGCTCGTCCCGGGCCACAAGCGTCTC
>JAKLEQ010000005.1:38801-42449 GCA_022711635.1 Methanoregula sp. | reverse complement strand
CTTTCCTCCGTCCTCTTCCGCTCGGCGATCTCGGCTTCGAGCTGTAAAACCTTCTTCTCCAGTTTGCGGAAGAGCACCTCGTTGTACTGCCGCAGCACCTCCATCTCTTCGCCGAGGGGCTTTGCCGGCGCTTCCGGCGTCTTTTTACTGCTCTCTTCCAGGACCTCTCTGATGATCCCCATGAGGACCTCGGGCTTCTGCGGCTTGACGACAAACCTCTCCACCCCGAGACTCAACGCAAACCGCTCGTCTTTGGGATCGGTATACGTCGCCGTGTAGAAGATGAACGGGATGCGGGAGAGCCGGCTGTCCGCTTTCCAGTGCCGGCAGAGCTCGAAGCCGTCCATGACCGGCATCAGGATGTCGGCAATGACGAGGTCCGGCGGGTTGTCCCGTGCGGACTCCAGCGCCTCTTTGCCGTTCCTGACGCTGGTGACGTCCATCCTGAAGGCCTTCAGGATCGATTCCAGCAGGTACAGGTTCTGCTGGTTGTCGTCCGCGATGAGAACCCGGGTCATGGCGCCTCCGGCCGGTCCGGTACAAGGTACCGTTCGATCTGTTCGGAAAACGTCTTCGGGTTGATGGGTTTCTCGATATAGCCGGTGCACCCTGCCGCAAGAGCTTTTTCCCGGTCCCCGGGCATCGCGTAGGAGGTCAGGGCAACAACAGGGATCGTCGCAAGGTCCGGATTCTTCCGCAGCTCGCGGGCGGTCGCGTACCCGTCCATGACCGGCAGCTGGATGTCCAGCAGGATGAGGCGGGGCGCGAGCGTTCCCGCGAGGTCGATCCCCTCCCTGCCGTCCCGTGCCCGAATGACTTCGTACCCTTTCGCCTTCAGGATGAAACTGACCAGGTAAAAGTTCTGGTCGTTGTCCTCGATATACAGGATGTCCGTCATGCCGCACCCCGGTCCGCGGGAAGGGTGACGGTAAAGGTGCTCCCCCTCCCTGGCGCGCTCTCCACGGTGATCGACCCTCCCATCAGGTCGACGAGTCTCCTGCAGATCGAGAGCCCGAGACCGGTCCCCTCGTACTGGCGGGTCAGCCCCGTGTCCACCTGGCTGAACGGCCGGAACAATTTATCCAGGTCCTCGTTCCGGATGCCGATGCCGGTGTCCATGACGCGGATGGTGATCCGGTCGTCGTTCCGGGTGCTCTCGATTGTTACACGTCCTGATTCAGTAAATTTGATGGCATTGCTCATAAGGTTAAGGAGGACCTGCTCGATGCGCCGGGCATCCCCCCGCACCGTCCCGCTCCCCGGTGCGACGGTCCGTTCCAGGGCAAGGCGCTTTTTGTCGGCGAGCGGCTGCATCGTCCGGACCACTTTGTCGATCACCGCCGCGATATCGACCGGCTCGCTCGCAAGGGTGAGCTGCCCGGCCTCGATCTTCGAGATGTCCAGCACGTCGTTGATCAGGGCGAGCAGGTGTTCCGCACTCTCGGAGACCATGCCGAGCTGCTTCTTCTGTTCGTCGTTGAGGGGACCTGCCAGTTCCTGCCCGAGGATCCCCGAGAACCCGATGATGGAGTTGAGCGGCGTGCGGAGCTCGTGGGACATGGTGGCAAGGAATGCCGACTTCAGCCGGTCGGCAGATTCGGCAGCCTCCTTTGCCACGGCCAGCTCCCGGGTCCGTTCCGCAACGATCTCCTCGAGGTGGTCCCGGTATGCCTCAAGTTCGGCGAGCGCCCGCTCCCGCCCGGTCTTCTCGGCCCGGATCTTCTCCACCATCGCCCGGAATGACCGCGCAAGGGTTCCGATCTCCCCGGCCCCTTCTGTCCCGATCGTCTGGTCGAGGTCCCCGGTCTCCGCGATCTTCCTGCTCACCCCGGTAAGGTTTGCGATCGGGCGGATGACCGTGAAGTCGAGGACAAGGAGCGTGATGATGGAGAGCAGGAGCAGGGCAAGGATGACAAACAGGAGGATCCGCAGGATGGACTCGTTGATCCGCTGCTCGATCGTGCTGAAGGGGACGAATGTCCCAATCTTCCAGCCGAGCGCCGGCGAGGTGGAGTACATCAGGTAGCTGTCATTGAGGACGAGCACGCCTTCATCCGTGGAAAGGAACGTTCCGGTCTTATCCTTAAGAATGTCGCCGATGCCGGAAAAGAGCAGGGACTGGTCCCGTGCGGCAAGGATCGTTCCGTTCCGGTCGGTAAGGATCATCTCCCCGCCTTCCACGCTCCCCACCGTGGAGATGTACCGGGTCAGGTTGACGAGCGTGATATCTGCCCCGATGACCCCGATCATGGTCCCGTTGCGGTCGGTGAGCGGGGTGACGATCCCGATGTTGACGTCCGGCGTCGTTACCGACTGGTAGGGTTCCGTCACCGCCACGGTGCCCGGGTGCTCCTTTGCGAGCAGGTACCACGGCCGGTCGCGGGGGTCGTAGGCCGTCGGACGGGCCCGGGGGTATGACCGGACGAACGCCCCGTTCTCCCGGCCCATGTAGACGGAGCTGACGTACGGGTGGGAGGTCTGGTAGTCCTGCAGAATGTCGATGATCTCCTGCTCCCGGTCGCTGATGGAGTACCGGAAGGTATCCTCCGAGGCGTTCAGGAAATTCGTAAAACCGGTATCGTTTGCTGCCCGGACCTTGTCGTTGAGGGAGAGTTCGAGGACGTCGTACTGCGCTTCCGCAATGAACCGCGAGAGGGCGAAATCGATGTGCCGGAGCTGGGCGATGGAAGTCTCCGAGACGGAATCGAGGTTCTGTTTGTGGAGGGAGGAGGGAAGGACGACCCCGATCAGGACGAGAACGAGCAGGGCGATGCAGAAATAGAGGATGAGGACGCGGGACCGGAGTTTCATCGTCTATGGTGGAATGATTTTTCCACTATATATACGTTTTTGTACGCCGGGGGCCGGTTGCGACGTATCCATGGCAGAGCAGGGGGTCCCGGGCAGGTCCCGCAGCGCTGCGGTGTTTTTATCGGGCTCGTACCTGCCTGCCGCGTTGCAGGATATTTACGCGTTCCGCAGCAGGTCTGCTGATGCCGCAAAGTCGACCGTCGGCCGGGGGTAGTTGCTCTGGGGAAAGCCGCTGACCCCGTCGCCCTCTGATGAGGGGAACACTGCGACGTGGAGGTGGGGCAGCCTGCCGCCCCGCGCGAATATGCAGACATGGTCCGGGGAATATGCCTTCCGGATCTTCCGGGCGACCTTCTTAGCCGCCACAAAGAGTTTGGTAATCCCGCTGTCCGGCAGGTCGTAGAACTTCTCAACGTGGTCCCTGGGCACGACAAGGCAGTGCCCCGGCGCACACGGGGAGATATCGAGGATGCCGATACAGAAGTCGTCTTCATAGATCGTATAAGACGGGATCTCCCCCTTCACGATCCTGCAGAGCACACAGTCCATGTGACCCCGTTGGGCGGCTCCTCCTTAAAACGCCATCGCCCGGGATCCGGCTGGCAGGGAGGATCGGGACACTGGTGCAGGGGATGTCTGCCCGTGCGCAACTCCACGATTGGACCGGGAAGGTCGTCCCCATGATTCCGGGGATCGCGGCTCAAAAAACACATTCACCCCACGGTCAGGGAATATAGAGGCTCTCTGCGAATACTTCGTAAAGCGGAGTGAAGTTCAGGGACATTTCATGGCCGAAATCGACGGACTCCTGAAGAGATACTGGGGCTCTGGCTCGTT
>JAKLEQ010000005.1:0-38703 GCA_022711635.1 Methanoregula sp. | reverse complement strand
TTCTGCCCCACCAGCGAGCGATCATCGAATCCGTCCTCTCGGGGCAGGATGTGGTCGCCATCATGGCAACCGGCGGGGGAAAATCGCTCTGTTACCAGCTGCCCGCGCTCTGCCTCGGCGGACTCACGCTCGTAATATCGCCCCTCATCTCGCTGATGAAGGACCAGGTCGACGACCTGAACGCCCGGGGGATCCCGGCAGCGGCGTACAACAGTTCGCTGGAATACCGCGAGCGGGAGATGATTGAGAAGAGTCTTACGAACGGCACCCTCCGTCTCCTGTTCGTTTCACCGGAGAAGTGCATGCAGGCACCGTTCCTCGCAACCCTCGGAACGCTCCCGGTCCGGCTCATCGCTATCGACGAGGCTCACTGCATCTCCGAGTGGGGCCATGACTTCCGGCCGGAATACCGGTCGCTTGCTGTCCTGAAGAAGAATTTTCCCGCCGTCCCGGTCATTGCCCTGACGGCAACGGCGGTCCCTGCGGTGCGGCGGGATATCCGGGAGCAGCTCGGGCTTTCCACGGCCCGGGAGTTCGTCGGGAGCTTCAACCGGAAGAACCTCACCTACCGGGTCGTGCAGAAGAAGAACCCCGCGGTGATGCTTGCCGGCTATATCGGGCAGCACCGGAACGATGCCGGGATCGTCTACTGCCTCAGCAAGAAGGAGACCGAAGAGATCGCCGCTGACCTGCGGGCGCGGGGGTTCTCCGCGCTCGCCTACCATGCCGGGCTCTCGAAGCCTGTCCGGGAGAAGGTGCAGGACGACTTCATCCATGACACCGTGAAGGTCGTCTGCGCAACGGTGGCGTTCGGCATGGGCATCGACAAGCCCGATGTCCGGTACGTCATCCACTTCGATATCCCCAAATCCATCGAGTCCTACTACCAGGAGACGGGCCGGGCAGGGCGGGACGGCCAGCCGTCCGAGTGCATCCTCTTCTACAGCCGGATGGATGTGTTCAGGGTCAGGTCCCTTCTCACGAGCGACGGTTCGGACGAACGCAGCGTGCGCCTCGCGGTAAAGAAGCTCAACGGGATGGCGGAGTACTGCGAATCCGCGGCCTGCCGGAGGAGGTTCCTGCTCGGGTATTTCGGCGAGGAGTATCCCGGCGGGAACTGCGCCTCCTGCGACAACTGCGACAACCCCCGGGAACGTGCCGACGGGACCGAGATCGCAAAGGCGATCCTCCGCTGCGTACAGGACCTGCCGTCGGAGTTCGGGACCGGGCTGATCACCGACGTCCTGACCGGCGCAAAGACCCTGAAGGTCCGGAGGTACGGCTTTCCCTCCCTCCCGTCATTCAATGCCGGCGGTGGCATCACGAAGCAGCAGTGCCGGACATGGGTGAACGAGCTGGTCCGGCAGGGCTTCCTGGAACGGGCGGGGGACCGGTACCCGGTCATCCGGCTCACCGAAAAGGGCAGGAGCGTCCTTGACGGCACGACCCGGGTCATGCTTTCGGTACCGGAGGGAAATGCACCGAAGCGTACCCCGGCCGCGGGACCTGCCGGCACAACCAGCGGAGAAGAGGCGATGTTCCTCCGCCTTCGCGCCCTGCGCAAAACCATCGCAGACCAAAACAATGTCCCCCCGTACGTCATCTTCCCGGACAAGAGCCTGCGGGAGATGGCCCGGGCCCTTCCGTGTGACCTGGAGGGCTTCGGTACGATCGCCGGTGTCGGTGCGTTCAAGCGGGAGAAGTACGGGCCGGTCTTTACCAATGCAATCCGGGCCTGGTCCAAGGGCAGGGGGGGCGGGGATGCATCCTGTTCCGGCGGCATGTTCCATGCAGGCGGAAAAAATTCCGGTCAGGAGTATACCGGTACCCCCAGGAGGATCCCTTTTGCCCCTGAAGGCAGTTGTTGACGGGGAGACGGTCATTGCCCCTGACCTCTCCGATGAGGAATGGGCAGGCCTGCAGCTGCGTCACAAGAAAGGACTCACGGTAACGATGGCCTGCTGCGGGGCACCGGGACACCTGCGGACCTCTGGAAAAGGGACGCGGCACTTCTATCATGCACCTGATTCCGGGTGCCGTTATGCAGAGGAGTCGAAAGAGCACCTGGAGATCAAATACAAGATCTACCAGACCTGCCAGTCAGAAAACTGGGAGACCTCCGTCGAATTTCCCTCCCCGGACCGGGCCTGGATCTCGGACGTGTACGCGGTCCGTGACGGCAGGAAGGTTGTCTTCGAGGTCCAGGTAAGCGCCATCACCCCGGAGGAGCTGGAAGAAAGGGACAGGAAATACCGGGTTCTCGGGATCGAATCGTACTGGCTGCTGGATAATTTCCTGGGGAAATCGAGGGATTTTACCGCATGGTACGATTCCTTCCTTGCGGGAGAAGACGGCCGGTCTCCGGCATCGGTCCCGTACATTGACCCGTCGCTTTTTTCGACAGGTCCGGAGAACCACATCTTCATCCCCCGGGGGATCCGGAGTGTCGGCCTCTCTGCAAAGAGCCGGACGCTCTTTACGACGAATAACCCGTCGCTCTCCCTGCCGGTCTGGGTCCGGGAGGTCCTGAAGGGGAATTACCAGCGATATCTCGAGGCGGGCGCCGATGCGTTCCACCGGAAGCGACAACTCGTGACCCTTGCAGCCCCGGCGCTCATACGGTTCCGGGAATTCTACGAAACGATCATCCGCCACGGGACATACCAGGAGAGGGCAGGGCGCGCCGAGCGCAGGTTCAGAGCGGGCCCATCCAGGGACGACCCGGCACTGCAGAAAATGGTCCGCACCCTCTCTGCCGAGATTGACTGGGTCGGGAAGGAGTACCGTTCGTACGTGTCAGAGAGCTCCGGGCTGTTCACGTGGAAGAAGGTGGCGGCGCAGGACAGGCCGCTCCTGTATTTCCGGCTTGAACCGGCATCGAACGTGAAAAAAATCCAGGACGGTGTCGCAACGATGGACCGCTGGGAAGCGTCGTTTGAGGATGCCCTCCGCACGCTGGAGCGGGGATCTTCCCCGGGTAATGGATAATCCCCGGGTTACCGTTCACCGGCTGTTTTTGTAACAAATCCTGAAACAATCCGGCCGGCCATGTTTCAAAAAGTGGAAAATCCGGAAATCTCTTTCATGCCGGGGTATTCAAAACTCGCCCATGAAACCTGCTGTTGTACTCCTGCTCTTCCTGGTGACAGCCTGTGTGGCGATCGCCGGCTGCTCTTCCACCTCCCCACCCGCCACGGCGACAACCACGGCAACTCCGGCTGCGCCATCGACGCCGGGGATGGTCACAGCGACCAGTATTTCGGCGACACCGACTGCTGCGATCACGGTACCGGCGACGACGGGCGATCCTTCCGCAGCCGACCGGAAGGTTACCCTCACTCTCGTGGCGGAGGGCTTTGCATTTGACAAATCGACCATCACGGTCCCGGCCGGCGCCACCGTGGTGATGACGTTTGACAACAAGGACTCCGGCGTACCGCATAATTTTGCCCTCTATACGGACTCTACCGCACGACAGAAGGTCTATGGCGGGGGGCTCATCACAGGGCCTGAAACGACGACCTACCGGTTCAACGCTCCCATGATACCAAAGACGTATTTCTTCCGGTGCGATGTCCACCCGACAACCATGACCGGATCGTTCGTGGTGACGTAGCGGGATTAATCCGTATTCCGGTTTTTTCCCGCACGGTCCTTCCGGGGAGGCCATGCCTGGCCCGTCATGATCCATAATCCCCCCCCCCCCCCCGTCGTTCCCGTGCGATTGTGGCCGGAAAGGACATTTTATGAACTCCGGAATCCATGTTCAGGCATCGGGAGTCACCGGTATGAAGGTCGATGAGTCTGTTGCGAATCTCGATATCTGCGGGCGGTTCTGCGGATCGTGCCCGACGTACAGGGAAAATTCCCTGAACAACGGCAAACCCCGCCTGTTATTCTGCGCAAAGGGGAATTCCGATAAGGGCAAGGGTGAGAAGATGGTCGGGTGCAATTGTCCCGGTTGCGGCGTCCATAAACGGTACAAGCTCACCGGCGATTACTTCTGCACGAAGTAGGTGTCTTTTCCCCGGTCGACGGAGGGACGACAGCGGGGGCCTGCTGCATGCGGCCGGTGGATACCCCCGCCCGGTCTGCGATCCGTGGTCACCGGATAATCCATGGAGATGACCTCATGGCCATTATCGTTAAACGCGTAACGGAACCGGTATCCGGCGATGACGGGTACCGGGTGCTCGTGGAGAGGCTCTGGCCCCGGGGTATCACGAAAGAGAAGGCGAAGATCGCCCTCTGGCTGAAGGATGCGGGTGCCAGCACAAAGCTCCGGCAATGGTTTGCCCATGACCCGGTGAGATGGGAGGCGTTCCGTTCGAAGTATTTTGAAGAGATGGCAGCAAAGCCTGACGTCATCGCCCGGCTCCGGGAGATCCTCGCAGAGAACCGGAAGGTAACCTTTGTCTTCTCAGCACACGACGAAGCCCATAACAACGCCGTCGCGTTAAAAGAGTTCCCCGGGCGGCAGGCGTACGGATAATCCCCCCGGAAGGCATCCGGCTGTCGCCATCAGCGGCATAGTTGCCCGGTACCCGTTCTTTTGGTCCGGACTCCCGGTTATTCCGTCGGGCGCACGTATTATATTTTTTACTGCTTTTATGGAAAAATATGTATAGTATTTTATTGTATTGAAATGCATGGGGAAAAAAGGAGAGTCTCCGCCGTTACGCGATGGACCGCACTCATCAGGGACGATGCAAAACAATCATAAAAAAACCGATCTCCCGATGACAGGAAAATCTGAAATCGCCCACATGCGGACGCTGTTAATCAAAGAACTCAAAACGCCGTTTATCGAACGCGTAACGACGGCACCTTCGTTCAGCCACATCAAAGAAGTGAAGATGGAAAATTTTGATGAACGCGTCATGACGCTTCCGGACCGGGAGATTTTCGAACTCTATACCGAGTATAAAAAGATCGGGACACTCCCGGATAAAAAAGAGAAGGAGATGGTCAGGAACAGCATCCTTGACCGTCTTGCATCGAGTATTCTTTCCAACGGGCATTTCCTCCGGCGGATCCTGCGCCGCAAAAATCCCTGAACTCCGGCAGATGCCGGCGAAAAATTTTATCGGAAAATCCCCCGGAGCTGCCCGTCGTTCTCCTGTTCTTTGTTGAAAAATATCCCCCGTGAAGCATCCCCTGCCATGGCGGCTTTCTGATCCATGGCGGTTTTTTTATCATGGTACCGGAGGGTAAACGGCGGCTGGTGGCGGATCTCACGGGCGTCCTGAAAAAAGGCGTCGTTGTGCGTCCCCTCACGGGTCCCGAAGGGGAATGTCCCGATCGGTCTTTCCCCGCGGGCTGGCTGCACCATATCTGGCGGGTGGATGAAGTGCTCCCGTTTCCCCCTGGACGGGGTCCACGTAGGAATCGTCCCTGCTCATCCGCCCGTCGCGAACCATTCGCCGTACGGCGTCTCTACCCCATCAGGCGACGGCACTTCCTCTTCGAACGTGCGGAGAAAGGTGCCGTCAGCAAACGTATCCAGCTCGCAGAGAAATGCGTCGAGCCGCAGCACGGGGACGAGGGGGACGCCGTCGAAGATACGGATCTCCTCTTCAACGAGGGTGACGATGACCGGGACCGCATCCCCGTTCGTGATCGTCTCGTAAAACGCCGTCCTCTCCTTGTGCTGCACGACAGCCCTCTTCAACGCCGACAACCGGTAGCGGTTCCCCGACCACCGTTTGCACTCCGCGAGGACGGTCCGGTCGCCTTTTATCGCGATGACATCGTACTGCCGCCGTTTCTTCTGGTGGGTCTTGACCGTGTTGACGGCAACCCGGAAGTCATTCTTCTCGAAGATGAATCCTGCCAGCCTCTCGAAATTCTGCCAGACGGATCCTTCCGCAACGCACTCAAGCTCCCCGGTACTGCCGATCGTCTCGAAGGTTACGGGGTAGGTTGTTCCTGGTACGGGATCGTTGTGCACGGGCAATGCCGGTCCGACTCCTTTTTCGTTCCGGTACAACAGTCCGGGAGATGTTTTAATAAAGAGCCGGTGGGCGCGGTGAAACTGTACGTGGCCGCGGGGAGGCGGTTACCGGGGTGCCGGAAAACGCCGCCGGACTATTCCGGCAGGTGAGCCGCTGGATCGGGAGTTTGCCCACTGCCGGGTACCAGCCGGCCTCCGCACCGCGACGGTCACCGTATCGTCAGGAGTTTTGCATTGATGGATGGCTGCCGTGCATCCTGGGGCGGAAATGGAACGTTTTGGATGGTACCAGCAGGCGGGATCCCGCAGCGTCCTGCCGGCCTGCCGGGACCCTTGGTAGAAACCGATCCGCGTTCGCACCGGAAAGACCGGGAACGGGGATACCGGCTGCAGGATGATGGTGGGCGTTCGGCGCGCATGGCCCCATTTACCCACAATTTGACCGGAATTTCACATGAAACGGTTTCATTTTTTATTAATGACTTAAAAATGTATAAATAATACTACGTGCATATGAGAGATAAGCATGGGAACCATCGACCACCAGGATAAGATGAGGGAGATCGAAGACATGGTCTTCACCATCATGGTCATTGTCTTGTGCATGATCATCGCGATCGCGATTATCAATGCAGGATTATCTCCCTTTTAACCGGCATCCTCTTTTTCCCCGCATCTCCTTGTAACCTGCATCTTCTTTCAAAGACCCGCATTCCCTCGGGAAACTGCATCCCCTTTTTTTACCGGGATCTCCTCAACCGATATCCCTTTTTTTTACCACCATCCCCGCGTGACCTGCATCTCCTCATGATAACCGCCTTCCCCCAGCAATCCTCATTCCCTTTTTGACCAGCGTCTCTTCAACCAGCATCCCCTTTTGACCGGCACCCTTTTCCTGCGGGACCGGGTATCGTCCCATACCTCGTGCCGGAAAAGACTCCAAACCCCCGTTCATTCCCGAAATCATAAAAACAAAAAAATGGGGCGACGAAGGTCGATGTGTCGTGTTTTTTCCCGGGTCCATTGTCGGGGATACCGGATAATGCTCACAGGCTACCCTCCCCTGCGATCCCGCAGGGGGGCCGGGCCCTCCTCCTCCTGCCCGGCTGAAATCCCCTGCCTGCAGCAGATGTGACTTTTTTATACCCGCCTGCAGTAGTAGTGGTAGGTGGGGATGGAAATGTTCGAAAAGATACTGGTCGCCCTTGATTTCTCCGCGTACTCCCAGAAGATCTTCGACTGCATCGGGGAGATCCCCGGCGTTCGTGACGTCGTGCTCATCCATGTCGTGGATGCCACGCACCCATCGAAACTGGGATGGACGCACGAACCGTACATCGAGAACGCAAAGCTCCGCATGGCCGAGAAGAAGGAGGCGCTCGAGCGTCTCGGCCTGACCGTCTATATCTCCGTCGACGTGATCGTGAACGTAATCACCCAGGGAACGGTCCCGCAGGCGATTCTCGATGCAGCGGAGGCCCATTCCGTATCCCTGATTGTCATGGGGGCGCGGGGCATCAACCCGATCCAGGAACTGCTGCTCGGCAGTGTCTCGTCCTCGGTTCTCCGGCACGCGGGGACAAGCGTGCTTGTCCTGCACTTCCGCCCGGCGCCGGGTGAGGGGGCGGGACCGGCCTGCCCGCCTGATACGCCGCTCTTCTCCAGAGTACTGGTCCCGACCGATTTCTCCCGACCGGCGGAGGATACGTTTTCCTTTGTGCGATCCATCCCCGGGATCGATGAGATGATCCTCCTCAACGTCGTTGACAAGGGAGAATCGAAGGAGGAGATCGAAACGGCTGTCCTGGATGCGAAGATGAAGCTTACCGCCATGAAAGAGGAGTGCGGGGCATCCGGGATCCCGGCAACAATCCGCGTCCGCGTCGGCGACCCCACCGAGATGGCGCTCGCGGTCGCAGAAGAGGATGACGTATCCTTAATCGCGATCAGCGCGTTCGGGACCGGCCGGGTCCGGGAGATGCTGCTCGGGAGCACGACCTTTACCATCGTGCGGAGGACACGCAGGCCCATCCTCGTGATCCGGACCGGTCTATCCCCCGATTCCTGAACCACCGTGTTGGGGATGCGGCACTCCGGTCACCTGGTGGTCTCAGGATGAGGGATGGAGGATGAGGGATGGCGCAGGCGAAGCCCCTTCCCCGGGTCCTCCCGGGAGGGCCGGGCGTGAGGGTACGCATCCCCCGCGAGGACGGCGGCAGGGAAGGTGCGGGGAAATGCAGGATACCTTCAGGGAAGGGACCAGGAACACCGGTTACTTCCCCGCATCGGAACACGTTGCGGAAGCATCGTACGTGCAGTATTCCCCCCGGTAGAACCAGTTCCGGTAGACGATCGGGGTGATAATCGTTGTCAGCAGGCTCATGAGCACGAGGGCAACGTAGATCCCCTGGTCGATGACTCCCGCCTCAAGCCCGATGAGGGCGACGATCATCGCCACTTCCCCCCTCGGCGCCATCCCGAAACCCACGATGAGCGAATCCTTCGTGCACAGGCCGGCGAGTTTCGCCGGGACCCCGCAGCCGATCACCTTGGTGACGATCGCAACGAGGGTGAGGGCCAGGAGGAAGAACAGGATTTCGGATGTGACCGCGTGGAGGTCGGCGATGATCCCGAGCGAGACGAAGAAGATCGCGGCAAAGATGATCTGCAGGTACTCGGCGCCCTCCTTGAGGCTCCTGCTCTGGTGCAGTTCGACATCCTTGAACGAGACACCGGCAATGAACGCCCCCACAATCGCCGAGAGCCCGACCGCTTCCGCACCCATCGCGTAGAGGAACGCGAGCATCATCGCGAAGATGAAGATAAACTCCGGGTACTTCCGGACAAACGGTGTCGCATCCAGTCTCACGAGGAACCGGCTGACCCCGAAAATCCCGATTGCTGCGGCGATCACGATGAAGGATACCGCCTTGACGGTTACGATGGCGACGCTGATATACGAGAACGATCCCCCCACCACATCCGTGCTGATTGCGAGGGCCAGCAGGGCAAGGACGTCATCGATGACGGCTGCGCCGATGATTGCCTTGGCGGCCTCCGTCTGGAGCTTGCCCAGTTCTTTCAGGACATTGGCCGTGATCGCGATGCTCGTTGCCGTACAGGCAGTACCGACAAAGATCGCACTGGCAGAATCGAACCCGAACCCGGTTGCAAGCCACCACCCGCCAACCCAGGGGATGATGACCCCGAGAAGGGCGATGGCAAAGTTGCGCGGGTGGATAATATCCCTGATGTTGAACTCGAATCCGATCACGAACAGGAGGATAACCGCGCCGAGATGGGCAAGCGCCCTGACAAAGTCCGTGTACGTGATCCATCCCAGCACACTCGGGCCGACAAGGAGGCCGACGAGGATGAGGCCGATGACCGCGGACTGGTTGATGCGCGATGCAATCAGGTAGCCGCCGAGGGCGACGAACAGCAGCAGGCTCATCTGGAACTCGACCGAGGTGGCAAGGGATTCCATCGTATCTCATGGGAAAGAGACAATAAAACCTTTTTTGGTCCGGGAAATTGGGGAAATCCCATCATCGGGAGACCGATCCCCACCAGGATTTGCGGGTGAACGGGGAGAGTCCGCCAGCGGAGAGCCCGGTCAGGATACGATGACGCCGGCGGGGATGAAGGAGAGAATGGCTGCCGGCCGGTCCATCCCGGCGGGCTACCCCGACCAGGTCGAAGATTCCGGTTACGGTAATCGCGCCGATCCCGGTCCCCCCGGGCCGTCGGAGACGCAATGGGCGGTCCAGCAGGGCATGGCATACCCTGCGTGATGTCTTGTGGCTTACCGTTGCCGACGATGCCGTCTTCCTACCATGATACTATTAAGCGAATAAAATGCACCGGTACTCAATGACCCTGGAGCGGACGATTGCCCGGGCCTTTTCGCTCGACGACACAACGTGGCTGCGCCATGCCAACCCGTGGAGCGTGATCCTGCGCACGACCGTGCTGCCCATCCTTGTCCTCGCGTTCTGGAGCCGGCTCTGGCTGCATTGGTACGCCCTTGTCCCGGTTGCTCTTGCCCTCCTCTGGACATGGTACAATCCCCGCATCTTTCCGCCACCGGCGTCGTTCGATCACTGGGCATCGAAGGCAGTGCTCGGAGAACGGGTCTGGCTGAACCGGGATGTCGTGGCCATACCGGTTCACCACCGGACCGTCCCGATCATCCTTTCCCTCGTCTCCGGTACCGGCATGCTGTTTGTCTTCTGGGGGGTTTTTGCGTTCGACTTTTGGCCAGCCATGTTTGGTATGGCACTCGTCTATGCCGGGAAACTCTGGTTCCTCGACCGGATGGTGTGGCTTTGGGAGGAGACGAACGAGGCGACAGAGGAACCGATACCCGGGGATACCTGAACATCCCCCATCATACCTGAAAGATCCCCCGCATTTTCAGGATGGGTTCATAAGGTATGCGAAAAACAGGGGGTCGAACTATTTCTCAAGCGCTCACGGTAATCGCAGAATCTTCTGTTCCTCTTTCGGGGGGGAGATGGTGAACAGGGTTCCGGGGATACGATGTTTTTGGCCGGGATGGACGATTTTGTGTATCGGGGGCGGTGTACGCACGTTGTCCCTGGCCGCTACAACCGGTCTTCCCGCAGCTGTCGCCTGCGTATCGCCCAGAGCGTTAGGGATACGATGATGAAAACAAGGAAGAATGCAGACCGGAGAAGGATCGCATGGGGGATCGCAATTCCCTGCGGGGAGACGAGAAACCCGCCGACCAGGAAGAGCAGGGTAACGATGCAGACCGTCGGAATGGCATAGTACCGTTCCGACCAGAACGACAGGACGAGGGGAATGAAATAGAGGAGCCAGACCGGTTCTCCCAGGGGAGTAACGGTGTCGATCAGGTAGACGGCCAGAAGGACCAGGGTGATGGTAATTGCGAGGCCGATGTCTGATGCAAGGGAAGTGAGCAGCCGGACCAGGGGGGACCGGTTGCGGCGTTTTGTCGTCTGCATGGTGTATCCGGACTTGTTGCGGGGATTGATCGGTACCTTGTACAATAAAATTTCCCCGGAATGTAAAAAATCATTGTGATCGCATCGTTGGGAAATCCCCGGTTCCGAAAGAGATCCCCCGGTCCGGGAACCGGGCTTTCCTATAGTGTCCCGGATCAAAAAGGGTTTAAAACATAAGCCCTAAAGAAACGTTTGCCGGGTGCTGCAGCCACAGCATACTATCACCTGTATTTCATCCAACCTTGTGCAGCACCCACCTGTCCCACCGTAACGGGCAGGAATACCCCACAACGAGGTGTACCCATGAATCCACGGTATTTGCATTCCATTGACGAACTCGACAACCTTGTCGGGCTCATGCCGAAAGAACGGGAGGAGATGGAGCTGGTCACAAAGACCTTTCCCTTCCGTGCAAACGAATACTACCTGTCGCTGATCGACTGGAAAAACCTGCACGACCCCCTCCGGCGGATCGTGGTCCCCGATCCCCGCGAGCTCAAGGGCGGGGGATGCCCGGACCCTTCCTGCGAGAACAATTTTACCAAACTCCCCGGCCTCCAGCATAAGTATGACCAGACCGGCCTGCTTCTCCTCTCCGATGTCTGCGGCGGGATCTGCCGGTTCTGCTTCCGGAAACGCCTTTTTATCGGCTGCGAACGCGAGACGATCAGGGACGTTTCTGCCGGACTCGAGTACATCCATTCCCACCCCGAAATCACCAACGTCCTCCTGACGGGAGGGGACCCGCTCACGCTGGAGACGAGACGGCTGGAGGCAGTCCTGAAGGAGCTTAGGGAGATCGACCACGTCAACATCATCCGGATCGGCAGCAAGATGCCGGCCTACAACCCGTACCGGATCCTCAACGATCCTTCCCTTGCGGATGTCCTCGCCCGGTACAGTACGCCTGCGAAGCGAATCTACCTCATGGCACATTACAACCATCCGAAGGAGATGACAGACGTCTCGATGCAGGCAGTCGAACAGCTCCAGCGGGCGGGAGTGATCGTCGTCAACCAGACGCCGGTCTTAAACGAGGTCAACAGCGACCCGGCGGTCTTTACCCAGCTCTTCCGTAAACTCTCGTTCGCCGGCGTCTCCCCCTACTATGTCTTCCAGTGCCGGCCATCGATGGGCAACCGGTTCTTCCAGACCCCGGTCGAGCGGTCGTACGAGATCATCCAGCATGCCTGGCAGGCCTGTTCCGGCCTTGCCAAACGGGCAAGGTTTGTCATGTCGCACGCGACCGGCAAGATCGAGATTGTCGGGAAGACGGCGAATCACGTCTTTATGCGGTACCACCAAGCTGCAGATACGGCCGACATCGGGAAGATGCTGGTCTTTCCGAGCAATCCGCTGGCGCGGTGGTTCGATGATTACCGGCACCACGCGGTCCACGCAGGGGATACCCTGCTGCCGTTCGGGATACCGAAGATGCACTGGCTGTTCTGAGGGGGGATACCCGTGATCGTGCCCTCAGGCCCTCCCGGCAGATCCGGGGATCGACGGAGATCCCCTCAGCCCCCACGGCGCCACGCGGGCAGGTGAACGACGATGCCCGATATCTCCCTTCCCTGCCGCATTATCGCCCTCATCCAGGAGCGCAACCGCCTCTTTGCCTGCTCCCCGGGAGATCTCGAAGCCATGATCCGGGGATACGGGTTCCGCTGCACGCGGTGCGGCAGGTGCTGCACGCGCAGGATCAATGACCATATCTTCCTGCTCGACCGGGATGTGGCGGTTGCGCGGGAGATCGATCCCCAGGCTCTCGAACCCGCTCCCGGCCCGGAGTTCTGCGACCCGGCGGGGATGCTCTACGTCTCGGGATACGCGGTGAGGATGAAGGACGATCCGGCGGGATCCTGCTGGTTCCTGGACGGGACCCGGTGCCGGATCTACGAACAGAGATTCTCGGTCTGCCGTATCTACCCGTACATGCACCGCCCGGTGCACGGTGCGGCGGGAGAGGTCAGGTGGCAGCAGTTTGCACGACGGGGCGAGCACGGCGAATATGACCGGGGGATACCGGAGAGCGAGGTCCAGACTCTTGCCCGCGGGATTCTCGAATACGAACATGCATTCCTCACGCAGCAGATCGCGTTTCTCGAGACCCTGCACGAATACTTCTCCGTCGAGGGCCTCCGGCATGACCGGGAGATGTATGCCCGCCAGAGCCGGCGGTACCGCCGCGGGGAGCCGGTCGACATCATGGTCTGGTGCGCCGGTGAGCTGGAGAAGCACCGGATTACGATACCGGAAAAATCCATGGCCGCGGTGTGGCAGTGCACCGGCTCATCGTGAACGAACCCGGGATCTCTTCGGCGATCGTGAACCCTGCCCGATCCCGTGGAACTCCCTTGATTTGAAACGACGCTAGACAAGAAACGACACAAGGAAGAGAAACACGATGATCACCGCGAGGAACCATGCGACACGGATGATGACCTGCCGTGACTGGACCTGGGCAAAGAGATCCCGCGGCCCGATGTGGAGGAAGACAACCCCGATGATGCTCCCCGCAACAAGGCCGACAACGTTCTGGAGCGTGAGGATGAGGGCCCTGATCGCCCCTTCGGGGAAAAGAACGACCGCTATTCCGGTCACCACCGCGGGCGGGAGGAGCGCGGCGGCGATCGCGACCCCCGCGATGCCTTCCGGGATGCCTTCGGAGAGGGCGATGATGGTCGCAAATCCCAGGAGGACCGCCATGAAGAGGTAGACGGCGTTCGCGTCCATCCGGGCGAGGATCTCCGTCGTCAGGGGCAGGTCGGTGACAAAGGACAGGGCAAATGAGGCAGCCGCGGCGATCATGACCAGCATGGCGACCATCAGCCCGACGATCCCGACGCAGCGCAGCGTCGTTCTGAGATCGCCAATCGCGACCGTGACCGCGAGGGCATAGATCGGCCCCAGCAGCGGCGAAAGGAGCATCGCCCCGATGATGATCCCGACATTGTTGAGGAACAGCCCGATCAGTGCCACGATGCCGGCGATCGCAGCGAGGATGAACCTGTCCCGGTCGAGCTCCGTGTATGCCTGGGTCTCGGCAACGATCTTCTCGATGGGGGGACGCTCCGGCTTCTTCTCCATGAGCCCGTAGCGTTCCTTCAGCCGGTCGACGAACGGGGAGATGACGAAATCCGGCGTCGAGACCTCGATGAGCGTGATCCGGTCGTCCTCTTTGACAATCTCGTCGTATCCCGTGATGATCCCCGTCCAGAACGGCCGGGAGCTGGTATGCTCACGGATGGACCCATTGGTCTGGTGGATGAGATCGTCGAGCATCTCGTCCGGCACGTAGAGGACGAACCGGGCCGACCGCTCCCCTTCGGTTGCGGAATAGATCGCGTCCGGAAATTTCGACCGGATCGTCTCAGCCCTCTCTTTCGGTACCTCGATCACGACTTTTTTCATCCGGTCAGCTCCGGTCCCGGGGAGGTATGGAGATGAGCGTGATAAAACTGTTGATCCTGCGAGCCGGGTATTTCGGCCATCCACTCCCCCGGAAGGACCCGATCGCGGTCTTCCGTTGCATCCGGCCGATCCGGGCCCCCGTTCCCGCCCGGTGCACCGGCACCTACTTTTATTATCCCTGCTGCCGATTGCACCCATATCTCCAAAAGAAAAGGGGCGTCAGATGGCACAGCAACTGGGAGGACAGCCGGTCCTGATCCTGCGGGAAGGGGCGAAACGGAGCAGGGACGAGGAGGCGCGGTCATCGAATTTTGCAGCGGCAAAGGCGATCGCCGGCGCCGTCCGCTCAACGCTGGGACCGCACGGGATGGACAAGATGCTCGTTGACAGCCTCGGGGATGTCGTTATCACCAACGATGGCGCGACGATCCTCAAAGAGCTGGACATCGAGCACCCGGCCGCAAAGATGATCGTCGAGGTGGCAAAGACCCAGGACGACGAAACCGGGGACGGGACGACGACGGCAGTCGTGCTCGCCGGGGAACTGTTAAAGGCGGCTGAAGGGCTGATCGCAAAGAAGATCCACCCGACGGTCATCGCCGAAGGGTACCGGCAGGCGGCAGGGCAGGCGCAGGAGGTCCTTGCTGCTATCGCCCTTCGCGCCCGGCCCGGCGACGAGGACGTGCTCCGGAAGATCGCAGGGACCGCGTTTACGAGCCGTCTGTCGGAACCGGCCAAGGAGACGTTCTGCGGGTTCATGGTCAAAGCGGCGGCCATGGTCGCTGACCCGGACGGGAAGGTTGACATCGGACATATCACGGTTGTCAAAAAGGCCGGGGGCGCGGTGGAGGACTCCGTCATGGTCGACGGGGTCGTCGTTGACAAGGAGCGGCTGCACCCCTCGATGCCCAGGGTTGTAAAGGACGCAAAGGTCCTTCTCTTAAACGCGGCCCTCGAGTTCCGGAAGACGGAGGTGAATGCAAAGATCACGATCACCGGCACACAGCAGGCGCAGGCGTTCCTCGACAAGGAAGCGCACATGGTCCGCGCCATGGCGGACACGGTCATAGCATCCGGGGCAACCGTCCTCTTCTGCCAGAAGGGGATCGACGATACCGTGGCCCAGTACCTGGCGAAAGCCGGAATCCTTGCCGTGCGCCGGGTGAAGAAGAGCGATATGGAGAACCTTGCCCGGGCGACCGGCGCAACGG
The DNA here is from genome assembly GCA_022711635.1 of Methanoregula sp. GTDB lineage: Archaea > Halobacteriota > Methanomicrobia > Methanomicrobiales > Methanospirillaceae > MVRE01. Next base: position 23,134 of record JAKLEQ010000005.1, on the reverse strand, counting down.
TTGTCAGCAGCCCCGAAGCCATCGCAGCCGGGGATATCGGGGGCGCCGGCCTTGTTGCCGAGAAGAAGGTTGCCGGCGAAGAGATGATCGCCGTCTCCGGCTGCAGGAACCCCCGGGCTGTCACGATCCTCATCCGGGGCGGGTCCCAGCATGTGATCGACGAGCTCGAACGGTCGGTCCATGACGGGCTCATGGTCATCAAAGACGTGCTCGAGGACGGCAGGATGGTCGCGGGCGGCGGGGCCCCCGAGGTGGAGATCGCCCTCCGGCTGCGCGACTATGCCCTGACGCAGGGAGGCCGCCGGCAGCCGGTGATCGAGGCATTCGCCGCGGCCTTTACGGTCATCCCCCGGACCATCGCGGAGAACTCGGGCCTCGACCCCATCGATGCGGTTGTCGCCCTCAAGGCTGCCCACGAGCGGGGAGAGGCCAATGCAGGGCTTGACGTCAGGACCGGAAAACCCGCTGACATGCCGACGGCCGGGGTCCTCGAACCGCTCCGGGTCAAGAAACAGGCGGTTGCCAGCGCGACGGAGGCAGCCGTTATGATCCTGCGAATCGACGACATGATTGCCTCCTCGAAGGCACCGGGCCCGGCCGTGCCCCCCGGTGGCATGGGGGGGATGGGCGGAATGCCCCCCGGCATGGGCGAATACTGACCCTGTGAGCGCCGGGCGTTGCGCAGGGAGCCCGGCAGGGGGGATGCCTCCCGTCACGGCGTCATTTTTGCCGGCGGCCGGGTGAGCATGACCGAGAGGGTAGCGGTTTGCGATCGCGATCTCCTTTACCTCCACCGGGCGTTCCGTGAATCTGGCCTTCCGCTTCAAACGGACGGAGAGATGGGTGCAATGCTGCCGAATTCCGGTCCATACGCTGTGCCGGAACATCAGGTACCGGTGGCCGGAAAGATACCATTATTACCTTCGTGGAAGAGGGACCACCCATGATACAGAAACTTGCATCCCGGGGGAATATCCTCGCGTTTGGCTTAAGTGGAAAACTCAGCGAAGAGGATTACACTGCGAACCTTATCCCCGAACTTGAGAGGGCTCTTGAAGATTACAAGACGATCCGGCTGCTCCTCCGTGTCGAATATTTCGGCGGATGGAAAAAGGGGGGTATGTGGGAGGAGTTCCATAACTGGCCGCTCTTTTCGAAGATCGAACGGATGGCAGTTGTCGCAGACGATTCGTGGGACGAGTGGATGACCTGGGCTGTGAAGATCTTCAGCATCTTCACCCGCGTCCCGGTCAGGTTTTTCCGTACCGGCCGGATGGAAGAGGCATGGGACTGGCTCGAAAAGGTGTGATCTTCCCGTCCTGCCGGTTCGCGGTTTGTGCCTCCTGGGCCGGGCAGCCGATCCCCGGATGCAATTTCCGTTCCGTCTCCCGTTTTTTCCTGGCCGGTACATTCCCTGATCTCTGCCAGGATCCTCCATCATGCTGGGAAAACAGGAGTCGGGGATCATGGCCGGAATACTTCGGAATAAACGTCGCGGTTCAGGCATGGGAACCGGCTATGCAACTCCCTCATAAAGGATTTTTCATTCGGAGTGCCGTTTCTTCGGTACGGAAAAAGAACGGTTTTCGCAACTGATGGGATTCACCCGGTCTCCTCCCCGGGCGGACCTGGATCCCGGTTCCCTGCCGGTCATTTTTGGGAGAGGGTTCACATCACGACCCGGGTCACCACGCCATGGACCTTGTCGGCCGGCAGCTCGTAGAACTGCACGAACGCCGGGGAAACTTTCTTGATGATCGCGTAGATCTTCCAGAAGAATTTGTCGCTGACGATGTTCTCCACCCCGTAAAAGATCGTCTTCTCGTGGATGTTGTCGTCGTGGAGGAGCCCGATGACGTCCACGAACTCCATGTAGCCCGCGATGATGGTGAAGGCATGGAGTCCCGGCGCAAGGTTGCGGTCGTAATTCGTCTGGATCCCGAACGGCTTGTCGGTGATCCTGATGGAGACGAGGATATTGTCCTCGTACAGGATCCCGTCGTCGTTCATCACCCGGGAGATGTAGGGGGAGATGCTGTTCTTGTCTGCGGTAAAGAAGAGCGCCGTCCCGCGGACCCGGGGGAGCTCCCCGTACTTCTGCCGGTATTCCGCGAGGAACTCCTCCAGGCTCTTTGGCCGCATCATCCGGTGGAGCTGGTCCTGCCCCCGGATGAAGGTTACGATGATGACGAGCGGAACCGCGGCGATGAGGAATGACCAGTACGCGCCATGGGGGATCTTGGTGAATGCCGAGAGCAAAAAGATTGCATCGACAACGATCAGGGCGCCGGAGAGTGCGGTCTTGACCGCGTCCTTCTGCAGCGCCGAGATCATCGCAATCAGGACCGCGGAAATTGTCATGGTGCCCGCGACGGCAAGGCCGTAGGCGGATGCGAGGTTCTCGGAGGTCTCGAACTCCAGCATCACGATGACGACGGATAAAAGCAGCATCCAGTTGACGGCCTCGATATAGATCTGGGACCGGAGTTCCGGCGACGTGAACTCGACCTTCATCTTCGGGATGATCCGGATCATCATGCCCTGGTAGACGATCGAGAACATGCCCGAGATCATCGCCTGCGACGCGATCACGGTCGCACCGATACTGAGCAAAAGGAACGGGACGTAGAGGAAGGGAGCCTGTCCCTGCACCATGGAGAAGAGGACCGCGGAACGGACCTCTGGGTTGTTGAGGACATATGCCCCCTGGCCGAGGTAGCAGAGCACGAGTGCCGGGAAGATGCAGTACCAGGCCCTGACGATCGGCTCCCTCCCGAGGTGTCCCATGTCGGCGTAGAGCGCCTCTCCGCCCGTGACGCAGAGGAGGACAGCCGAGAGGACGATGAAGGACGCAACCCCGTTCTCCAGGAGAAACCCGAGGGCGTAGGTGGGGCTTAAGGCAAGGAGCACCTGCGGCGCGGAAGCGATCGAGACAAGCCCGGTGACCGCAAGGGAGACGAACCAGACCAGCATCACCGGCCCGAATGCCCATGCGATCCGCCCGGTCCCTTTCCTCTGGATGGCAAACAGGGCAATGGCGATGCAGATGCCCGTTGCCAGGATCCACCCGCCCCAGATCCCGTGAAATCCCGGGATGAACCGGATGCCTTCGACCGCAGACAGGATGCTGATCGCCGGGGTGATCACGCCGTCGCCGATGAACAGGGCAACCCCGATGATGGTGAGACCGGAGACAAACGTGACCGCCCACGGGCTCTTCAGCCGGGGAGCCAGGAGCTCTTTTAACACGATCGTCCCTCCCTCCCCCCGGCTCCCGAGCGACATGGCGAGGTACGCGTACTGCACGGTGATCACGATGGCGAGCGACCAGACGATGAGGGAGAGGACCCCGAGGATATTGCCGGCAGCCGGCAGGATGAAGAGGAGGATCGCACCGATCGTGTAGATCGGGCTGGTGCCGATGTCGCCGAAAACAATCCCGAGGGACCTGATGACGGCCTGCGGGGAATGAGCGGTACCTGCCATGGTTAAGACTCCCTGAACTCAGATGCACCTTCTGCGTCGATTCGAAGCGATCTCATCTCTTCCGGTTTTTTTTAAAAGACGATACCGGCAGGATACCGTCTCCGGATCCGGGCCCGTCCCGGGCCGGCGATCTCCGGGAACGGGGAGTCACCCGGATGCGGGAAGCAGCGGGTTCAGCGCCCCCGAAAGCCCGATCAGCAGGCGGGCGATACTCTCCACTCCCTGCCCGGGTACAGGCCCTTTGTAACCTCGTCCGGGTGTCTGGGAACGTGCCCGTGCCCTGTCTCTTTTTTCTGTGCTGGTGCGTTGAACCCGATCGTACAAAGTGTTTCTCTCAGGGTTTCCGGTGCGATCGTTCCGGCGATCGCGGCGGGTTTTTTTCCGTCGCGGGGATGCGCTCTGCAGATCGCCGGGAAAAACCGGGAATGTCCGGCAGCCGGAAATACCGGTAAAACCGGGGATGACCAGAGGAATCCGGAAGTATCCCGGAAAAACCTTGGAAGAACCGGGAATGCTGGGAAGAATCCGGAAAACTCTCGGGTTTCCCGGACCGTTTTCCGACTCCCAATGAATATGCGGGACGTCCATCCGGGGGGGAAACCGATACCCGGTGAAAAAAAAGATCGTCTTACCCGTGTTTCATCTCGTACGTCCCGACAACGAACCCGCCCTCGCAGGAGACCCAGCCAAGCACGGTTGCGTCGTAGCGCAGCCCGTCGTAGTACATCTTCCGGAGCAGCTGGACGTTGTGGTTGATCCGGTTGAACCCTGCCGTCGTCGTATCATCTTCTGCATACTTCAGGAGGTTCTCCCGGTATGCCCGGGCGCAGACGCTGGAGGGCCGCGGGGTCTTCTGGAAACACACCGTCAGGGCGACCTCGGTCGTCAGGTTGCCGACCTCCGGCGTCTCGTTGAAACAGCGTTCTGCCGCTGCGTTGAACGCGGCATCCGGGTCCACGGTCGGCGTGGGCGTCAGTGTTGTAACCGGCACCGGTTCGGTTGTCGCCGTCGTTGCCGGAAGGGTCGTGGGCTCAGAGGTGACCGGCGCAAGGGTGGTCGTGGGGACCGTGGTCTGCTGGCCCCCGCCCGTGCCGGTACAGCCCGGCAGGAGGAGGCAGGCGATGAACAACATGGTCAGGGGAAGAAGGGATCGTAACTGCATAGTGTTGGTATCATGCCAGACCCTGCATAAAGGTTGCTGTTTTCACCGGGACTTTGTCGCAAAATACTGGTATTGCATAAATACATTTCACAAAGTTGATATATGGTCATTACTTTCCATATCTATTTATACTAGGTCCGGGGGTGGCACAGGAAAAGGAGGTGTTTTTCAAAAAACCTATCACTGAAATGATCCCCCGGGTTTTTCGGCATTTTCCCGGGAATTATGACATCCTTCCCGGCGTGATGAAGAAAACACCCTTTTTCTGCATCGTCTTTCAGTTATCCCTGAACCGGTATTCCTCTTTTGGCACCGTAATCTCAAACCGGGTCCCCGTACCCGGGGTGCCGGTCTCCCGGATCGTCATGCCCGTAATCGAGAGGATCTCCCGCACCAGGAAGAGGCTTGCCCGGTCCGTTCCCGCGGATTCCCTCGTGAATATCCCTTCTTTCTCCGGCACCGGAATACCCGGGCCCGTATCCTCGATAACAAGGATGATGCGGTCATCCACCTCCCGGTATTCGAACCTGACCGCCGTCTTCCCTCCTCCCAGCACCAGGAGGTATTCCATGATGGTCCGGAAGGCGTCCTCGAGCAGGGGGTCGGCGAAGATCTCGAGGGTGTCAAAGGAGCCGATCCGGGTGATCCCGGAATAATCGATGTGGGAGAGGGCATTGAGCAGCACCATATTGACGTTCTGCCAGCGGGGCGGGTTCATGCCCAGGCCCTGGTACTTTTTCGCCAGGTCCAGGGATTTTCCGACGGAGTGGAGGACGGCCTCCCCTTTCTCCAGGCTTGCCCGTGCCGCGTCGCTGCAGCCGGCTGTTTCGGCGATCTGGAGGTAACTTGCCAGGGTGAAGATCCCGCTCTGGATGTCCTGGAACGTGAGGGTGTTCAGAAGGTTCAGTTTCTTCCGTGCCTGGAGGAGAGCCTGCTCGCTCTTCCGCAGTTCCTGCTCGGCCCGAATGCGGCTCGCTACCTCTGTCTGCAGGCTGGCATTCATGGTCCTGAGCTGCTCTTCCGCCTTCTTCCGTTCGCTGGTATCCCGGGTGACACAGAATATCAGCTTCTCGCGGGAGAATACCGCGGCATTGGTGCTGATCTCAACGTCTATGATGCTCCCGTCCTTCCTGCGGTGGCGGGACGCGAAAAACGCTCCCTCTGCATCGATGGTGCGGATCATCTCCTGCAGCTGTTCCCGGTCGAATTGGACATCCCAGTCCCAGACATGCAGCTGCTGCATCTCTTCGCGGGAGTACCCGAGCATCTCCGCAAACTTCCGGTTGGTATCGTAGACCTGCCCCTCCTGGTCCAGGATGACAATCCCGTCCCGCGACTGGTCGATGAGGACCTCGCGCCGGGACATCTCATCGGCGAGCTCGTCCTCCGCCCGTTTCCGGTGGGCAATCTCGGACTGCAGTTCTTCGTTCCGGCGCGACAGTTCCGTGGTCTTCCTGCGGACCTCCCGCCGGAGGATCAAACTCATCGCAACAAAGAGGAGGGCAACGCACGCTGCCCCGGCAAGGCCCCAGGCAATCCATGACGGGATGACCGGGTTTGCCTGGACCCCGAACCATGTCTGCATCGCCCGGCTGTAGGTCGAGGAGGGGTCTGCCTTCCCTTCGGCGACGTACTGGTCGAGAGGTGCGATGAGGTCGTGGTTCTTTCCTTTCGGCACGGCAAACCCGAACTGGGTGGGATTGAACATTACGGGCGTCGCTGCAAGGCCGTACGTCCGGGCATCCGCCTGGGCTGCCGTGTTGTACACCACCAGGGCATCCGCCTCCCCGGACGCCGTTGCAGAGAACATGGCGGCCGGAGTATCTTTTTCGATCAGCGTGATGTTGACACCGAACTTTTGCGCATAATCCCGGAATCCGATCCCGCTCTGCGCCCCCTTAACAGATGCCACCCGTTTACCGTCGAGGTCAAGGATCGTGCTGATGCCGGACCCGGGGCGGGCGTACACCTGCGACCAGACGGCGAGCGCCGACTCGTTGCTGAAATCATAGAGGCTCTGGCGCTCCGGTGTGCTGGCGACACCGGGCAGGAGGTCGATCTCGCCGGTCTTGAGGCGGTCCCAGCTCTCGGCGAGCGATCCGCGGACCCAGGTGACATTCCAGCCCTGCCGGGCAGCGACATCGTTGATGATGTCGACGAAAAACCCCGCCGGTTTTCCTGTATCATCCGTGTACAGGGTAGGCTTGAGATCGGTGAGGGCGACTCGTACGTCCCGGTCTGCTGCGGCGGGAGAACAGAGCCCGGTGAAAAGGATCGCGATAATGAGAACGAGAAGGGCCCCCTTCAGATACAGTTCCCGGTTGTCCTTCCCGGCTGGCACGATCATAACCATACTCCTGACCCGGGATCCTTCCCGGCAGTCCGGGGCACCACGGCACCCGTTCAGGTTGTTGAGTGGTATCGTGCCTGATTTATTATTCTTTTGGATGTTCCCCCTTGCTTCTCTGGTCAGGAGGGATCGTTTCCACGGTCTCCTGTGTTTTTCCCCGCGCGTGATGTACCCGGCTGCGTCCGTCAACCCTGCCGGTCCGCGCATTTTTTCCACGTCTTTGCACCTGCCGGACGCCGGGAGGATGCGGTGCGGGAGAAAAGGGGGGACGGGAAACATCCCGGGCGCCGTTTGCATGCCATATCTGCAAGGCGTGTCCGTTCCTTTTTAAGGGGAAAAAACGTCTTGTACCGTCTACGGAGAGCCATGCAAATCTTTCTGATGCTGCGGGGTGCCGGGTATGACCGGTGAGGTCCTGGCCCCGGAAGCTCTCATCCCCTCCGCCGACAGCAAGGAGGACTGGGAAAATTTTCTGGAGCTCACCAACCAGCAGCTCGCCATTGCTCTCGAGGAAGCGAAGGCGGATGTCTGGGAGGCCGATCTCGAGACCGGCGGTTTTCATTTCGGCGACCGGTTCATCGCCCTCCTGGGGTACCCCCCGGAGAAAAGACCCGCAACCCTGATGGCACTCGCCGCGTTCGTCCATCCCGACGATATGGTGCTCCTTATGGCGAACCTCCGGCACTATCTCGAAGGCGCATCAGAGGTTTTTGAGACGGTTGTGCGGATCCGGACGGCCAAAGAGGCCTGGAAATGGTACCGCACCCGTGGCAGGGCGGTGGAGCGGGACGCGTCCGGGCGGCCCCGCCGCCTGATCGGGGTTGTCATCGATATCACCGAGACCAAGCTTGCCGAGGAAGAGCTCTGGGCCGCCTACCAGCAGATTGCAGCCGCGGAAGGGGTCCTGCAGCAGCAGTACGACGAACTGGAACGGAATACCCAGCGGATCTGCAAGAACGAGGCCTCGATCTCGGGCATCTTCCGCGTTGCACCGATAGGGATAGCGTTTGTGTCGGACCAGGCCCTGATCCGAATCAACGACCGGCTCTGCGAAATCACCGGATATTCCCAGGAAGAACTCACCGGAAAGAACGCCCGGTTCCTCTTCCTGGACGACCAGGAATATGCCCGCCTGGAAGGATCTCCGTCGGCGACAGAGACGCGGTGGCGGCGGAAAGACGGTGCCGTCCAGGACATTCTCCTCAACGGGACATCGATCGATCCCGCGGACCCGGCAGCGGGCATCGTCTTTACGGCCATCGATATCACCGAGTACAAGAAGACGCAGAAGGCGCTCAACCGCGCCAAGGAGAAACTCAGTTTCCTGAACCGCCTGACGAGTACGGACATCCGGAACCAGGTTTTTACCGCGCTCGGGTACCTGCAGCTGGCCGGGGCGGAATTGACGAATGACGGGTCAGTTCGGGCAAAAGAGCTGATCGAGAAGGAGAACTGCGTCCTGCAGAAGATCTCCGATTCCCTGAAATTCTCCCAGACCTACCAGGACCTCGGGTTTAAACCGGCGCGATGGCAGAATGTCAACCAGGTCTTCCTTCTCGCGATTTCCCACCTTTCCTTCGAGAAGATCCAGCGGACGGTCACGGTCAGGGACCTCGAGATTTTTGCCGACCCCCTGCTGGAGAACGTCTTTTACGTCCTTGCAGAAAACACGCTTGCCCGGAATACCCCCGGGACACGGGTCACCCTGGAGTACGTGAAGCAACCCGATGAATCCCTCACCATTCTCTATGCCGACAATGGTGGCGGCATCCCTCCTGCCGACAAGGATACGATCTTTTCGCCGGATTTCCAGAAAGACCGATCGATGGGACTCTTCCTCGCACGGGAGATCCTGGAGACGACCGATATCACGATCCGGGAGACCGGGACGATGGGGGAGGGGGTCCGTTTCGCGATCCGCGTGCCGAAAGGAGGATACCGGTTCGGCGACGGCTGCTGAATACCGGCCGGTGCCGGCAGCCGCTTTTTGAACGCGGGCAGCGGCCGCAGACCCGGGGAAAATTCGCCGGAAAAACCGCTGGGGGATCCCCGGCCCGGGGATTATGACGGTTGCGGGACTACCGCCTCCAGGATCCGGGCCTCGTCCAGGGTCCGGTGTTCCCGCAGCATCCGTGCCAACCGGTAAATCCGGTCCGTCCGTTCCCCGATCAGGGCGATGGTTTCCCGTTCGATGGCGGCAAGGTCGAGCCCGGCCTCCGTGCAGCAGCGGAGGGCGGCCGTTTCGTCATCCATGCCGTTCTTTTCCCCGGTCACCAGGTATTCCATCAGGTACCCGGCGATAAGTACCTGGATGTGCCGGTGCCATTCTCCGGTCCCCCACCCGGCCGCCGGCCGGCTGTCCGCGGTATCCCAGCGCCCGAGGCAGACCCCGAGGCCCCCGCCGGGGGTGGTAACGACGACTGCATCGATGGTCACCCATTGCACCCGGCGGCCGGCCAGCACCGCAAAGACAACATGCGCCGCCTCGTGCAGGCTGGTGATCCAGTCCTCGGTCTGGGGATCGCGGGGTTCGTTCATGCTCGTCTGTCAGATCGTTCAATACCGGCGCTGATTGTATGAAGCTTTGGGAAGGGGATGGCCGCTGCCCGTTCCGAGCAACCACCCCGCGAGGGAGAGCGGATTCCCTGCTACACCTGCCAGGGGGGGTACCTTTTCTCCTAAAAAAAGGCTCTGTAGAAAAGGTAACTGAAATCATAGATTGAATTGCGAGGGAGCCACGGGCGCTCGCCGCCTCATCGGGGCTCGCCCCGTGGAGTTATGGTCGTCGATAAAAAATCCATGAGATTAATTCAATCAAGAAATTGGGGGTCAAGGGGGCTTGCCCCCTTGGGCCGCCTCCCCCTCTGGGGGAGAGAGGGGGTCACATTCATAAATTCCGCTGAGTACGCAACACGATGATTTCTACAGAGCCTAAAAAAACCCGGGATCATTCCCCGTGACTGGGACGGAAGGGTACTGATACCCGGTGCAACGTTGACACTGGATTCCGCAGTGCCAAAAAGCCCGGGAAAAAAGAATCCCCAGCCCCGTTCTAATTCGAGAAGACCAGCGCCCCTCCTTTCTCGTCGACGACGATCTCCTTCTCCTTGTTGACCTTCCCGTCGAGGATCATCTTCGAGAGTTCATTCAACAGGTTCCGCTGGATCACCCGTTTGATCGGCCGGGCGCCGAACTGCGGGTCGAAGCCCGTATCGGCAATGAACCGTACGGCCTTCTCGGTTGCCCGGATCCGGATCTCGGACTTTGCGAGCATCTTCTGCACCACCCCGATCTGGAGGGCGACGACCTTTTGGATCTCGTCCCTGGTGAGCGGCCGGAACATGATGATCTCGTCGACACGGTTGAGGAACTCGGGCCGGATGGTCTTCTTTAAGAGCTCGAAGACCTGCTCCCTCGTCTTGTCGTAGATCGCGTCCCGGTCCTTGTCGGTGGCATGCCCGAGGGCCTCCTGGATGAGGTGCGACCCGATGTTCGAGGTCATGATCACGATGGTGTTCTTGAAGTCGACCGTCCTGCCCTTGTTGTCGGTCAGGCGGCCGTCGTCGAGGACCTGCAGGAGGATGTTGAAGACGTCGGGATGCGCCTTCTCGATCTCGTCCAGGAGTACAACAGAGTAGGGTTTCCGCCTCACGGCCTCGGTCAGCTGCCCGCTCTCCTCGTAGCCCACGTAGCCCGGGGGAGCCCCGACCATCCGGGAGACGGTGTGCCGTTCCTGATACTCCGACATGTCGATCCGGACCATGGCGTTCTCGTTGTTGAAGAGGACCTCGGCGAGGGCTTTTGCAAGCTCGGTCTTCCCGACGCCGGTCGTCCCGAGGAAGATGAAGGAGCCGATCGGGCGCTTCGCGTCCTGCAGCCCGGCCCGGCTCCGGCGGATCGCGTCTGCAACCGCCGTGATCGCCTCGTCCTGGCCGACGACCCGCTTGTGGAGCTCGGCCTCGAGACCGAGGAGCTTCTGCTTCTCGCTCTGGAGCATCCGGGAGACGGGGATGCCGGTCCAGCGCGCAACCGCCTCGGCGATCTCCTCGGCGTCCACCTCCTCGTTCACCATCGCGGCGTCCTTCTGCAGCACGGTCAGCTTCTCCTTCAGCCCCGCGATCGTCTTCTCGGCGGTGGGGATCCGGCCGTACCGGATCTCCGCAACCTTCCCGAGGTCGCCGCCCCGTTCGGCCCGTTCGGCCTCGAACTTTAAGTCCTCGATCTCGTTCTTCTTTGCCTGGATCTGCTCGACGAGGTCCTTCTCCGACTGCCACTTGGCCTTGAGCCGGTTCCGCTCCTCGGTTAAGTTCCCGATCTCCTCGTTGAGGATCTTGAGTTTTCCCTGGTCTTTCTCGCGCTTGATGGCCTCCCGCTCGATCTCCAGCTGCCGGATCTTCCGTTCGATCGTCTCCAGTTCCTCGGGCACGGAGTTGATCTCGAGCCGGAGTTTTGCGGCAGCCTCGTCGATGAGGTCGATGGCCTTGTCGGGGAGGAACCGATCGGAGATGTAGCGCTGCGAGAGCTCGACGGCGGCGATGATCGCCTCGTCCTTGATCCTGACGTGGTGGTGGGTCTCGTACTTCTCCTTGATCCCCCGGAGGATGGAGATGGCGTCAAGGGTGTCCGGCTCGGCAACCATCACCGGCTGGAACCGGCGCTCGAGCGCCTTGTCCTTCTCGAAGTACTTCTGGTACTCTTTCAGGGTCGTTGCGCCGATCACGTGCAGCTCGCCCCGGGAGAGAGCGGGTTTCAGGATATTGGCCGCGTCCATCGCGCCCTCGCTCGCGCCGGCCCCGACCAGCGTGTGGATCTCGTCGATGAAGAGGATGATCTCCCCGTTCGCGGAGATGACCTCCTTGATCACGCTCTTGAGCCTTTCCTCAAACTCCCCCTTGAACTTTGCCCCGGCGATCAGCGCTCCCATGTCGAGGGAGTAGATCTGTTTCTCTTTCAGGTTCTCCGGCACGTCCCCGTCGATGATCCGGTGGGCGAGGCCCTCGGCGATCGCGGTCTTGCCCACCCCCGGCTCCCCGATCAGGATCGGGTTGTTCTTGGTCCGCCGGGAGAGGATCTGCAGCACCCTTCGGATCTCCTCGTTCCGGCCGATGACCGGGTCGAGCTTGCCGCTCCTCGCAAGTTCGTTCAGGTTCCGGGCGAACCGCTCCAGCGCCTGGTAGGTGTCCTCCGCGGTCGGGCTTTTGGCCGGCGAGCCCTTCCGAAGCTGGGCGATCGCGGCTCTTAAGTCCTTCTCCGTCACCCCGTAGTCCTTCAGCAGCCTTGAAACCGGGTCCCCCGCCGCGAGGATCCCCAAAAGCACGTGCTCGATCGAGACGAACTCGTCGTGCGACTCCTGCGCAAGGGCGACCGCTTTCTGCAGGGCCTTGTTCGCGCCGCCCGAGAGGAACTGCTCCCCGCCCGAGACCTTCGGGTACGCGTCGATTATCCGGTCGAGCGCCGGGGCGAGCGCCGCGGGGTCAACGTTCAGCTTCCGGAGGAGATACGGGGTCACGTTCTCGTCGACCGAGATCATCCCTTTCAGGATGTGCGACGGTTCCACGGCCTGGTTCTGCTTTCCCGCCGCAATCTCCGTCGCCTTCTGCACGGCTTCCTGCGACTTGATGGTGAAGTTGTTGAAGTTCATATCGGGCCTGCCCTGCCTTTGTTCTGTGTGTACTAACTATTTTCCGGAACTTTAAGGTTGCCGTGGGGGCAAGTGCATCGGCAGAGTTGCCGGCAGGACGCTGCGAAAGCGGGGACCCCCGTTTTGGGATGTGCAGGTATCCGATGAAGTATCGGACACACCCCTGCAGCAGGAAACCGGAGGTGCCGGAAAACGTGCCGCGGGATACTGCCCGAAAGAAGGGTGAGCCGGCAGGCCCGGCATCGGATCCTGCATCCTTTTATCGCGGGATGCCAATCGTTGAACTGCCATGGATGACTTCGGCGATCCCCCGGCAGAGGACCGGTACGATGCTGCCGAAACCGCGGAGCAGGTCCTTGAAGAAGCCGTCAGCCGGTTCCGGCAGGGCAGGAATTCCGAGGCACTCGACCTGTTCGACCGGGCAATCGCCCTTGACCCGGGCTCCTCCCGGGCGTGGAACGGCCGCGGGGCGGTACTCGGGAACCTGGGGCGGTTTTCTGAAGCCCTCGAATCCTGCGATACCGCCGTTGGCCTCGACCCCGGCGCGTACAAGGCGTGGAGCAACCGCGGGTGGGTGCTGGGGTATCTCGGCCGGAATGCGGAGGCGCTGGAGTCCCTTGACCGGGCGGTCCGCCTCCTGCCGGAGTTTGCCGAGGCCTGGTCTCTCCGGGGGTGGGTCCTTGCCGCTCTCGGCCGGTACCCGGAGGCGCTCGAATCCTGCGATACGGCGACACGCCTCAGCCCGGAGGACGTGGAGGCGTGGAACATGCAGGGCAACGTGCTCGCTGCCTGCGGGCAGCACGAGGAGGCACTCCGCTCGTACGACCGGATCATCGAAATCGACCCGGGCATTGCGGGTGCATGGTTCAACCGGGCGAATATGCTCGCGGCCCTGGACCGGCATGACGATGCACTGGATGCCTATGACCAGGCGGTCGCCGGTGCACCGGACTACGCGGAGGCGTGGAACAACCGGGGGAACAGCTGCATGGCCCTGGGGCGTCCGGCGGATGCGGCCGCATCGTACGCCCGGGCAGTCTCCGCCCGCCCGGACTATGCCGAGGCGTGGTACAATTCCGGCTCCGCACTCAGCGAACTCGGCCGGCACGGGGATGCGGTCGCCGCGTACGATACCGCGACCGGCCTCCGGCCGGCGTATGCCGAAGCATGGTACAACCGCGGGCTCTCCCTTGCGGCGCTCGGGCGGGATGACGATGCGGTCGCCTCGTTTGACCGGGCGATTGCCGCAAGCCCGGACGATGCCTCCGCGTGGTACTCCCGCGGGAACGCCCTGCGGCGTCTCGGCAGGGAGGAGGAAGCACGGGCTGCGCATGACCGGGCAGCCGCCCTCGACCCGAAGTACGCGGGCGCCTGAAGCCGACCGCCGGCGTCCTCCTTTGGCTGCAGGGATCCGGGGATTAATAAAGGGTGTACCCTCGTTTCAGTGACATATCTTCAATCAATAAATCGCTCTTGGTGGCCCCGTCTTTTGCCTCGAAGAATGCCAGCACATCCTTCTCAATCCCGGACTTTTCCTGAACCACGTGAATTTCACCCCCGTCGCTGAAACATTCGAAGAGGGGCAGTAAACCCTCTTCAGAACCGCCATGCCTGCGGCGATGGAAGCATCCCCTGCATGCTCTATCCGCAGATTCGGTCGATCCGATTTTCTGACGTATCTGTTTTCAACATCCGGGGGAATATCGCAAAAGGGGACGCCCGCGCGGCGGGGGTGAGGCCGTTGGCCGAACCCCCAGGAGCGCTCCCCAAAAAAAGTATCCTTTTTCTCCAGGACATCAGATTAATGCGAATTTCTGGTTTTTTACCGTCGGATGAGAAGAATAATCCTGCGGTTAACCAAGTACGGTACCCTCAAAAAAATCCCTGGCAGCCTGAGGGGATGACCATCTTGCTGACTTTTGAAAATATCGAAGAGAGCGGAACAGGTTCCGGTGAAAACCCGCGTCAGGTACCCTGCGGTACGAGGACATCCCGGTCCATCGCCCGCGCCCGGGTGAAGTCCTCCTCCGCCCCGCCGTGGTTCCCGAGCGCCTGCTTGAGGATCCCCCGCTCGACGTAAGCATGCGCCGTGCTGCGCGAGACCGAGAACTTCTCAGAAGGATGCGCAGCAATGAACCGGTCCCACATGGCGATGATCTCGCTCATGAGACCCGGGTTGTTCCGTACCCGTGCTGCCGTGCCGGTCGCCCGGATGAGGAAGAACTGGATCTCCAGGTTCTCCGGGTATTTCCGGTACCCCTGCATCAGGATATCGAGAGCCGCATCGAGATGGTCCTCCAGCAGTTCCGAGAGTCCTTTCCCGATGAAATATGCCGGTTCTTCACCGGCCGTTACGCCATTCACCAACGGTGCCATAGTATTCCGGACGGGAGTATTCCCGTTATTGAATAATTCCTTAAAAGATATTCAATACCTTTCTGCCCTCCGAGCGCAGTCCGGCAGTTCACCCGGGGCAGGCGGGCAGCGGGATATCCGTATCGGACATCCAGTCCGGGTACGCCGGGATCGTGAACCCGGCGCGGAGCATCCAGGACCGGATCCGCCTGTCCCGGGAGAACCGGCTTTCGCTCGGTGCTTTGCAATAGTTTAATACCCCTAAGGGTGACCGCAAAAGAAGGGAATTATTGTATGAATGATATAGAAGCCCTGCAACTCGTCGGATTCATGATAGTGGCTATGATCATTCCCTTCATCCCCTTCCACCGGGAAATTACCCAGAACATCCTCCCGAAAATACCGTTCCTGAATACAGTTTTCGTGCGGGCCCTCCGGTTTTTCCAGCCGCTTTTTATGTACTTCCATAACCTCAAACGGTACCTGCAGCAGGGTTATCGGACGGCTGTGCTGGCCTTCCTGAATATCATCGTGATCCTTTCAAAAATTCCCGCTCTCGTCCAGCGGCTGGCGGCAGGGCCGGGGACCGGCGCGGAGAAGAAACCCCCGGCCGGAAGCCCGCCGTCCAAATCCTGGACGGCCCTCCTCAGCCCGGTGTACCCGCTGAACCGGTTCCGGCAGCTCGGTGGCCGGGAACCGGCCCGGCTGCAGCCGGGACCCGAGCGCCGGCCACTCAACCCGGTCCCTGCGGTCCCCCGTCTCACCGCCAGCCCGTCCCCGCCCGCCGACGCGGAGCACGCGGACCCGGTGCCGGTGGAGCAGGGGGACTTCACCGTTTAACCGGTTTTACTGGCGTTATTCTCCGTCCCTGGTTTTCTTACCAATACCATTACCCTTGATAATAGGCGCACCCGCGACCATTATTTCTTAACCACCCGGTGACAACCGGTAGTCCATGAGCACCGAGATCCCCTGGGACGCGTCACGGAAAGAGTGGAAACCGGTCGACATGACCGTCACGTACCGCGGGGACGGGGAGTTCCTGGCACGCGTGCCGTCCGGTCTTACATTCCCGATGCAGGCCCCGGTCGGGATGGGCGGTCAGGGCACGCTCCCCAACCCCATCCAGTACCTGGTCGGTTCTCTCGGGGGCTGCGTCGGCGTGAAGATCCTGCTTGCCCTTGGCGACAACGGCATTGTTCCGGCCGGGATGACGATCGGGATCCACGGGACCCGGAGAACGACCATGCCGGCGTTCTTCGACCATGTTCACCTGACCGTCACGCTCCAGGCCGATGCCGATGACGCCATGGTTGCAAACATCATCGAGGAGACGCTCGCCCGGCTTTGCCCGATCGCGGCGATGTTTGCGGAGGTCGGCAACGTTACTGCAGAACACCACATCATCCGTTCCTCGCCCGGATAGCGATTCATTTGGCGTTCCGGTCGCTGCTGAACCGGAGCCCGGTCTTCCCTGAGGGAACGGATCGTCATACCGCGGTCATACCGCGATGAGGTGGCACGGCAGGACACTTTATCCCGCAGTACCCCCTTATCAGGAACTATGGCCGGTGTGGCAGTATTCGTGGATTCACGGGGAGGAAATACGAGAAGAGTGGCCGACGCCATCGCGGAGGAGCTGGGGATTGTGGTGGGGGATATCGCGGCACCGCTGCCGGGCGATGCACGGCTCCTCTTCCTCGGGAGCGGGACCTACGGCAGTGCGCCGGGCGCGGGGATGATGAAGTTCATTGCGGCCGGGTCGTTCGCGGGCCGGAATGTCGCCCTGTTCGGCACCTCGGGAGGCGACGACGGGAGCGTGAAGATGATCGCCGTGATGGCGGAAGCGCTGGAGAAGAAGGGGGCAACCGTGATCGGGAGCTGGCACTCCCGGGGGCAGTTCCTGCTGCTCAACTGGGGCCGGCCGAACGAGGAGGACCTTGCGGGGGCACGGAAGTTCGCCCGGGAGATGGCTGCGTCGCGCTGACGCTGCGGGGGACCGGGTCAACGGTGGCTGACGATGGATTTCTTTGATGCAGCATACCAGGGCACACCCCCGTGGGAGATCGGAAGGCCCCAGAAGGAGTTTGTGGCTCTCGTCCGAAAAGGAGAGATCACGGCCCCTATCCTCGACATCGGGTGCGGGACCGGGGAGCACGCCCTCTTCTTCGCCGCGGAAGGGTACGAGGCGTGGGGCGTCGACTCCTCCCCGCTCGCGATCCAAAAAGCAGAAGAGAAGGCTTCCGCACGGGGACTTGCCGTGCGTTTTCTGGTCCACGATGTCCTTGACCTGAAAAGCCTTGGCCGGACGTTCGCTACCGCCACCGACTCCGGGCTCTTCCACACCCTCTCCGATGCCGACCGCCCGGTCTTTGCAGAGAACCTCGCGGCGGTCCTTGCCCCGGGCGGCAGGTACTTCATGCTCTGCTTCTCCGACCTCGAGCCTCCCGGCTACGGCCCGCGGAGGATTGCGCAGGAAGAGATCCGGGCGACCTTCAGGGACGGGTGGGAGGTTAATTTCATCCGGCCGGCGGTCTTCGAGAGCCGGACGCGGGGGGAGGGGATCAAAGCGTGGCTCGCGAAGGTGACGAGGACGTAACCGGCGAACACCCGATCAGACGTTCTTTTTCTTTCCCTTCTTCCCCTTCTGCCGGACTTCTCCGGCACGGAACTTCGCGATACGCCCGATGAGATCGGCCGGCACCGGCACCTCCGGGGGGATCCGGACGGTGCCTTTGCTCAGGGAGTATGCTGACAGCTCGTCCCGGAACCTTTGGATGCCGGACGGCGTCGGGAAGAAACCGATGTGGTCGGAGAACGCCGCAAAATGGACAAGGTTTGCACCGTCCAGCCGGAAGGTGGGGATCCCGTACCGGATCGCCTCCCCCGCGTCCGGCACGGCGTTGCGGATTGCGGCCCGGATCTCCCGGAGCCGGTCCTGTACCCGGGGTGGGAACGACGCAATATACGCATCGGTGTCCATGGTCTGTTCTCTCATCCGTTCTGCCTCCTGTTGTTACAGGTCCGGGAAGTCTTTCTGCGGGACCGGCACGAGCTCCCCTTCCGCGTCCTCGTCCTCCATCGGGTACAGGATCACGACCCATTTCTCCGATGATTTAAACGTCAGCGGGGTGTCGAACAGCAGGTAGTCCACGCTGTCATCGAACTGTTCCCGCTCATTATCCCAGTTCTCCCCCGAGAGGATGTACAGGTCGTACATCCCGTCCGGGATGTTCTCGTTCGTGTGGGCGTCCCCGTGCCGGATAAAGACCCCGAGGAGTGGCGTTGTGCTGTGCCACCGGGTCAGGATCGCCACGCTGTCTTTTGTCCCGTTCACGTTATCGATCTTCAGTCTCCCGTACCCCCCGAGGATCCGCTTTCCCGCGATCAGGGCCCCGGTCGCGGGCCGCGGGTAGGTCTTTGCCGGGGTCGTGACCGTGGTCGCCGTCTTTGTGGAGGTCGGCCGTGCGGTCGTCGCCCGGGTGGCGATGGTCGTGAGGGTCGCCTGCGGTGCCGGGGTCGCGACCGTTGTTAGCGTCTCTGGGGAGGCGGGCTGTGCGGTAGTCTCCGCCGGAATTCCCGTTGCCGCGGGAAGCTCCGGGGGCGCCTCCTGGACGGTGCAGCCGGTCGCAAGGATGACGCAGGCGAGGAGGAGGATGAGGGCGGATGGGCGGACGGTCACCATCCATGTGCCCCCGTCCCGCGGTGAGAGAGCCGGAGACGG
This sequence comes from Methanoregula sp., assembly GCA_022711635.1. Taxonomy (GTDB): domain Archaea; phylum Halobacteriota; class Methanomicrobia; order Methanomicrobiales; family Methanospirillaceae; genus MVRE01. The sequence goes on along the minus strand of JAKLEQ010000005.1, from coordinate 4,416 downwards.
GGTGCGATGCTGCCGCAGGCCGCTGCGCCTCCCGCCGTAATCCCGTTCTGCCATACTACCGGATGGTTGACGGAGGATGTTAAGGATTCGGAAGGGGGGGGTATCCCGTTCTACAGCCCGGGGAAATTCTCTTCCGCAACGGGTTCCGATGCCGCATTTCCCGCAACCGAGGGATAGATCACCATCGTCCAGTGCGTGGGTTGCAGGTAGCGTACGGAACCGACAACCTTCTCCGACGTCGTGAACAGGACCGGGTCCTCGAATTTCCAGTAATCGGGGCTCCTGGTGAATCGTTTCTCCTCCGGGTCCCAGCCGCTCCCGGCATGGACGTACAGGTCGTACCTGCCGTCAGCGATCTTCTCCAGGGAGAAGGAGTCGCCCTTCCGGATATAGACCGCGACGAGGGTCTTCTTCTGCCCATACTGCGTCAGGATGGCAACGACATCCGTGCTCCCCCCGGCATTCTGAATCGTCATCTCTCCCTGTCCCCCGGACAGGCTCTTTCCCGCGACGATCTTCCCGGTCGCCGGCCGGATGCCGGTGGTTGTTGCCGGTGCTGCAGCCGTCGTCACCGGAGCAGCGGTTGGTGTTGTCGTTCCTTGTGCTGCCGAGGTTGTCACGTCTGTCCGGAATTCAGCGGGGGAGGGGAACGGGACGACCACCGTGACGTACTGCAGGGTCGTTGCGGCGGCAGGCGGTGCCGGCGCTGTGGTTACGGTTGTCCGGGCCGTACTCTGCGTCCAGCATGCGGCGGGGGTAGGGACAGGTGCCGTCCCTGCCCCTCCCGGGAAAAGTTTTCCGGCAATGACAATGCCGCCCCCGATGATGACGAGTGCGATCAGGATAAGGGCGATGCCATACCTGCCGATCGGGACCTTCGGGGCCGGTGCCGCGGGGGGAGCTCCGGCAGGCTGCGGCTGGCCGGCCGGGGAGCTTCCCGGGGCGTGGACGCTGTGGAGCCGGTGCTCCTCACAGTAATCGTTCCCGCAGGCAGGGCAATAGAATGTCCGGGGGGACCTCGCCCCGCAGCCGGGAAACGAGCAGGCGGTTAAGGGCGGGGGAGCGGCAGCCTGCTCCGGCGCTGCCTTCCTCCGGGCAGGTGCCCGGTTCTTCCATTTCTCCTCGTTGATACAGTGGTGCGACGGGGGGAGGCGGTGGTCGCTGCAGAAGGACCCGCCGCAGTACGAGCAGTCGAAGGGAAGGGCGGTCTCTTTGCCGCAGTGATCGCATCGTGGCACATTACCGGATTATCCGGGTCAGGATATATTACCTGTTGGGAGATCGTCGCGGCCCCGGGCGGGGGAGTTCCAAAAAAAACGATCAGCCGTGGCCGGGGCCATGCCCTCCCGCCGCGTGCCCGCCATGGCCGTCGCCGCCGGCGATGCCCATGTAGAGGTGATGGGAGTACACGACCCAGCCGATGAATGCCGCGATGTATTCTCGGCCGGCAGCGACATCGTCCACGTCAAACTTCTTCTTCTCCATGACGTGGTGGAAGCGGCGGGAGAGATCCTCCTCGACCGTCCTGAGGATGAACCCGATGGTCTCCCGGGGATCGCCGGTCCCGATCGCCTTCTCCGCCTTCGGGACGACCGGCCCCTCACTGAGCCCGGCCGGTTTCATGCCGGTGTACGGGGCTCCCTCCCCGGCCCGGTGGAGCCGGATCGCGGTCTCGAAGAACCAGTCGTCGGCGACCTCCTGCGCATCCTTCCCGGCTTTCCTTGCCCGCAGGGTACGGGCAAACACCTCTTTCAGCTCCTTTTCCGACTCTTCCGGAATCCAGATCAGGACATGGTTGAGATTTCCGGTCTCCAGCGCTCTCTTCGCGGCTTTTACGACGGGGCCGTCCCGGGTGTCGCAATGGGGTGGCATGCTGCTTGACCTCCTGTGTTCAGCCGTTCCTGTGCACGGGGATACCATAAAGATACCCGATGACACAGATGGGAACCGTACAGGTGAAAAAGATGGCAGACCCGACAGGAGCAGCCCGGCAGCGGGACGGGACGTTTGCAATCGTGACCCGGATGCCGGCCGGCATCGTCAGCCCGGAAGACCTCGAGACAATCGCCCGCGTCGCCCGGGAGTACCGGGTCCCGCTTGTCAAGCTGACGGGCGGCCAGAGGATCCTGCTCGCCGGCCTCGCACCGGGCGACGTGCAGAAGGCGATCGACGACCTCGGCCCGCTCGCGCAGCCCGAAAACACCCCGTGCGTGAAGTACGTGCTGGCATGCCCCGGCACGACCATGTGCCGGTACGGCACGCAGGACGCGATCGCCCTCGCCCGGTCGATCGGGGGGCGGTTCGCCGGCCAGACCTTCCCCGCCAAGGTCAAGATCGGGGTCTCGGGCTGCGAGCGCTGCTGCAGCACGAGCTCCATACGGGACATCGGCCTGATCGGCACGAACCGGGGCTGGACGATCCTCTTCGGCGGCAACGGCGGGAGGACCCCGCGGTTCGCCGACACCGTGGCGCACGACCTTTCGGACAGCGAAGCCCTTGACTGCGTGCAGCGGCTCGCCGAATACTACAAAACCCGGGCAAAGCCCCGCGAGCGGACCGGCCCGTTCATGGAACGGATCGGGATGGAAGCCCTGCAGCGGGAGCTCCTGGATATGCTCCCGTACATCCCGGTCGGGGAGGCGCGGTAGCTGCTTCGTTCCCTGCCCTGCTGGCGGGAAGCATAATTTTTTCCTGCCCCGCTGCCATAGATGCACCTGTCCCGCCGGGGACTGCAGGGGATTGTCATGAAACCGATTGGCCCGCTGATGCGGGAGCATCGGCTCATCGAGCGGTGCATCCCGGTGCTTACGTCACAGGTACGGAGGATCCGGAAGGAGAAGACGATTGACTTATTCATCATCGGCACGGTCGTCGATTTCTTCCGGACCTACGCGGACCGGACGCACCATGGCAAGGAGGAGGAGATCCTGTTCCGTTCCCTCGCAACAAAGGCGCTCTCCCCGGAGCACGCCCGGGTCACCGCGGAACTGATGGACGAACACCGGTATGCCCGCTCGGTCACCCGGGACCTGGTCGCAGCAAAGGAGCGGTACCTGCAGGGAGATGCGGCCTCGCTTGCCGGCGTCCTTTCTTCGCTCGAAACCCTGGCGGGATTCTACCCAAAGCACATAGAAAAAGAGGACCGGCACTTCTTTTCCATTCTCGACTACTTCACGCGGCAGGAGCAGGACGCGATGCTTGCAGAGTTCTCTGCATTCGACCGGAAGATGATCCACGAGAAGTATGCAAAGGTCATCGAGTCCCTGGAGGGCCTGCCATGACGCCCGGCACGATGGCCGGTTCGCAGGAAGTGGCGGGGGACGCGCCCGGGAAAAAATACGTCTGCAATGTCTGCGGCTGGATCTACGATCCCGCGATCGGCGATCCCGACGGCATCATCCCGCCCGGCACCCCCTTTGCGGCGCTGCCGGAGGACTGGGTCTGCCCGGTCTGCGGTGCGCCCAGGAGTGAATTTTCATTATTGGAGAACTGATCCGGGGCCGGGGGTGCGGAAACAGGAGTACGGGCGGGCCCGTGCCATGCTCCCGGTGCCGCGACGGAAGAGACCGTGCAGGAACGATCCGTTACGGTCCAGGGGTGTTTCCGCCAATGCAAAAGACCGGTGATGCCGGTGACCATGGGGGAGAATATGGGGGGAGCCCGACCCCCACATTCGGTCTGTTTACCCAACCTTTTGTAAACAGCGCGACTCAGATAACCATCGGCAAAAGAATCCGGTGGTTACGTGTGTTGTCCGGTGCAGGGGGGATGAACGTATGCTTTGCAGCGACGTATGGCGTTTCTCATCCGGGTAACGATGCGGGGTACGATCAACCCGTGAGCCGAAGATCCATCCATGGGGAGATAAACGTATGCCGTGCAGGATGCGATCGGTCTGCCTCCCCGGACCGGCCCGGGGCGGTCCACCTCTGAACGGCCCGTATGCGCGATGATCCTGTCTGACGGGAACGGCAGGATGGGAATGTGCGGTACTCGTGGGTGTTTTCCGGATAATTGGATAGTGCCAGCGAACGTTTTTCCGGAATTTTATCCCGCTATTGCACAACGTTTTCCCGTCATATCCGCGGCGCAAACAACCTGTTTCTGCCCTGTCCCGGTGCCGACCGGCGTGCAGACGAACTTTTATCGTATCTCCGGAATTTTTTTGGATCTCTTTCGATATGCTTTTGTCCTCATCCACAGATTTGCACGTGCTCTGAACGCGGTTTCAGGATTCGGGAATCCAGGGATTCCGGTCATTCAGCGCTCTTCTTAAGGAACAGAGCCGCTGTGCCGGCACCGGCACGGTAGTCTTTCTTCATACCAGAGGTCGGGAACGATGAGATACAGGGTAATAACCGTTGGTTTTGCAGTGTTTTTGGTCGTGATGATGATAACCTCCGCAGCGGCTGCCGC
>JAKLEQ010000049.1 GCA_022711635.1 Methanoregula sp. | reverse complement strand
GGAAGAGGACGGAGGAAAGACTGGTCCTGTCCGAAGCACGGTACCGGACACTGTACGAGAAAATGATGGACGGGTACGTCAGTGTCGACATGGCAGGCAAAATCCTGGAGTATAACAAGGCATACCAGGAGATGCTCGGGTACTCCGGCCATGAACTTGACAGCCTGACCTACCAGGATCTGACGCCGGAAAGATGGCACGAGTACGAACAGTACATCGTAACAACCCAGATCCTGCCGCGCGGGTATTCCGATGTGTACGAGAAAGAATACCGGAGAAAGGACGGGTCGGTCGTCCCGGTGGAGATACGGACGGTCCTGAGCCGGGATGATGCCGGAAATCCGGTGGGAATGTGGGGGATTGTACGGGATATCACGGACCGCAAGCGCTCCGACGAGAAGATCCGGCTCGCAAACCACAAGCTCGCGCTCATGACCGAGGTCACGTACCAGGACATCCAGAACAAGGTCACGGCGCTCCGGGGACTTGCCGAGCTGATTACTCACCCGAAGAGCGATCAGGAACGGGAAGCCCTCATCAGACGGGCGATGGAGATCCTGGAGACGATCCACACCCTGATCGACAAGACGAAAGATTACCAGCAGATGGGATTGGACCAGTCCCGCTGGATAGACCTGAATGAGACGATCCGGCAGCAGTTCTCTTTCATCAGTGGTAAAAATTCCGTTGCTCTCGATTGCGACCTTCCCGGGCTGGAGATCTACGCCGACCCCCTGATCGACCACGTCTTCTACCACCTCATGCACAATGCGGTGCACCACGGAAAGACGGTAACAAGGATCATCTTCTCGTTCCAGGAAACGCCGGACGTCCTCATCCTTGCCTGCGAAGACAACGGAATTGGGATCCCCGCAGGACAAAAAACCCATATCTTCGAACGGATCGTCGGCGGAGCCGGCAAGTTCGGCCTGTTCTTCGTCCGTGAATTTCTCATCCTCTCCGGCATGACCATCCGGGAGACGGGGATCCCGGGGAAAAGTGCCCGGTTTGAGATCTCGATACCAAAAGGATTGTACCGGTTTTCAGAACGATAGGGGGGAGCGGGCGATCCTCCCGTCCGGTTGGTCTTTCACGCTGGAGAGAGAATCTCCTTTTTCCCGCGTGCCCGCCATTGGCGGTCATAGTACACGGACCTTCTCGTTCTCAACGCCATATCCCGCCGGGGATCGTGATCCCGGGCATTCCCCCGGTTGGTATCGGCGGAAGAGAGCCGGAAGTTCCGCAATGGCAGCCTCCGGCGGGTTTTCAGGGGGATCCCGATAAAGCGACCTGTCGTCATGGAAGACGTTTTTCCGGTCGACACACGGGATTTTTAATTCCGCGGGGGAAAAGATCTGCTCCTTACAGCCCCTGCAGGAACCTCAGCCGGGCGATATGGTAAAGGGCGTAGAACCCCGCGAGCGCTGCAACGGAATACCCGAGGACCGCGGCCCAGGATGCCCCGGGAGGAAGGGCACCGGGAAGGGCCCGGAGGATGAGCGAAGACCCGATCACGAGAGACCCGGCCACGATGCCGATCGTGAACTTGTCGCTTGCCGCATCGAGCGCGTCCGTAACGCCTCGGATATCGGCATCCACGACGTCAACGCGAACGATTCCGGTTGCGAACTGCCGCAGCGCCAGGTTGAGGTGGCGAGGCAGGGAAAGGACCGTATCCGCAGTCTCATGGAACAGGGCCGTATGTTTCTTCGCCCCGCCCGCAGGAACGATGGTCCTTTTGGAGATGTCGGTAAGGTACGGGGAGAGTTCCTTCCTGACGCTGAATTCCGGGTCGAGCCGGACGCCGATGTCGAGGACCATGACGAGGACCTTGAAAAGCAGCATCAGGTCTGCCGGCACCCGGATCCGGTACCGGCGCAACACTTCCGTCAGTTCGGTAATGAACCGCGGGAAACTGAACTGCGCGATCGTGTACCCGACACCGAGATCCTGGAGGAGGAAGAAGAGGTCGTCCTGCAGCGGTTCGCGTATCTCGTCCGGGAGTGCCACACCCAGGTTCTCCATTGAGCGCAGCAGGAGGTCCGTATCCTCCTGCATCAGGGCAATGAGGAACCGGATGACATACTGCTGCTTTTCCGGGCGGACGATCCCGGCAATCCCGAAATCAAGCATGATGAGGGAACCATCGGCTGCAACCAGCAGGTTGCCCGGGTGCGGGTCGCCATGGAAGAACCCGTCCGTAACAATCATCTTCAGGTAAGCCCTAAACCCCCTTCGTGCGATCTCTCCCGGGTCCAGCCCCATCGCAAGGATCCCGTCACGGTCATCGATCCGTACCCCTTCCACGAACTCCATGACCAGCAGGCGGGAACAGGAATATTCCGGGTAGATCGCCGGAACGTGGATGCCGGGGACGTCACGAAAGTTCTGCCGCATCCGGTCTGCCGTCTTTGCTTCGAGGATGAAATCCAGCTCCCGCCGGATCTGGCGGGTAAAGTCCCGGACAATCCCGGTCGGGTTGTAGATCCTCGTATCGGGAAAGACGCTCTCGACCCGTTCCGCGATCGACTGCAGGATGAGGAGATCCGTCTCGATGAGGTCCCGGATGCCGGGGCGCTGGACTTTTATGGCAACGGGGGTCCCGTCTATCAGGACGGCGCGGTGGACCTGCGCGATCGAGGCGGAAGCGACCGGTACCGGATCGATCGTGCGGAAACACACTGCACGGGGACAGCACGTTTCGATAACCGGCAGGATCTCGTCGAACGGGACAGGTTTCACCCGGTCCTGCAGCTTTTTTAACTCCGCGATCAGCCCGTCGGGCAGGATGTCCGACCGCGTGCTCATGATCTGCCCGAACTTGACAAACGTCGGGCCGAGCTCTTCCAGTGCGAGCCGCACCCGCTCGTACACGGCGGCGGGTTCCGCCGGGTGGGTGCGGGGCGGGAACGTCACGCGGGACTCCCCGGGAAAGAGCCGTGCCAGCGCTATACCATACCCGTATTTCCCGAGGATCTCAACGATCTGGGAGAACCGCCGGATCTGCGTGACCAAAATCGATCAATCCTGCCGCTGGCGCCGGGTCCCGGACGACAACCATTCCACCGCTTCGGTTCCCGGAGGATAAGGGTACGTATTGCGGCAGGGGATTATCAAGCCATTCGTATCCTGCGTCGGCGATCGGTGCGACCGGCAGGGTGCCCGCAACCGGGGAGATCGTGGCAGGATTCCCCGGACTGCTATGCAAAGGTAATTTATATTACCCGTTTACGGCAAGATTACCTATAGCCACCCCTGAATCGCGAGGCTGAATGTTCCGGGTCCTGTATGTCGATGATGAGGCCGGTCTTTTAGAGATCGGGAAACTTTTTCTGGAGAGTTCCGGGGAATTCTCCGTCGACACCGTCACCTCCGCGACCGGGGCGCTCCCGCTCCTGGCGCAGGAGGACTACGATGCCATCATCTCGGACTACCAGATGCCCGTCATGGACGGTATCGCGTTCTTAAAAGAGGTCCGGGCAAAATGCGGGGACATCCCGTTCATCCTCTTCACCGGGCGGGGCAGGGAAGACGTCGTCATCGACGCGATCAACAACGGGGCGGACTTCTACCTCCAGAAAGGGGGCGACCCGAAGTCCCAGTTCGCCGAGCTCGCCCACAAGCTCCGGCAGGCGATCCGGCGCAAGGAGACAGAACGCTCCCTCTTCGATTCCGAACGCCGCCTCACCGACATCATCAACTTCCTCCCCGATGCCACGTTCGTCATCGACCGGGCCGGGCACGTGATCGCGTGGAACCGGGCCATCGAGGAGATGACCGGGGTCCCTGCGGCGGCGATAGTCGGGAAGGGGGACAACGAGTACTCCCTGCCGTTCTACGGCGACCGGCGGAAGATCCTCATCGACCTGATCTTTGAACCTGCCGGGGGCATTGCCCGCCATTACGCCAACATTGTCCGGGAGAAGGACACCCTGATTGCCGACACGAGTCTCCCCCGTCCGAAGGGGCGCAGGGTCACCCTGATGGGCAAGGCAAGTCCCCTCTACGACCGGCAGGGCAAAATTGTCGGCGCCATCGAGTCCATCCGGGACATCTCGGGCCTGAAGCAGACCGAGGACGAGCTCCGGGCCGCCTACGAGCAGATCGCGGGGACAGAGGAGGAACTGCGCGAGCAGTTTGACGAACTGGAGAAGAGCGCGAAAGAACTCCGGGAGAGCCGGGAGCGCCTGGAGGCATTCATGGGCTCGGCAACGGATGCGTTCACGATCTGGGATGCCAACCTCAACCTTGCGGATCTCAACCGGACCGCACTCTCCTACCTTCCCCCGGGGACCCGGAGAGATGATGTCATCGGGAAGAACTATGCCGACCTCCTGCCGGAGGGTGCCCACCCGGCTGAAGCGCCGGACCGGTACCGGGAGGTGCTCACCACCGGGGTCCCGTTTGTCCGGACCGAGATGCTCGACATGCCGCTCGTGGGCAGGCGATGGTTGTATGTCAGGATCTTCAGGATGAGCGACGGGCTCGGGATCCTGACAACGGACATCACTGCCCAGAAACAGGGCGAGGACGAGCTCCGGGCGGCCTACGAGCAGCTCACCGCAACGGAGGAGGAACTCCGGGCAAATTACGAGGAGCTTGCGGCAAGCGAGGCGCGCCTCCGGAAGAGCGAGGCTTCCATCGCCGGTCTCTTCGACGCAGCCCCGGTCGGGATCGGCGTCGTGAAGGACCGGGTCCTGCTCAGGGTAAATGAGCGGCTTTGCAGGATGACCGGCTATCCCCGCGAAGAACTGGAAGGAAAGAACACGCGGTTCCTGTACCTGGACGACGCGGACTATGCGGCGGCCGGAAGGATGCGGGAGCAGGCGTACCGTCAGGACGCCCCCCCGGACAGTATCGAGGTGCACTGGAAACGGAAGGACGGTTCGGTCTTCGATGTCAGGATCAACGCTGCCGTTACCGACCGGTCCGACCCCGCCGCCCCCATGATCTACAGTGCCCTCGATGTCACCGGGAAGAACCGGGAGCACGCCGAACTCCTCGAGGCGTACCGGAAAGTTTCCGCTACCGAGGAGGAACTGAAACACCGGTACGACGAGCTCGCGCAGAGCGGTCAGAGAATCCTCAAGAGCGAGGCCGAGATCGCCGGCATCCTGCGGGCTGCACCGGTCGGTATCGGCCTTGTTAAGGGCCGTGTCCTGAAGCGGGTCAATGACAAGTTCTGCGGGATCACCGGCTACCCTCCTGAGGAACTCCTCGGGAGGGAAGCACGGTTCCTCTACCCGGACGACGACGAGTACCGAAAGGCCGGGAAGTTCTACACGCTGGGCACCGGCCGGAATGCCCTTACCTCTGTCGAGACCCGGTTCCTGCGGAAGGACGGGATGGTCCGGGACATCCAGCTCTTCGGGACCCTCATCGACCCGGACAACGAGGCTGCCGGCCATATCTTTGCCGCGCTCGATATCACGGAGGAGAAGAAGACCCGTGAGGCGCTCAGGGCTGCGTACGAGAAGATCGCGCTCTCCGAGGAGGAACTGCGGAACCAGTTCGAGGAACTGGCGCGCAGCGAACAGGAACTCCGCCGGAGCGAGAACGCGATCGCCGGCATCCTGCGGGCAGCACCGGTCGGGATCGCGGTCGTGGACGACCGCATCTTCCGGCAGGTCAACGATCATCTGTGCCGGATCATCGGGTATTCCCGCGGGGAGATAGAAGGCCGCAGTACGCGGTTCATCTATCCGGATGACAGGGAATATGACCGGGTGGCGGAGTTCTATTCGTCCGGCAACCACGGCAACAGCCTGGAGACCCGGTTCCTCTGCAAAGACGGGACGGTGCGGGAGATCCAGATCTTCGGAACACGGATCGACCCTGCGAACTCCGAATCCGGCATGATCTTCACCGCGCTCGACATCACCGACCGGAAGAAGAGCGAGGACGCGCTGCGCGAGAGCGAGGAGAAGTACCGGACGCTGATCGAGCGGGCGGGCGAGGCGATCACCATCCTCCAGGACGGGCTGCATGTCTATGTCAACCCCCGCATGGCCAGCCTCGTCGGGATCCCCGTACAGGACCTCCTGGGCAGATCGTTCCTGAACGGAATCTGGCCCGACGACCGGGAGCTGCTCCGGACACGGTACGCGCAACGGTGTGCCGGGGAAGATGTCCCGGACAGTTATGATTTCCGGTTGATTGGCCCCGGGGGAAAAGCACTCTGGGTCCATCTCTCGGTTGCAAAGATCCCGTGGCAGGGGCGCCCGGCAACCCTCTACATGATGACCGATATCACGGGACTTAAGGAAGCAGAGGCAACGCTTGCGGAGAACCAGCAGCGCATGATGAGGGTGCTTGAGAAAGAGCCCCTGGCCGCGGCCTTTGTGAACAACGACGGGAACGTGGTCTTCATCAACGAGCGTTTCCGGCAGGTTTTCGGGTACTCGAAGGATGACATCCCGACGCTTGACGCGTGGTGGCCGCTGGCATACCCGGACCCGGCATACCGGAACCATGTCCGTGAGGCATGGACATCAGCGCTTTCGCAGTCGGCCGACCGCAGGCAGGGATTCGGGCCGGCGGAGTATACGATCACGACAAAGAGCGGGGAGGAGCGCGTCGCCGAGACCTCCGGCATCACATTCGATGACGGGTTCCTCGCAACCTTCGTCGACATCACGGAGCGGAGGAAGGCGGAAGAGGCGCTGAAAAAGAACGGGGAAAAATTCCGCATCATCGCAGAGAACATGGCCGACCAGGTCACCCGGATCGACCGGAACCGGACGATCCTGTACGCAACCCCATCGGTCTTCCGCCAGACCGGGTTTCCGCAGGAGGACTATACCGGCACGGATATCACCCTGTACCTCCACCCGGAGGACCGGGACCGCGTCATCCGGGATGTCCAGGCGGCGATCGGCCGCCACTCGTCCCAGGTCATGATTGAGTTCCGGTACCGTCACCAGGACGGTACGTACCACTGGTACGAATCCGAAACCCGTCTCCTGTACGACGCCGCAGGCGAATACGACGGCGCAATCTTTGCAGCCCGGGAGATCACCCGACGGAAACTGACGGAAGAAGCCCTGCAGGAGAGTGAGAAACGCCTGAATCTTGCGATGGAGGCCACCAGTGACGGGATCTTCGACTGGGACATGCAGAAGGGGACCTCCTACTTCAGCCCGCGCTACCTGACCATGCTCGGATACGGGGAGGACGAACTCCCGCAGTCGTTCTGGACCTGGGAGGGGCTCCTGCACCCGGACGACCGGGACCGGGCACTTTCCGTCGTCAGCGAGTACCGCACGGGAAAACGGGAGAGCCACGCAATCGAGTTCCGGCTCCGGGCGAAGGACGGGAGCTGGCGGTGGATCCTCTCCAAGGCGAAGTTGCACGGGCGGACTTCGGACGGGGCGCCGATCCGGATGGTGGGGACGCACACGGACATCACCGACCGGAAACATGCCGAGGAGGAACTGCTCAGGAGCGAGACAAAGTACCGACACATCCTCGAAAACATGCAGGACGCGTATTTCCAGACGGATACGAAGGGGATTGTCACCATGGCAAACCCGTCGGCGGCCCGGCTCTACAGGTATGATTCCCCGGATGCGATGGCCGGGGTAATGGCGGTGTCCCTGTATAAAGACCTGAAACTCCGGGCAGAGATCCTCCGGAAACTGGAGCAGGCGGGGGGGGTCATAGATATTACCGGGCAGGCCCGGCGGAGAGACGGCACGACTTTCTGGGCCTCGATGAACATCCAGATCCGGTTCGATGAGAACGGCAGGGTGCTCGGGACCGAGGCCATTGTCCGGGATATTACCGAGCGGAGGATGATGGAACAGGTGGTCACCACGGCGAACCGGAAACTCAACCTCCTCAACGCAATCACCCGGCACGACATCGTCAACCAGGTCGCCATCCTGAACGGGTACGCGAAGCTCGCCCGTATGAAGGGAGCCGACCCCGTGGTGACAGAATTCCTCGCCAAAATGGAGGCTGCAGGTGCAGCCATCGAGCACCAGGTCGAGTTCACGAAGATGTACCAGGAACTGGGCGTGAAGGCGCCGTCCTGGCAGGACCTGGGGGGTCTGGTATCCGGGCTCCATCACCCGGGCATCCGGTTCGTTACCGCCTGTTCCGGCACCGAAGTCTTTGCCGATCCGATGCTGGAGAAGGTCTTCTCCAACCTCCTCGACAACTCGGTGCGACACGGGGTCCGGGTCTCGGAGATCTCCATCTCCTGCGGGACGGAGGATGATACCCTCACCATCCTCTGGGAGGACAACGGGATGGGCATCCCCGATGAAGATAAGGAGAAGATCTTTGAACGGGGGCACGGCAAACATACCGGCCTCGGGCTCTTCCTGGTCCGGGAGATCCTCGATATCACCGGGATAACAATCACCGAGACGGGCGTTGCGGGGAACGGGGCCCGGTTCGAGATCCGGGTCCCGAAGGGGATGTGGCGCACGGAAAAATCACGGTGAACCAACCGGATCGCGGGACCTGACCCGTACACAGGGTCGGTCCGGTGAACCGTCCCTCCCGTTGGGTTTGCGGGGATCCGTTCGCCGTGATCCTGCCGGGGGGTGGAGGCCGGTACATGGCGTGAAAGGGCGAACTCACCCGCCAGGCCGGCAGGTGCCCCCGCGAAATGCGTCCGCCTGACAGACCGCCGGTATTAAATCTCTCCTGAGGTAATCAGACAACTACGTAACGTTAACCCGGCCATCATGTACCGCATCCTGTATGTCGACGACGAGCCCGGCCTTCTGGAGATCGGGAAGATCTTCCTGGAAAAAGACAGGATCTTTGCTGTCGATACCCTGACGTCTGCAGCTGCGGCGCTGGAACGGCTGGCATCGGCACCGTACGACGCGATTGTCGCAGACTACATGATGCCGGGGATGGACGGCATCAGCTTTTTGAAGCAGTTACGTTCCTGCGGGAATACGACCCCGCTCATCATCTTCACCGGGCGGGGGCGCGAGGCGGTCGTGGTCGAGGCCCTCAACAGTGGCGCCGATTTCTACCTCCAGAAAGGTGGCGAACCGACCGCCCAGTTCGCCGAGCTCGCCCACAAGATCCGGCACGCCATCGAGCGGCGGCGTGCGGACCTCGCCCTCCTCAAAAGCGAGCGGGACTACCGGCACCTGATCGAGACCGCGAGCGAGGGGATCTACGTCACCCAGGACCGGCTGGTCAGGATGGTGAACCCCATGGCCGTCGCGCTCTCAGGGTACCAGGAACAGGAACTCATCGGCCAGCCGTTCGTCACGTTCGTCCACCCGGACGACCGCGCCCTGCTCCTGGAACGGTACGAACAGAGGATCGCCGGCGGGGATATCCCGTCCCGCTACCGGTTCCGCGTCCTGCGGAAAGACAGGGCGATCCGGTGGGTCGCGCTCAACGCTGTCGCTATCGCATGGGATGGGCGTCCCGCGACCCTGAACTTCATCACCGACATCCACGAGCACAAACTGGCGGAGGATGCGCTCAAAAAGAGCGAGGAGCGGTACCGCCAGTTCTTTAAAACCACGCGGGATGCCGTCTTCATCACGACGCCGGACGGGCACTGGATCGATTTCAACGATGCCCTCGTGGAACTGTTCGGGTATGCCGGCAGGGATGAGGTCAACGCCATATCCGTCACCTCGGTCTACGAGCATCCCGGCGACCGGGATACTTTCCTCGACCATGTAAAACAGCACGGGTACGTCAAGGAGTATCCGGTCCGGCTCCGGCGGCGGGACGGGACAGTCTTCGACGGCCTCATTACAATCGTCCCCCAGAAGAACCCGGACGGTTCCGTGAAAGAGTTCATCGGCACGCTCCGGGATATTACCGAACAGAAGCGGATTGGCGATGCGCTCCGCGAGAGCGAGGAGCGGTACCGCTCGTTCTTCCGGACCACGCTGGACGGGGTTTTCATCACGGACGCACAAGGGTGGTTCATCGATTTCAACGATGCTGTTATGGCCAACCTCCATACCACAGACCGGGAACAAGTCTTTGATACGAATGTCCTGCAGATCTACGCCGACGAGCGGGAGCGGGACGCCTATCTCGCGATCCTGAAACGGGAGGGGTCTGCCCGGGAGTACCCGATCCGGTTCAGACGCTTCGACGGAACGGTCTTCGATGCGCTCGCAACGGTGATAGTCCAGAAGAACCCGGACGGCTCGGTCAGGTCCTATACCGGGACAGTCCGGGACGTTTCGGACCGCGAACGGACCGGGAATGCGCTCAAAGAGAGCGAGGAGCGGTACCACCTCTTCTTCAGGACAACGCTCGATTCCGTCTTCATCACGGCACCGGACGGGCGGTTCATCGATTTCAACGATGCCATGATGCAGCACATGGGTGCAAAGAGCCGGGACGAGGTATTCGCCGCATCCGCCGCGGACCTGTACGCGGACCCGGATGAGCGGGCGCTCTTCCTCGAAAAGGTCAGGCAGGCCGGGTTCATCCGGGAATATCCCCTCCGGTTCCGGCGGCTCGACGGTTCGGTTGTGAACTCCCTGATCACGATTATGATCCAGAAGAACCCCGACGGCTCCGTCAAATCGTACATCGGGTCGGTCCGGGACCTGACGGACGGCCCGCAGGAAGTCCCGCACCGGTAACAGGCAATGCCCTGGCCCGGATCCGGAGAACGGACCGGTCACTCGTGTTGCCGCCGGCACGGCTCGCAGGAAAACAGATGCTGAACGCTGGCTGAAGGGGGGTTTTCGGATACCGTTCGCAGAACAATGACCGGGCTAGGTGTTCACCGGCAGGACTTTTGAGAAGACAATATACTCGGTATCGTCAGCAGTACTGACCTTTTCTCTCGTTTCCCGTTTGGGTTCATTTCGTATCTGGAGGGGATCCCTTGAAAGAATCCCTGATACCTTTATGCACATAAAACAACAATTTATCTTAAAAGTATAAGATAATTCCTGTTGAAAATTATCAGTTATTTTCGATTTTTGAAGTTTTGGAAAGATAATTTTGGAGATTTTGCAGAAATCGGCACCTCAAAGCACCCTTCCGACAGGATCATCTCCGGCCCACCGGACAGACCCGGTCAATTTATCGTGTACGGGGTTTCACCTCCGCAACAGGATTCCGGGACCGGACTCCCCGGAATGGTGAAAGAACTCCCATGTTCCCCCTCGGCGACGACAACACCTCCCGCAGGCTCACTCCCTACGTCACGTATGCGCTGATTGCCCTCAACGTCCTCGTCTTCTTCTTCGAGCTCGTCGGCGGCGAAGACTTCATCGTGGCATGGTCGTTCGTCCCCGCCCGGTTCATGGCGGACCCTGCCGGGGACGCAGTCACGATCTTCACCTCGATGTTCATGCACGCCGGGTTCCTCCACCTCGCCGGCAACATGCTCTACCTCTGGATCTTCGGGG
>JAKLEQ010000048.1 GCA_022711635.1 Methanoregula sp. | reverse complement strand
ATCCTGTCGGGATGATCAGGCAGTTGAACGTGCCACGGAAGAACGGGGCGGCGAGCATGTGGGGGGTCACCAGTTCGCAGGCGATCCCGCACTCCTCGAGATACCTGCAGAAGTGCTGAGAGGTCTCCCAGACGAATCCCGCCCGGCAGCTCACCCCTTGATCACCCCGACCGGATCCAGCCGGGCCACGAGCCGGGAGATTCCCGCCTCGTGGACGACACGGACGACCTCGGAACTCGGCTTGTACACGTCCGGGGCTTCATCGGAGATCGCCGCCTCGTTGGGCGCCCGGACATAGATGCCCTGCCGGGCGAGGCTCTCGGCAATCTCCTTCCCGGAGATTTTTTTCTTTGCCTGCGACCGGCTCATGACCCGGCCGGCCCCATGGCAGGTGCTGCCGAAGGTCTTCTCCATCGCCCCCCGGGTCCCCTTCAGGACAAACGAGGGCGTCCCCATGCTGCCGGGAATGATGACCGGCTGCCCGATGGAGGAAAGATCCGCGGGGATGTCCGGGCAGCCCGGGCCGAATGCCCGTGTGGCGCCTTTGCGGTGGACACAGACCATCCGCTTCTTCTTATCGACCGTGTGCTCCTCGATCTTCGCGACATTGTGGGCGACATCGTAGATGAGCGGTATCTCCTCGTGGGGGATCCGGAACAGCTTTTTAAAGACGTTGCGTGCGGCATGCGTGATCACCTGGCGGTTCGCCCACGCGTAATTTGCGGACGCTGCCATTGCCCCAAAATACGCCGTTCCCTCCGGGGAACCGATCGGTGCACAGGCGAGCTGGCGGTCGGGGAGCCGGATATGGTATTTCCTGGTAGATTCTTCGAGAATTTTGATGTGATCCGTGCAGACCTGGTGGCCGAGCCCCCGCGAGCCGCAGTGGATCATACAGCAGACCTGCCCTTCAGCAAGACCAAAGGCCTTTGCCGCCTCAGGATCGTAGATCTCCCGCACGACCTGGATCTCGAGGAAATGATTCCCGGACCCGAGGGTCCCCCCCTGGGGCACCCCCCGCTGCCGGGCTTTTCCGGAGACCGCCTTCACATCGGCAGCTTTCATAAACCCGTTCTCCTCGCACCGGACGAGATCGCCGGGGAGGCCGTACCCGGCTTCAACCGCGTACCGGGCTCCCTTCATCATCATCCCGTCGAGGGTTTTTGCATCCATCCTGAGTGAACTCTTCGCGCCTACCCCGGTCGGGACTGCCTGGTACATCGCATCGATAAGGTCGCGCCTCCCGGCGACGTCCCTCTGCCCGAGGGGGGTTGCGAGGAGCCGGACCCCGCAATTGATATCGAAGCCGACACCGCCGGGGGAGATGACGCCTTCCGTGAGATCGAAGGCAGCCACCCCTCCGATTGGAAAGCCGTACCCCCAGTGGATATCCGGCATTGCAAGGGAGCAGCAGAGGATGCCGGGGAGCGTCGCGACATTCGCGAGCTGCCGGACTGCCCCCTCTTCGAGGATCTCTTCCAGCCGGGCGGAGAGATAGAACTTCCCTGGCACCCGCATGCCCGGCACAAAGCCTATCGGTACCTCCCATTCCAGTTCTCCCTTCTGCACGACACCTGCAAGCATCCTCACACCCCCGTCCCGATCCTATACATCAAATACGATCTCTGCAATATAGCCGTTCGCATCGTTCCGTACCTCAAGTCCCGAGTAGGAGATCCCCTTCACTTCCGTTCCGCCGGAGTGGCGGGCAGGATCGAATACTTCCCCAAAGAGCCTGGCGTGCAGCTTGTTTCCGGTAACGCGGACATCCGCCCGGACAAATACGATCCCCCCGACCTCAGTGAGGAAGAGCACTTCCGAGAGGTAATTGAAGAGGAGCGATGCCGTATCATCCCCGGAGACCCTGACCTCCTTCACGACGAGGGTTTCGCTTCTAATGGCGGTAAATTTGCCATACATCACCTGCATCAGGGCATCGGTGAGGTCCGAGAAGATGCCTTCGAGGGTTTCGGACCTGGCGCGTATCCTTACATCAGCAGTATGGGGGAGCTCGGAGAAGCTCATACATCGGATCCAGCGAACTCAGGATCGTCGTAGAACGGGACCATGTCCGAACGGATGGCGTGCAGGTACCTCGCCTGGTGGATCGAGACGTAGACCATACTCTTCCCGGCCCGCAGAATGAGGTCGGAGGATTTCGGGGGTTTTACCTTCACCGGCAGGAGGATTGGACCCCCGCACGATGTGCAGATACGGTAGTCCCCTCCCCGCTTTGCGATATAATCCAGGACCTCGGGTTCGATAATAACATCGCGCAAGACGGAACTCTCATCCAAGCGGGGACACATGATGCTCAATACGTAGGAAATCCGGATTAAAAAAAATGCTGGTACGGTGCCGGAGGCTTATGCTGTGCCTGCGATCCGTACTACGATGTCGACATACTTTTCCTTCAGGTCGTACGTGCTCACGCCGTCGGCATTCCTCGTAATGTGCAGGATGCCGATGCGCGAAGCGATAATCCCTACCATCGAGGCAATCGCGTGGAAGGTGACGGCAAACTCCTTCTGGAGTTCTCCGACCATGTCCGCGATCGTCATCGACCTGGCCCGGAGAAAGAGCCGGACCAGTTCGCGCCGAAGGCCGGTCTTGTCCCGCGCGAGGTAGGACCGGAGGCGCGCTTCAATGACCCTTGCGATCTCGTGCGGAGATCTCATAGCTTCACATACGCAACGTTCATTATATAAACGTTTCGGATTCTTTATTCGGGCATTCTCCGTTTCCAGCGTGCGCGGATCCGTGGAACCGGGGTGCTGCGCGCCCGGTTTCCTCCCGGATTGCTCCTGGAGTTTCGTTCAGGGACGTTATTTTCCCGCGTGCACGTGCAGTCTTTCCTTCACCGGCGGCAGGGCTGCCGGTGGTTTTTCCTCCGTGAATGCCCGCCCCTGTTCGCGATCGCGGGAAAATCCCCGCGCATGTTGTTTTATAATCGATGGTAAACAGATGTGTAACCTATGGGAATGGTCAAGTACAATATCGAGAAGTACTCCACCGGCCAGCTGATGGCGATCCCGGCCATCCTGCTGGGGCTCTCGCTGGTACTGCTCGCCTTCAACATGGTGTCGACCGGCATGCCGGTCACGCCCGGCATCGAGTATGCCGGGGGATATTCCTATACGGTCGTAACAACCCAGACGGACGACCAGATACGGGCCGTTTTTACCGGGTACCCGCTCTCGTCCGTCAAGGAGGGGCCGACCGGGAAGCAGCTGCAGTTCGGGCCGATGGACGAGGCAACGCTTGCCGCACTGAACGGTGTGGTAACACAGAACTACCCGGACCATGAAGCCGTCAGTTCCATCGATGCGACCTTCGGCAGCAGCAACCAGTCGATGGCGGTGCTTGCGCTCATCATCTCCTTCATCGGGATGTCGGTCGTTGTCTTCATCACATTCCGGACGTTTATCCCCTCGATAGCCGTCGTCCTATCGGCATTTGCGGACATGGCGATGACCGCAGCAGCCATGAACATTGTCGGTATCCAGCTCACGCTCGGGACGACTGCCGCGCTCCTTATGCTGATCGGGTACTCGGTGGACTCCGACATCCTCCTGACCAACCGTGTCCTCAAGCGGCAGGGGAAGCTGCCCGATAAGCTTGCCGGGGCGTTCCATACCGGGATGATCATGACCTCGACGACCTTTGCCGCCATCACCGCAATGTTCCTTGCCTCATGGATCGGCGGGGTCACGATCATGTGGGAGATATCCGCCGTGCTCCTCATCGGGCTTGCTGCCGATGTCCTGAACACGTGGCTCACCAATGCAGCAATCCTGCGCTGGTACGTGCAGAAGGGAGGCGGGAAATGAAGACCGCGGAGATCAAAAAACTCCTCCTTGACTGGAGAGTTGCACTGCTTATCGTACTCATCATCCTCTCCGTCGTTGCCATCTACCCGCACTTCGAGAACGGGAAACTGACGACCAACCTCCAGTACGGCCTCGATCTACAGAACGGGGCCTGGATCCAGCTGGAGTACCGTGCTGAAGTCATCACCTTCACGACCGACGGATCCATCGACGAGCTGGTCGCGAACCTGTCAAAGAGCCTCGATACGGAAGTCACCGCAATCGATGCTACCCACCTCGAGATCCGGAAGTACTACACGCAGGCTGAGCTGGAACCCTACTTTGCCGCGAACGGTGCGACGATCACTTCCTATCAGCAGGGAGTCTCCAAGAGCACTGCGGAAGAGGTCAAGACCATCCTCGAGAATAAGATCAACACGATGGGTACAAAGGACGCCAAGGTGAACACACTGGCCGGGCTCAACAACGTCGCCCGCTACGTGCGGATCGAGATGGCCGGTGTCAACATGGAGGAAGCCCGGGAGATCGTGGGCAAACAGGGCAAGTTCGAGATCCGGATCCAGACGACCGGCAACGAGACCGATCATGTCCTCTGGGGCGATGCGATAACGAGTGTCGGTACCGAGACGAAGTCCGCAACCGAGGGTAATGTCTGGAGCGTCCCGTTCACCCTGAGCGAGTCAGGGGCAGCGGCGCTCCGCGATGCCGCCATAAAATATGGCGCGACGACGGATCCCGAGAGCCACCACCTCATCATGATCCTGGACAACCAGACGATCTTCGACGCCCCGCTTGCCACATCGGCGGCGGCGAGCCTCGCGACCACCCCCAACCGGCAGTGGCAGGCAACGACCGGCACCGGTGCCGCGGGGCAGGCAGCAGCTGAGACACTCAAGATCCACCTCCACGCAGGGGCGCTCCCTGTCGACGTGAGGATCGCGGGGAGTGGGACGGTTACGGCCGAGCAGGGCACCCAGAACATGACCACGTCGCTGTTTGCCGGGATCCTCGCCCTGATCACGGTCGGGATCGTCATCTACTTCCGGTACCGCGAGCCGGGCATCGTGCTCCCCATGGTGCTGATCAATGCATCCGAGATGATCATCCTCCTCGGGTTCATCGCGGCGATCCAGTTCCAGATGGACCTGCCGACCATTGCCGGTCTTATCGCGGTTCTGGGGACCGGGATCGACCAGCTGGTGATCATCACGGACGAGATCCTGCACGAGGGGAAAGTGCCCTCGCCAAACCTCTACTTAAAGAGGCTTTCCCGTGCGCTCACGATCATCATTGCTGCGGCTGCGACGGTATTCATCGCGATGGTGCCGCTGATGGTGATGCCGCTTACCACCCTGCAGGGATTTGCGATCATCACCATCATGGGTGTTCTCGTCGGTGTCATCATCACGCGGCCCGCATACGGCAGGATCATCATGTCGATCCTCTCGAAATAATTGCATACCTTTATCCCTTTTTTTACCAACAACTCTTCCGGAGTGCGGAATGACAAAACCGGTACTGTATGACTTTTTTGCAACGTGGTGCGGCCCCTGCAGGATGCAGACCCCGATCATCGAAGACCTCCACAAGAAGATGGGGGACACCGTTGATTTCCAGAAGATCGACGTCGACCAGCACATGGACCTTGCCGGGAAGTACGGGATTTCCGTTGTGCCGACCCTCATCATCGAGAAGGACGGGAAGGTTGTCCACCGGCTGGAAGGCGTGACCGATGCGGTGACCCTCGAGAAACTCCTGCGCCCGCTGGTGGGATAAGTGAAGATCGGCATCGTTGGCGGGACCGGTGATATCGGCGAGGGGATGGCGATGCGCCTTGCCCCCCGGTACGAGGTCATCGTCGGTTCCCGCGAGAAGGAGAAGGCGGAGCAGAGCTGCGCAGCCTCCATCGATCTTTTGAAGAAGCGGGGGCAGACCTGTTTCCTGAAGGGAGTCTCGAACCAGGAGGCGATCGATGGTGCAGACATCGTGATCCTTGCCATCCCATTCAAGCACCTAGCCGCGACGATTGCAACCCTGCATGGGTTCGAGAATAAGATCGTGGTGAGCCCGGTCAACCCGATGGAAAAGAGGGACTATTTCGTCTTTGTCCCGCCACCGGAAGGCTCCGCGGCGCTTCTTGTAAAAAAGATGCTCCCGGCGAGCGCCAGGGTCTGCTCCGCCTTCAACGTCATCGCTGCCAACAAATGGCGGGCGCTCGACGAGGAACTGCACTACGCTGTTCCGGTCTGCGGGGATGATGTGGACGCCAAGCGGCAGGTGATGGAGATCGTGAACTCGACCTCGAAGCTGCAGGCGTTCGATGGCGGCCCGCTCGCCGTCTCAGCGATGGTGGAGTCGCTCACCCCGCTCCTCCTCAACATCGCGCGGTACAACAAGATGCGGGACGTCGGGATCCAGTTCAAGTGATCCGTGCCCTCATCGTTCTTTTCCATGTTGCCCGAAACTGAAGGGAATGCCCGAATGGCTGCGGATGATTTTGCCCGGATCGGGAGACGGCTCGTTGCCGAGCACCTTGTCGGGGCGAACTTCGGCAACCTGAGCGTGTGTGAGGGCGGTTCCGGCTTTCTCATCAAGCGTACCGGAGCCTATCTCGACGAACCGGGTGAACCGGTCTTCGTCCCTTTTTCAGGTGATGTGCCGAAGGAGGCTTCCAGCGAGTACCGGGTGCACCGGGATATCTACCTGATGACCCCGTTCCGGGCAATCGTGCATGCCCATCCCCCCTATGCCGTTGCCGCTTCGCTCCGGCTGGAGGAGGTTATCCCGCTTGATTCCGAGGGGAAGATGTTCTGCCCGAGGATCCCGGTCGTTACCGGCGAACCGGGCACGGACGAGCTCGCCCGGAATGTCGCCGACGGGCTTGCCGGTGCGCCGGTTGTTATCGCGCGGGGTCACGGCACGTTTGCCGGGGGAAAGGATCTCGACCAGGCGTATGCATTCACGTCCCTTGCGGAGCATGCCTGCCGGGTGATCGCGTTTTTGCGGTATTTCGAAAAAGAGTGAAGTGTTGAAACGGGAGGATCCCGGATTATTTACTGAAACAAAATCAGATCCCAGTTGGAATCCGGCGGGGATCCTATTTCTGCTGTTTTGGCGGCTGCAGCAATTGTATCTCCCGGATGATCTCCCGGTGAAAGACCAGCAGCATATCCGAGATCATGCCGAACATGAAGATCTCGACACCGACGACAATCAGCAGGACGGTCAAGATGGTCAGCGGGATATGTTCGATGTTCTGCATCCACTGGAGGACGACGTAGATCCCGATCAGCATCCCGAGGATGCTCGTAAAGACCCCCATCAGGCCGAAGTAGAACATCGGGTTGTTGACCCGCGCCAGCCGGTAGATGGTGCTCACGATCTTGACCCCGTCGTGGAACGGGGAGAGCTTGGTCGCGGTGCCGGGCCGGCGGAGGTACTTGATGGGAACGACCATGATCCGCTGCCCGTTGCGCACCGCCTCGACCGAGATCTCGGTCTCGATCTCAAAGCCGGTCTCCCGGAGGTGCATCTGCTGGATGGCGAGCCGGGTGAAGGCGCGGTAGCCGGAGAGGATGTCGTGGAGGTCCCTGCTGTGGGCGATCTTGAAGAGCAGGTTGACCATGTGGTTGCCGAAGAGGTTGAGGCGCGAGAACGAGCCTTCCTCGGCATTGACGAGCCGGTCCCCGATCACCTGGTCGAAGCCGAGGAAGAGGGGGGTGAGCATCTTCTCGGCGTCCCTTGCCGAGTAGGTCCCGTCGCCGTCCAGCATCAGGATGTAGGGCTGTTCGATGATCTCGAAGGCCTCCATGATGGCATTGCCCTTGCCCTTCCCGGACTGCGTCTTGACGAGTGCCCCGGCCTCCCGGGCGCTTTTGACGGTATTGTCTGTACTCTTCCCGTCCATGACGAGGATGTTGTTGTACCCTGCTGCCCTGAACTCCCTCACGACATTTCCGATCGTGAGCTCCTCGTTCAGGGTGGGGATCAGGACACAGACTTCATCTTTGGAAAATTTCATGCTGGTATACTATTTTTTACCTGTCGGTCATAAGTGCTTCTATGCACATCCCCAAGAAGGGGCTGCGGGCGCTGGGAATCGCGGAGAGCTATTCGGGCCGTTCCCGCTCGACCCTTGCGGGCGTCGTGATGCGCAAGGATCGGATCATCGACGGGTTCGCGTTTCACGATGTCACCGTTGGCGGGACGGACGCGACGGATGCGGTCCTTGCGATGGTCAGGGACCTGGACCGGCAGGACATCAACGCGATCCTCCTCTCGGGGTGTGTGATCGCGTGGTTCAACGTCCTTGATCCGGACCGGGTCTTCGTTACGACCGGGATCCCCGTGATCTGCGTGACCTATGAGGAGTCTGACGGGCTCTCTGCCGATATCCAACACCATTTCCCGGGCGATGATGAACGGCTTTCTGCGTACGAGAAGCTCGGCGATCGCGTCCCGTTCGTTCTCTCCACCGGCCAGACGGTCTTTCTCCGGAGCTGGGGATTACCGGAGGCGGATGCGGCACGGCTCTGCGATGCCTTCACTCTCGAAGGGAAGATCCCCGAGCCGCTCAGGGTCGCCCGGCTCTGCGCCCGGCACCTGCCGCCCTGCCCCGGCTCCTGAAACGCCGTGCAGAGGCGTGCAGGGAGGCGCGGGTTCTTATGCCGGGAACTGCAATTTTTGATCCGGTATTCCGTTCCAGGACAAGGAGTATACCAAATGGAAGAGAAGAAGAAACCGGCACGCTGGGTCTGTCTCGAATGCCACTATATCTACGACCCGGCAAAAGGCGACAAGACGCAGAACATCCCCCCGGGGACCCCCTTTGAGGCCCTGCCGGACACGTGGCGGTGCCCGGAGTGCAAGATCCTGAAGGTCAAGAAAGGCGTCTTTAAGAAACTTGAAGATTGATTTTCGAATCTCTTTTTTTATCCAACCCTGTAGACATGCCGGGAGATGACTGCGCCGGTGGTCTTGTCGATGATATCGAGCTGGGCGATGTCGCCCGGGCGGAAGGTGCCGTCCGTGAGATCAATTGCGCTCATCTCGCCCGGCAACCACGTTTCTCCGTCAACTCCCGCGTACCCGATCCACTGGACCCCGTGATGCACCGTGCTGATGAAATCGTGCCCGTTGAGGGTCGAGATGACGCAGTTCAGGGGCTTGCCGTTCTTAGAGATGGCCGCCCTGAGACCGGCATTATCGAATGTTGTTGTTCCGGCGTTCTTCACGATCAACCGGCTGTCATAGTTCATCGCGCCGGTGTAATCGTCGACATGGAAGACATTGGTGATGACGAAGACCGCCGGAACCGGGCCGAATTGAAAATCAGGGATCCGGAAACCCAGGCAGATGACGAGGATGAGAACGGCAAGGACGATAACGATCGCCACCATCAGGACGGTTGCGATGGGATCGGATCCGGCATCCTCGCGCTGCATGTACTATGGGGGATTTTTTCCTGAGGGATAAATCTGTGGCGAAATGATTCGCGGGTGAACCAGAGAGGTTCCTGAAGGGTGTCAGGTAAAGAATCGAGAAAAGGGCGTAATGAATCAGACGAACGTATCGAGAATCACCTGGTCCGTCCCTTCCCCGAAGTGTCCGATAATTACGACATGATTTCGTGCGGCGCTTCCACAACCTTCCAATGTATAGACTGCGCCGACATTCGGTTTTGCGGGACTGGCAGGGACTGTGGCTGATGAGACCAGTGTTAGGGGATTGGTTGTTGTGCCGCCGGCTTCTGCCAGGGGATACCATGGATCGCTGGTGCCGATGCAATCTCCCCCTGTTACATCATTCGCGGGTGCTGTAATTACTATATACATTAAAGGACCGTCGTCGATACCCCCATGATATACTACTCTGATATCATCCGCTTCCTGACTTACAGACGCCGTGACAAGCCGGGTCTTCTGCATATTCACCGGCATACTGAATACAAGTGCGGCGACGACGGCCGCGAGAATGACGGTAATCGCGACCATGAGGATAGTACCGATGACTGGTGAAACAGCATTCTCAATTTTCATATTGTCCGTCCAATACGAAATATTCTTTTTGGAATCTTTGCTTGTTACCTATATATTATAATTTGGTTAAGTTAAACTCACATTTTACCCTTTTTTTCAAATTTCGTGAGATTATTAAGAATTTGTGAAAATTGAACGTGTTCCTAAAGAGGGAATCAGAATAAGAGGATGGGATTGACAGGATCAGACATAGGTGTCAAGAACGACGAGCCCGGCACCGTCGACAAAATATGCCGTAACCATGACCCTATTCATCCCTCCGGGTTTGTCGAGACTTAATATCGTATAATTCCCTGCATAAGCATGGAGGTTGGACGCCCGGATCTGGTTGTTGACAAAGATCTCGTAGGAATGGACCTTGTCGGTATCCGTCCCGCCCTGCCAGGTGACAACGACATCGCTCCCCTGCTGTTGTGCCGTCAATGCAACGTCCCGGGTTTGCAGGTCCTTTGCCGCCATGTTAAATGCGATAGAGGCGACGAGTGCTGCGAGGGTGACGCTGATCATCACAAGAAGGATGACACCGATTACCGATGTATCGGCATCCTCTCCTAATACCCACTCTGCCTTGCGCATGGTACCACGAACCCGGATTGTCGGATAAATCTCTCCGCAGTGAACTGTTGTCATACATTTATATATAAGGATTATGTTATTTTCCGGGCGATTGATTCTTGTATTTTCGTTTTTTTATGCAAGATTTCCAAGATCCTCGGTCTGGCGGAACACGACGAATGAATCCGCAGGATTACTGTCTTTTTCAGGGAAATTCATGGCTGTCTTCAGGAAAATTCTCCCAGGATGGCCGGTTTATTTCATGGATCTCCTTCCCAAGTTCTTTTACTGTTCCCGAAATCTCTTATAGTATACCATCGAAAAAATCAATGTATCCTGAATATTATCCACGGGAACTATTCCATGATCCTTGCCGCAATTCCCGCATACAATGAGGAGATCGCGATCGGGAGCGTCGTCCTGCGGGCAAAGAAGAACGCGGACATCGTCCTTGTCATTGATGACGGGAGCTCCGATGCGACAGCTGCTGTCGCAGCGGCAGCCGGCGCATTAGTCCTTCCGCACGAGCGGAACCTCGGGAAAGGCGCGGCGATCCGCGATGCGTTCAACAGGGCGAAGGAGCTGGGAGCTGATATTCTCGTCCTTCTCGATGCCGACGGCCAGCACAATCCTGATGAGATCCCCGATCTCATTGTCCCGATCCAAGACGGCACTGCCGATATGGTGATCGGGTCCCGGTTTCTGGACAAAAAGAGTGCCATCCCGAAGTACCGCCGTGCCGGGCAGGAGGTTCTCACGGTGTTGACGAACAGGGTCTCGCACTCCTGCGTCACGGATTCCCAGAGTGGTTTTCGGGCGTTTTCGAAGAGAGCCATCCAGTCCCTCTCCCTGCAGGAGGTCGGTATCGGGATCGAGTCCGCCATGCTCCAAGCGGCAAGCGATGTTGGGCTTCAGATCGCCGAGGTCCCCGTCTCCTGCCGCTACGATGTCGAACATGCGTCCAAGAT